>NZ_JAWPOJ010000022.1:0-81748 GCF_033344235.1 Vibrio sp. Vb1554 | reverse complement strand
TCAGCGAGGTGGCATTATAGAGATTGCGATCACATTGGCAAGCCCTTTTTCTCGTTTTTTTTGATTTTTTTATCGTTTGGGTGTTTTTTATTCTAAAAGGCGAGTTTTCACTACTATTCTACCTCCATACACCCTGTAATCGCCCTGAATAAGGAAAAAAGATGAGCTCAATGAGAAGCTACAAAGGTATAAAGCCTGAACTTGGTGAGCGTGTTTACGTTGACCCAACCTCTGTTTTAGTCGGTGATATCCGAATTGGCGATGATTCTAGCATTTGGCCATTGGTAGCAGCGCGAGGCGATGTAAACCACATTCACATTGGTGATCGAACGAATATTCAAGATGGCAGTGTTTTGCATGTCACCCATAAGAACGCTGAAAACCCAAACGGCTACCCATTGATTATTGGTAATGACGTTACGATTGGCCACAAAGTGATGCTGCACGGTTGTCAGATCCACGATCGTGTTTTGGTTGGTATGGGAGCTATTGTTTTAGATGCTGTTGTAATTGAGTCAGAGGTGATGATCGGAGCAGGCAGTTTAGTGCCACCTGGGAAAGTATTAGAAAGTGGCTACTTATATGTTGGAAGCCCAGTAAAACAAGCTCGCCCTCTATCAGAAAAAGAACGAGCTTTCTTGCAAAAGTCTGCCAACAACTATGTGCAAAACAAAAACGACTACTTAAATGAAGTAAAAGACTTGAACTAAAGCCCTGTTAACCGATGATGATATGGCCTTCTTCGTTGAAGGCTTCATCTTCTATTAGCTCTTCAGCCATTTCTTCTAGGTCGAATCGGTAATCAGTAAACACTTTAATTGCCGCTTGCTCAGTTTCAATCAGTGAACCACTGAGCTTTTCTAACTTTTGTTTCGTCACAAAGCACTCTATTAGTGCGCCTGATTGTTGCGCCGAAAAGTTTACCGATTGTGATACTTCATCCCATGATTGAATATCTGGGAATAAGATGGATTGATTCATCGCTTATTGACCTTCAAGGTTCTTTCTTAGTTCTCTGAGAATTTGTTTGGCACCAGGACGTAAGCCACGCCAGAGCATAAAGCTTTCCGCAGCCTGCCCAACTAACATTCCAAGACCATCATACGCATGAGCGGCGCCATTATCTTTTGCCCATAAGTTAAAGCTCGTCACCCCTTTGCCATAAATCATGTCATAGCTTGTACTGTTAGCGGCAAAGATGGAGGATGAAATAGTCGGCAGTTCACCACTTAGAGAAGCGGATGTGGAGTTAATGATGACATCATACTCTTCATCAATACTTGCCATCTCTTTGGCGCGGATAGGACCGTGAGAGACAAACAGCTCTGCGAGCTCTTGTGCTTTACTAAAGGTGCGGTTGGTAATGGTTAAAGAGGTCGGCTTTTGATCGAGTAGTGGCTTAATAACACCACGAGCTGCACCACCAGCGCCAATAATTAGGATTCGCGCGCCTTCCAATACAACCTGATGCTGAAGCAGATCTTGCACTAGACCTGCACCATCGGTGTTGTCACCAATGATTTCACCATCATCTAACTTCTTGAGAGTGTTCACTGCGCCCGCCAATTGAGCACGCTCAGTCAGACGGCTAGCAAATTGATAAGCGTCTTCTTTAAATGGCATGGTAATGTTGCACCCCTTGCCACCTTCAGCAAAAAACACCTTAGCTGCGTCAATAAAGCCATCAACAGGTGCACTTTCTGCGGTGTACACCAAAGACTGATTGGTTTGACGGGCAAACAAGGTGTGAATGAATGGCGACTTACTGTGTCCGATAGGGTTACCAAACACGGCATAGCGATCAATTTGCTGGGTCATTTCCTTACCTTTGTTCCTTACTTAGATATAGAGAAAACAGGGCCACCTGATTACAGATGACCCTATCACTATCTATCTATATAGAAAAGGAGATTCCGTGCTTACCACTCTCGGGGCGTTAGGTATCGCTCGTAAAGTTCAGCTTCTGGCGATCCCGCTTCTGGCTCGTAGCAGTACTCCCAGCGAGCGAGCGGCGGCATTGACATCAGAATCGACTCAGTACGCCCACCACTTTGTAAACCAAATAAGGTGCCACGGTCATACACTAAGTTGAACTCTACGTAACGGCCGCGACGATATAGTTGGAATTCACGCTCACGCTCACCATACTTGAACTCTTTACGACGAGAAACGATCGGCAAGTAAGCCTGGCAATAGCCTTCACCCACTGCTTTGATGTAAGCAAAACACTTATCAAATTCCCACTGGTTTAGATCATCAAAGAACAAACCGCCAACACCGCGAGTTTCATTACGATGTGGTAGGAAGAAGTATTTGTCACACCATGCTTTATGCTCTTGGTAAACATCGTCACCAAATGGCGCACAAAGCAGTTTTGCAGTGTCGTGCCATGATTGGCAATCTTCTTCAAATGGATAGAACGGCGTTAGGTCAAAACCACCACCAAACCACCAAATTGGGTCTTCGCCATCTTTTTCTGCAATAAAGAAGCGGACATTGGCGTGTGAAGTCGGTACATAAGGGTTTTTAGGGTGAATAACCAAAGAAACACCCATCGCTTCAAAACGACGACCCGCTAGCTCTGGGCGATGCGCTGTCGCAGATGCTGGCATTTCTTTCCCTTCCACATGCGAGAAGTTCACGCCTCCCTGCTCGAAAACAAGGCCATCACGCAAAACACGTGAGCGACCACCGCCACCCAGACGCTCTCCTTTTTCACGTTGCCATGCATCTTCGACAAAGACGGCCTTTCCATCTTCTTGTTCTAACTGCTGACAAATGGAGTCCTGAAGTGACATCAAGAACTGCTTTACGGCGTGCTTATCGATCGCTGACATACGTTATTACCTATTACGTGAAACCTAATGATGGCTGGCTAGCAGGGTTAACCCTGTCTTAATATTTGTGAAGTTTTGGCGTCACGAATCTCGCTGGGTTTATCACGACCGCTGGTCTCGCCACGAAGAGTGGCGACCAGCTTATCACCCAACTGCTCTTCGACTTCTTCCGTGGTCATACACGGTGGTAAGCCGGAGAGATTCGCGCTGGTAGAGGTTAACGGCTTTCCGAATGCATTACACATTTTTTGCACCAAAGGATGATCAGTCACACGAACCGCAATTGAATCAAACTGCCCTGAAACCCAGTTGGATACTTTATCGCTCGCTGGCATGATCCAAGTGTATGGGCCTGGCCAAGTGGCATGAACAGTCTGTAATTGTTCTTCAGTCAACTGAGATTCATCAATATAAGGCAAGAGCTGATCATAACTTGCCGCGATTAGAATCAGCCCTTTTTCTACCGGACGCTGCTTGAGCTCTAATAGCTTTTGAATTGCTTCTGGGTTATCTGGATCACATCCGACACCAAAAACCCCTTCTGTTGGATAGGCAATCACTTCGCCTTGCTTGAGTGCGTTGAGCACTTGTTCAAAGTTATCCACCGATTACTTCCTATTTGTTTGACTGTGTTGTTTTCACTAAGTGTACAAATATTCATTCTCAGACACTAAAGCAATTTTTTTATAAAATGTATCAATAGCGCCAACAACAAGACGCAAACGTTTGCTTGAGATAAAAATCCCCGTATAATGCGCACAAATTTATAGCTCACCTAATTTTTGCAGCTTAAAGGAGTTTGAGATGAAAGTCGGTATCATCATGGGTTCTAAATCCGATTGGCCAACCATGAAACTAGCAGCGGACATGCTAGACCAATTTGGCGTGCCTTACGAAACAAAAGTCGTGTCAGCACACCGAACTCCTCAATTACTGGCTGACTACGCTAGTGGCGCAAAAGAACGCGGCATCAAAGTTATCATCGCAGGCGCAGGTGGTGCAGCCCACCTACCAGGTATGGCGGCGGCGTTTACTAGTTTGCCAGTGCTTGGGGTTCCCGTTCAGTCTCGTGCACTGAAAGGTATGGATTCACTGCTTTCTATTGTACAGATGCCAAAGGGAATTGCGGTTGGTACATTGGCGATTGGCGAAGCGGGCGCAGCAAACGCCGGTATCCTAGCAGCGCAAATCCTAGGCACTCATGATGAAAACATCATGGCGAAGGTAGAAGCATTCCGTAATGAGCAAACGGAAACAGTTCTCGCAAATCCAAACCCTGCAGAGGATTAATCAGATGCATGTACTGGTTCTTGGTGCGGGTCAGTTGGCTCGTATGATGTCTCTGGCTGGTGCGCCACTGAATATTCAAATTTCAGCTTACGATGTCAGCAGCGGTGATGTCGTTCACCCTTTAACTCAACAGGTACTTGGCCATGGCTTGGAAAATGCGATTACGCAAGTTGATGTGATTACTGCCGAGTTCGAGCATATTCCACATGACGTGCTCAAGGTTTGCGAAGCGAGCGGCAAGTTCCTACCAAGTACGCAAGCCATCAAAGCAGGTGGTGATCGCCGTATTGAAAAAGCACTGCTTGATGATGCTGGCGTGCGCAACGCGAAATACTACGTCATTGAAACTCGTGAAGACTTTGACCGCGCAATTGAACACGTTGGTATGCCAATGGTTCTGAAAAGTGCATTAGGTGGTTACGATGGTAAAGGCCAATGGCGCTTAAAAGAAGCTTCTCAAGTCGACGACATTTGGACTGAGATGGCAGAGTGCATCGCGGCAACACCAACTCAAGCGATTGTTGCTGAAGAGTTTGTTCCTTTTAACCGCGAAGTATCACTGGTTGGTGCTCGAAGCAAAGATGGCAGTGTGGAAGTGTACCCTCTGGCAGAGAATGTTCACACCAACGGTGTATTGAGTCTTTCTACTGCGATTGATGCGCCAGGGTTACAGGAACAAGCAAAGCAAATGTTCACGGCAGTCGCAGATAGCCTAGATTACGTTGGCGTATTAGCGCTTGAGTTCTTTGATGTCGATGGGGCACTTTTAGTGAATGAGATTGCTCCACGCGTGCACAACTCTGGTCACTGGACACAGCAAGGTGCAGAAACGTGTCAGTTTGAAAACCATCTGCGCGCAGTGTGCGGCTTACCATTAGGTAGTACGAAATTGGTTCGTGAAACTTCAATGATCAATATTCTTGGTGAAGACACACTACCAGAAGCATTGTTATTAATGGATGGTTGCCACCTTCATTGGTATGGCAAAGAGAAACGTGCAGGTCGCAAGATGGGACACATCAACGTGTGTGGCGACTACCCAGGAGAATTGCACCGTAGGTTGTGCGCTCTGGCAGACATCTTAGACCCAATAGCTTTCCCAGCCGTGCAAGCGTTCGCTAAACAGCCTCAACACTAACGTTTGGCAGCAAAAAAATAAAAAAAGGGTCGCACGATGCGACCCTTTTTAATTCCTTTGATGTATTTACCCTTGTTGGGTGTGCTGGCACTTACGGTTGGCACATTGCAATTTCACACCACTGGCGAGTTTCTTCTCCACCAACAAAGTAAAACCACATTCTTCGCATCGCCCCTTGACCGGAGCAAGGTTCACAGCAAATTTGCATTTAGGGTAGTTATCACACGCGTAGAATGTTTTGCCAAATCGGGTTTTACGCTCAACCAAATGTCCTTTGCCACATTCAGGGCAAGCGTGTTGCTCTTGTGACTGCGCCTCTGGCTCTGGTTGATTAATCGACTCAATATGATGACAAGCCGGGTAATGGCTACAACCAACGAACATACCGTAGCGCCCTTGGCGGAGAACCAACTCATTGCCACACTCAGGACAAGGCACACCCAACTCTTTCACGATGTGACCATCATTGCTGTGTAGCGGTTTAATGTAATCACAGCTTGGGTAATGGTTACAGCCGAGAAATGGGCCATGTTTTCCGTGCTTGAGAGTCAGCTCACCACCACATTTTGGACACGGCTCGTGCTCCAAAGCGTGTTCATGGGCAGAGAAAAGGGTGTTGTCGATTTTACTACTCATACTTACCGTTTCGTGAAAAACACACAAAAAGACAAACTCGCGTTTATTCTAGCTAAACTCGAACTTGCCCAGATGGTTAGTGAAGAATCCCTTGTTCCTTGGTGTACAACAGCTCTTCCATTAGCGTGTAAGCGTTTTCGTTGCCAGGCACATTAAACAGCACCATCAGAATGATCCATTTGAGGTCTTCAAGCTCAAACTCACTCGTTTCTAATCCCATCACTCGGTCAATCACCATTTCGCGAGTTTCTGTGGTTAACACATTGATTTGCTCGAGAAACAATAGAAATCCTCGGCATTCCAAATCTAAACGCTGCGTCTCTTTCGCTGTGTAGATACGAGTTGATGACGAAGCCATGCAAGTCGAGATTGCAGAAGAGGTGTCACTTTGCTGCAATGCGGCAAGCTCTTCTAACCAGACAAGGGCTTTGTAGATATCTTTTTGTTGGAAGCCTGCACGAAGCAACTCTTCTTCCAACTCGTCTTGTTCGACCTGTAACTCTGCATCGCTATGGATGTAGGTTTCGAATAGATACATCAGTATATCCATCATCATAGCTAGCCCCTCCCCTTTCGAATATAGCCACCTGAAACCGCAACGACATGCCCAGAGAGTTCTAACTCTAAGAGCTGCATCATGACTTCTTGGACAGGTATATTGGTCCTGTTTGCAAGAATATCAACCGGTGTAGCTTCACTTCCTACGTTAGCTAACAGCTGAGGAAATGGCAATTCTTCTTCATCATTTAACGTAGAAAATAAATCGGTACTCTGATTAATAGACCAATCAAGCAAGGACTGTATTTCATCTAAGACATCTTTCGTCTTTTCTACGAGGCAAGCGCCATGACGTATCAACTGGTTTCCACCGCAGGCATTGGGGGCATTGATTGACGCTGGCAGCGCAAATACTTCTCGACCTTGCTCAAGCGCGTAACGAGCTGTAATTAACGAGCCGCTCTTTTTCGCCGCCTCGACGACCAGTACACCAAGCGATAATCCACTAATAATACGATTACGACGCGGGAAGTTTTCTGGGCGCGGCTTGGCATTAGGCCGAAACTCAGACACCAAAGCCCCATGTTCAATAACACGTTGCGCTAAACTACGATGACGTGCTGGATAAATATTTGCTAAACCAGATCCTAGCACCGCAAGCGTCTTACCACCGGCTTGCAACGCACCATCATGCGCATGACCATCAATGCCTAAAGCGAGACCACTGGTGACAATAAAATCGTGCTGAACAAACTCTGCAGCAAACTGACGTGCATGCTGTAATCCATCAATACTCGCATTTCGACTGCCAACCATCGCGATTTGTGGCTGAGAGAGACAAGTAGGGTTTCCTTGAACAAAAAGTAGAGGTGGCGGTGCAACGATTTGTTTGAGTTGAGGTGGATAACGCGGGTCAGTCAGTGTCAGGATATGATGATTTGTAGAAGCCTCAAGCCAGCTTAAACAAGCATCGACTTCTTTATCTGTTGAAGCCCAAGCTTGAATTTGCTTAGTTGTTAACCCAAGTTGTTGTAGCTGTTCAGGAGAGAAGTTTACGATGTTACGTGGCGTGTCTCTTGCCAGTAGCTTATTCATTTTGACGCCGCCAATGCCTGGTAAACAACTCAGTTTTAACCAGGCAGCGAGATCATCGTTATTTCGTCGATTCATCGATGGTTAATTCGTCCGCCAACGGTGACACCACCGAAATATCTTGGTTAATGGGTTTAGTACTGTTAGTGATCAGTGCCAAGCTAAAGTACTCATAAGGACGAATGACCAGCAACTCACCAACTTTGCTTTGAGGCAAAGTAATTTTCTTATCAAGCACGCCAAACTCTTTCTTGAACTCATCGCCGTCTTTGTAAACTGGGTGCGCGTCTTCTTTTAAATCAAACACACTGCCTTGCTTCAGATTGTCTGACGTGCCTTTATCAATCACCACGACTTGGTTAGTTGAACTAAAGCGAATGCCTTCGATATTACCTAGCAACTTTGCAGAACTGCCTTGTGGCGACGGCAGCGGATAGAACGTAGTCGTGAAGTCAGTATTCTCAACCGATTGATTTGGCAACGCGATATCGTTACGTAGGATTTCTTGCATTTGCGATGTAAGCTTCAAACCTGAATAATCACTCGAAGCTTCAACGAGCTCGCCTTTGGCAATCAAACGCAGCGCGGTAATCTCTTCGGACACATCGTCACGCGAAAAGGTAGCTACTGGTCGGTAAATAGCCCAACCTGTCGCGGTCTGATTGCCATTGATATACAGCACATCTTCTGCAGTCAGATACTTACTGCCTTTGCTGCTACCCATCACTTTTGCTGCTCTGTTCAACGAATCTTTATCTAGCAACCGATCCGATTGAAGGTAAGGCATCACCAAACCTTCCGCAACGGTTGGTACGGCTTTCTTTTCTGTGATGCGAGCTTTCGGGCTCAGCTTCTTAACCGGTTTTAGGCTCAACACGGGCTGACCGTTAATCCACACCAAAGACAGCTTGTCTCCGGGATAAATTAAATGAGGGTTATCGATTTCCGGGTTTACTTGCCATAAACGAGGCCACAACCACGGGCTATCTAAGTACATGGCCGAAATATCCCATAGCGTATCGCCCTTCACGACTACATACGTTTGTGGCGCATCATCTTTAACAGTCAGTGGGTTCGCATCCACATTTGCTACAGCGTTGAAAGAGAAAAGTAACGGCAACGTAACACTGGCAACGTTGCGGAAAATTCGATTCATGACCCTCGTCCTTGGTCTATTAAGCAGGAACCAGAATGGAAATTGGTGCAAGGATGCTGTCATTTAGGCTATAAAATGTCTAGAATTGAGCCAACAAGGTTTGTGCTGTTTCGGCACAGTTCAATATTTCGAGTGAATATGTCTGTATTACAAGTATTAACATTCCCGGATGATCGCCTGCGCACAGTCGCAAAGCCTGTTGAAGCGGTGACCCCTGAGATTCAAAAAATCGTCGATGACATGATTGAAACCATGTACGACGAAGAAGGTATTGGCCTTGCTGCAACGCAGGTTGATATCCACAAACGTATCGTAGTGATTGATATTTCAGAAACTCGCGATGAGCCGATGGTGCTAATCAACCCTGAGATTCTGGAAAAGCGTGGCGAAGATGGCATCGAAGAAGGCTGTCTGTCGGTACCAGGTGCACGCGCACTTGTGCCTCGCGCTGCAGAAGTTACCGTTAAGGCACTGGATCGTGATGGCAAAGAGTTCACCTTTGAAGCCGACGACCTGCTAGCGATTTGTGTTCAACACGAGCTTGATCACTTACAAGGTAAGCTGTTCGTGGATTACCTATCGCCACTGAAACGCAAACGCATTCAGGACAAGCTAGCGAAAATCAAACGCTTTAACGAGAAGCAGCAAAACGCTTAATCTCGAACCATACCAATTAGAAGGAAGTCTACCTTGAGTCAGTCTTTACGAATTGTCTTTGCAGGTACTCCGGATTTCGCCGCCCGTCACTTGGCGGCGTTGTTGTCTTCGGAGCATGAAGTCATCGCGGTTTACACAAACCCAGATCGTCCAGCGGGTCGTGGCAAAAAATTGGCTGCGCCACCGGTAAAACAACTGGCGCTAGAACACAATATCCCGGTTTACCAACCTGAAAGCTTTAAGTCCGACGAAGCGAAACAAGAACTTGCCGATCTGAACGCCGACCTCATGGTTGTCGTGGCGTACGGTATGCTGCTGCCACAAGCGGTTCTTGATACCCCTAAACTGGGTTGTATCAACGTACATGGTTCTATCCTACCTCGTTGGCGTGGTGCGGCTCCAATCCAACGCTCTATTTGGGCGGGCGATGCAGAAACTGGCGTGACCATCATGCAGATGGATATCGGTCTCGACACTGGTGATATGCTGAAGATTGCAACTCTGCCAATCGAAGCGACAGATACCAGCGCTTCAATGTACGAAAAATTGGCTGAGCTTGGTCCAGAAGCCCTGATTGACTGCCTAGTAGACATTGCTGCGGGTAAAGCAGTGCCAGTGAAGCAAGACGATGAGCTCGCGAACTATGCGAAAAAGCTCAGCAAAGAAGAAGCACGCATCAACTGGAACGACGATGCGGCGCACATTGAGCGCTGCGTTCGTGCATTTAACCCATGGCCAATGAGCCACTTTGAGGCGGCAGAAAACAGCATCAAAGTATGGCAAAGCCGTGTGGCAGAGCAAACCAGTGACAAGCCAGCCGGCACCATCGTACAAGCAGATAAAACCGGTATTTATGTTGCGACAGGCAACGGCGTACTGGTGCTAGAGCAACTGCAAGTTCCTGGCAAAAAAGCCATGTCAGTTCAGGATATTCTGAACTCGCGTGCGGCTTGGTTTGAAGTGGGCACTCTGCTGGTTTAAGCCATACTAGGGGTTATTATCCCCAATTATACGAACTTTTAGAGGGCAGAGATGCCCTCCTTTACTTTAAGGTACTCATCATGAATGTTCGCGCTGCGGCTGCTAACGTCCTGTATCTTGTCGTCGACAAGGGCCACTCACTTTCAAGCGCTCTTCCAGCGGCTCAACAAACGGTACGACCTCGTGACCACGCTCTGTTACAAGAGATCTGTTACGGTGCGCTACGTTACCTCCCTCGCCTAGAAATGATCGCAAACCAGTTGATGGATAAGCCGCTCAAAGGCAAACAACGTGTATTCCATCACCTAATTCTGGTTGGTATTTACCAACTGAGCTTCATGCGTATTCCTGCGCACGCAGCAGTCGGTGAAACGGTTGAAGGCACTAAAGAGCTGAAAGGTCCTCGTCTGCGTGGTTTGATTAACGCGGTATTGCGTAACTACCAGCGCAACCAAGAAGAACTCGACCAAATGGCCGTCAGCAACAACGCTGGCAAGTACGGTCACCCAAGCTGGTTACTAAAACTGCTGCAAGAGGCCTACCCACAGCAATGGGAAAGCATTGTTGATGCGAACAACCAAAAAGCACCAATGTGGCTGCGTGTGAACCATCAACACCACACTCGTGATGAATACCTTGCGCTGCTCAAAAATGAAAACATTGATAGCACGCCACACACAGAAGCAATGGACGCCATAAAATTGGCCGCACCATGTGATGTGATGAAGCTACCTGGTTTTGAAAAAGGTTGGGTTTCGGTCCAAGATGCGGCGGCGCAGCTCTCGATCAACTACCTAAAACCACAAGACGGCGAACTGATTTTAGATTGCTGTGCTGCGCCAGGTGGCAAGACTGCGCATATTCTAGAGCGCACGTCGGGCAGTGAAGTGGTCGCGATTGACTGCGACGACACACGCCTGAAACGTGTGCATGAAAACCTGAAGCGTCTCAACCTTCAGGCAAAAGTGGTTTGCGGTGATGCGCGTAATCCACAAGAATGGTGGCAAGGCGAGCAATTTGATCGCATTTTGCTGGATGCCCCATGTTCTGCGACTGGCGTGATTCGTCGTCACCCAGACATCAAATGGCTACGTCGTGCAGACGACATCGCCGCATTAGCAGAGCTACAGAGTGAAATTTTTGATGCCATGTGGACGCAACTGAAACCCGGCGGCACAATGGTTTACGCGACTTGTTCAATCACACCGCAAGAAAACGTGGAGCAAGTAAAAGCGTTTTTAGCACGTACCGCGGATGCGCAACTGCTGGATTCTGATCCCGACCAGCCTGGTCGTCAAATTCTACCAGGCGAAGAAGATATGGATGGTTTCTACTACGCAGTGCTAACTAAAACACACGCGTAACAGCATGCTAAATAGGGCGATTGGAGTGATTTCAATCGCCTTTTTCAGATACGAGAAAAGAGTATGAAGATCATTATTCTTGGTGCAGGTCAGGTTGGCGGCACACTGGCAGAAAACCTAGTGGGTGAAAACAACGACATCACCATCGTCGACAATAATGCCGACCGACTGCGTGAATTGCAGGACAAATACGACCTGCGTGTGGTCAATGGCCATGCGAGCCACCCAGACGTGCTGCATGAAGCTGGCGCGCAAGACGCCGATATGCTCGTCGCAGTAACCAACACTGATGAAACCAACATGGCTGCCTGTCAGGTCGCGTTCACTCTATTCAATACCCCAAACCGCGTTGCACGTATTCGCTCTCCAGAATACTTGGCAGAAAAAGAAGCCCTGTTTAAATCTGGCGCTATTCCTGTTGATCACCTTATCGCACCAGAAGAACTCGTCACGAGCTACATCGAACGTCTGATCCAATACCCAGGCGCGCTGCAAGTGGTGAGCTTTGCTGAACAGAAAGTCAGCCTAGTGGCGGTGAAAGCCTACTATGGTGGCCCGCTGGTGGGTAATGCGCTGTCTGCTTTGCGTGAGCACATGCCGCACATCGATACCCGTGTGGCGGCTATTTTCCGCCAGGGTCGCCCGATTCGCCCACAAGGTACCACCATCATTGAAGCCGACGATGAAGTGTTCTTCGTTGCAGCAAGTAATCATATTCGCTCAGTGATGAGTGAGCTTCAGCGCCTAGAAAAACCGTACCGCCGCATCATGATTGTTGGCGGGGGTAACATCGGCGCAAGCTTGGCAAAACGCCTAGAGCAAACTTACAGCGTGAAGCTGATTGAGCGTAACTACCAGCGTGCAGAAAAGCTCTCTGAGCAACTAGAAAACACCATCGTGTTCTGCGGTGATGCGGCAGACCAAGAGCTTCTCTCGGAAGAGAACATCGACCAAGTCGACGTCTTCATCGCGCTGACCAACGAAGATGAAACCAACATCATGTCTGCAATGTTGGCAAAACGCATGGGCGCCAAAAAAGTGATGGTGCTGATCCAACGTGGCGCTTATGTAGACCTGGTACAAGGCGGCGTAATTGATGTAGCAATCTCACCTCAGCAAGCCACTATTTCAGCCTTGCTAACGCACGTTCGTCGCGCTGATATCGTAAACGTGTCCTCACTTCGCCGCGGTGCTGCGGAAGCGATTGAAGCCGTCGCTCACGGTGATGAAAGTACATCTAAAGTGGTTGGACGTGCAATTGGAGATATAAAACTTCCACCTGGGACCACCATTGGTGCTATCGTTCGTGGCGAAGAAGTTCTTATTGCCCACGACCGTACGGTCATCGAGCAGGATGACCATGTGGTGATGTTCCTGGTCAACAAAAAATACGTATCAGACGTCGAAGCGCTATTCCAGCCGAGTCCATTCTTCCTCTAGGATTTTCCTATGGTCAACTTACGTCCCGTACTGTTTGTTATCGGGCTAGTTTTATCCAAACTGGCCCTGTTTATGTACGTGCCGACTTTGGTCGCTTTCTTTACCGGTACGGGGGGATTCCTCGATTTCGCCCAAGCCGTTGTGATCACGCACCTTGCCGCCTTCATCTGCCTAACGATAGGTCGAACCGCCAAGTTCAAACTCAGCGTACGCGATATGTTCCTCATCACCAGTTTGGTTTGGACCATCGCGAGTGCGTTTGCCGCCTTGCCATTTGTGTTTATCAACCACATCAGCTTCACCGACGCCTACTTCGAAACGATGTCGGGTATCACCACGACGGGCTCAACGGTGCTCAGTGGCCTAGACAACATGGCGCCGAGCATCTTGCTATGGCGCTCTATTTTACAGTGGCTTGGTGGCATTGGTTTTATCGTGATGGCGGTAGCAGTGTTACCTATGCTGAATGTCGGTGGTATGAAGCTATTCCAAACCGAATCATCAGATTGGTCGGATAAAAGTAGTCCAAGAGCGAAAACGGTCGCCAAAAACATCGTAGCGGTTTATTTAATGCTAACGGGCTTATGTATTTTGGGCTACTTGGTCACTGGCATGAACCTGTTCGAAGCAATCAACCATGCCTTTACTACGCTATCGACGGGTGGATACTCTACATCTGATGGGTCAATGAACCACTTCTCTAATGGCGCACACTGGGTGGCCACTACCTTTATGTTCTTAGGTGGTTTGCCGTTTTTGCTCTTTATCGCCGCGTTACGTAAACGCCGTATTGATGTGTTGGTTAACGACGCTCAAGTTAGAGGATTTGCGTACCTGTTCGTATTCTCAAGCTTAGTGATTTCAGCTTGGTTAGTGATTCGAGATGGGTACACCATTTTGGATGCCCTGCGAGTGTCGATGTTTAATATTGTCTCTGTCGTCACCACAACTGGCTTTGGCTTAGAAGACTTCACCGCATGGGGCGCATTACCCACCACTCTTTTCGCATTCTTAATGATGGCGGGGGCATGCTCAGGATCAACGTCTGGCGGGATCAAAATCTTCCGCTTCCAAATTGCAATGACGCTGCTAAACAAACAAATGATGAAGTTGATTCACCCTTCAGGAGTGTTTGTACAGCGTTATAACCAGCGACCGGTGAATGATGATATTGTTCGCTCAGTGGTGGCATTTGGCTTGATGTTTTTTATCACTATTATCTTTATCGCGGGTTGTTTAAGTGCACTAGGCCTCGACCCTGTGACCAGTATTTCTGGCTCAATCACCGCCGTTGCCAATGTTGGCCCTGGTATGGGCAGTGTGATTGGCCCAACAGGCAACTTCGCGCCTCTGCCCGATACTGCCAAATGGCTCTTAAGCTTTGGGATGTTAATGGGCCGCTTGGAAATTCTGACTATTCTTGTACTGTTCTTTCCTGCGTTTTGGCGCCGCTAAGCAGACTCTAATTAAAAGGTATAACAATGAAAACATGGATTACTCTGGCGACCCTACTTGCCGCCTCATCCACATACGCCGCCGAGGTCATCACTTTAGCTGATGGTCGAGAAGTGAAGTTGAACGATGACTTTACCTGGGAATACGTCATGAAAAAACCGGCGCAGCAAGCGACGGAGACACAAACAACAGCAAGCGTAGTTGAAACAATCGCAGCTCCTGCGATTGCGACAATTCCAGTGGTAACGAAAACCGTTGGCACGACCGTGGTGGTAAACGCCAAAAAGCCAACCATGCAGCTATCAGATTCAGGTGTGGATGTATTGATTGGTTCAGCAAGCTATCAAAGCGGTGAGCTTATTTTACCTACATCAATCACTAACCAAAGCTCTCAATCTGTCATTCAAGTGGAAGTTGAGGTGCAAGTGTTTGATATGTCTGGTCAGCAACTGGCAAAAGAAAACGTGACGGTTTGGCAATCCATCAAGCGCATGGCGGATACCTACCTGCGACCACAGCAAGCGGAACAAGGTAAGAGCATTAAATTGGCTGTACCGCAATCACAGCAATACCAGTTTTCTGCCAAAGTGCTAGAGGTAAAAACTCGCTAATACGTGTTTAATATTCTTTGTTGAGCCTATCGGCTAGATAGGCTCAACAAAGTAATAAATCGCAAAGAAATGGCACACGCAGCCAGCCAAAACAAAGCCGTGCCAAATCGCATGGTTAAAGGGAATGCGCTTCGCGACGTAGAAAATTACCCCTAGTGAATACACAATTCCACCAGCAGCAAGCAGTGTAAGTCCGCCGACATCCAAGTTAATAGCTAATTGATAAATCACAATCAACGATAACCATCCCATCACCAAGTACGTCATCAAAGAAAGCTTTTTAAATCGATAGACGAACGCAACTTTCATGATGATGCCGATCAACGCAATGCTCCAAATAACGATCATCAACCCAAATGCTAGAGGTGTTCTTAAGCTGACTAACAAGAAAGGGGTATAGCTGCCTGCTATCAAAAGATAAATAGCACAGTGGTCGAAGGTTTTTAGCCAACGTTTCGCTTTGGGATAAGGGATCGCATGATAGAGCGTCGAGGCCAAAAATAGCACGATAATACTCGCACCATAAATCGCCATACTGGTAAGCGTTAAAGTGTCAGCTTGATGGTCTATGGCTTTAACTAACAGCAGTATCAAGCCAACAATACCAAAAATCATCCCTATACCGTGGGTGATGGTATTGGCCAGTTCTTCACGTTGACTGTATTGAGGTTTCTGCAGCTCGGACATCAATGCGCCTATACTAGAGTTTGAAATTTGCTCTAGTATGGCACATTAGGCTTACACGTGTAAGCTTAAATTAAGACTCATGAACGGCAGTAGTTTGATCGAGATAATTGAGTACCAGTTCGCCAACTTGATCTGGCTTAGTCGTGGCAGGGATGGTCAGCTCTCGCTTGAGTTTGCCACTACCCAGTAAGCTCGCGAGCATGCCACCTTGCCCCTTGCGTGTGCGGTCAACTTCAAACCATAACTTGAGTTCTTGCTCACTTCGGTGGGCAACAAATTCTAATTCGCGCCACACGCCGTGGTAAGGTCCGTCGGTTGGCACCAGTTCAAACTCTTGCACAAATGGTAGATCGAATCCTTTCACTTCCTCGCATTCCACCTGGCGAATTCGTAAACCTTGCGCTTCAAATGCAGATAGTACCGCATCCATCAGTGGATCAGGTCGAACGGTGAGGATGTCTTTATCAGTCGGATCCAAAGCAGCGGCAACGTCTAAGCCGGTTTCTAACCATACTTTGGCATCACCAATGGTGATAGGCGTGTTCCAAGGCACATCGAGCTTAACATCGAAGGTACGCTCTTCGCCGGAATGGATGGTAAATGCGTAAGGGAGACTCCACTTAGCAAGCACATGAGTTTGAGGTACTCGGCGCATGCTGTGTCCTTCTCGCGCACCACGGTCATCAGGGGCTTCTGCGATGTAGCGGCAACAGAGTTTTAAATCAATGTTGTCGATCGCTTGTTCAGTCGCACCACCATATACATGGATAGACACATCCACACTTTGACCTGGGTATAGCACGTCTTGGTTTAAGATTGAGTCGACGTTCGCGCTCCCAATCCCAAAACTGGCAAGTGTCTTCTTCAAAAATGACATAGGCACCTCCTTCATCGAGATCTCATACTACTACTGCTGATCGTGGGATCAAACAAAAATTGCCTCGAACATCGCGACAAAATGACAAAATCTAAACAATTCAATTGCTCAACTATCGACCAATTATTACAAGGATGCTAATCTTACACTTGATATGCATGCATATCGGTATTCCTGACTCATTAACTGGATTGGCGAGAGCCAGAAGAGTGATTCTTCAATCTTGTTGGAGCCTAGCTCATAATGATTCAGGCCATTACATCGGCAATGGATATGCCTGACAGTTAGGTAAATTAATGCGCCCAACAACAGTCAGGTTCGCACACACTAATACTAGTGCAATGCGCCGCCGCAGTGGCTTTACTACTGCACCAAAGGCAAAGCAAGTTGCGCCAGCAATGACATTGGTTGAGAAGACAGCAATGATGTCGAGTGTTCCGGCCAAAGTTATCAAAGCAGCTTAATCAAAAGCGCGGCGCCAGCTGCGCTTTTTTCTTTGCACGCAACTCATAAAACTTCAAAGACTTAGAACAAACCACGGTGAAAGAGATCGTTTTTCCTATTTGGTCTTAGCAAAGCAATTTGGTACCTTTACTGCTAATTACACCTATAAATTCTGTGGAGAAAGAAATGAAGTGTCATCGCATTGAAGAGCTGCTTGAGCTACTAGAGCCTGAATGGCATAAAGATCAGGAGCTGAACCTATTGCAGTTCATCGTTAAGCTGGCAAAAGAAGCAGGCTATGAAGGAAAGCTAGAAGATCTGACCGACGATGTACTGATCTACCACCTTAAAATGCGTAATAGCAGCAAAGATGAAATGATCCCTGGACTCAAAAAAGACCAAGAGGACGATTTTAAAACGGCGATCCTACGCGCTCGTGGCATCATCAAATAACCAGCTCAACAGCCAGTATTCTTTAAGCGACTCTCTCTGTGAGTCGCTTTTTTATAACCAAAGTTTTTAGTCCCACAATTGGTTATAACTGTTCAGCCAATTATCAGGTTAACTGTACTGATTTTTGTTGTTAAACATTGACTGCGTTAAAGAAAAGGAATTGTTATTGATTGTATAATCGCCGTTCATCAGTATTTACTAAAATAATTATGTCCGGTCATGATTTATGATAAGGACGAAGTAGCAATGTCATCGAGCGACATCAATAGAAATGACGCCGTACATTATAAAAGCCTAAGAAGGATGAGTGCATGAGTCAGGATAAGATCGATATCAAAGATGTGACTCCTAAAACCTACAACCCTAAGACTCATAAAGGGAATGGGGATCGGTTCAACCCAAGTAATCGCATCTATGTACGCGAAAGCAAAGGGACTTACCAGAAACTGCGTCGTTACGGTGGTTGGTTCTTACTGCTTCTCTTCGCTTTGATACCGTGGATCCCTTACGGTGAACGTCAAGCGATCTTGCTCGACATTGGCAACCAGCAGTTCAACTTTTTCGGTACCACATTGTATCCGCAAGATCTTACCCTACTCGCCTTGCTATTTGTGATCGCGGCGTTTGGGTTGTTCTTTATTACCACCTTCTTAGGTCGAGTTTGGTGTGGCTATCTCTGCCCACAAACCGTCTGGACCTTCATGTATATCTGGTTTGAAGAGAAGCTCGAAGGTAGTGCCAATAAACGCCGCAAACAAGACTCCAATAAGCTGACGGCGAATTTAGCGATGCGTAAAACCGTCAAACATATAGCTTGGTTTACCATAGCGCTCGCCACTGGTTTTACTTTTGTTGGCTACTTCGTACCAATGAAGCAATTGGTTATCGACTTTTTCACCTTTAACGCCAACTTCTGGCCCGTCTTTTGGGTAATGTTCTTTGCCATTTGTACTTATGGTAATGCTGGTTGGATGCGTTCCATCATGTGTATTCACATGTGTCCTTACGCGCGCTTCCAGTCTGCCATGTTTGATAAAGACACCTTCATCGTTGGCTACGATGCAAAACGTGGGGAAAAACGTGGCCCACGTCCGCGTAAAGCCGATCCAAAGCAACTTGGTTTGGGTGATTGTATTGATTGTGATTTGTGTGTGCAGGTGTGCCCAACAGGTATCGATATTCGTGACGGCTTGCAGTATGAATGTATCAACTGTGGCGCCTGTATTGATGCGTGTGACAACACCATGGATCGCATGGGCTACGAGAAAGGCCTAATTAGTTACACCACCGAGCACCGCTTATCGGGTAAGAGTACCAAAGTCATGCGTCCGAAGCTGCTGGGCTATGGAGCTGTGCTACTGGTCATGATTGGTCTGTTCTTTGCCCAAATTGCAGCGGTAGACCCAGCAGGCATGAGTGTTATTCGCGACCGTAACCAACTGTTCCGCGTTAATAGCTCGGGAGAAGTAGAAAACACCTACACCCTCAAGGTGATCAACAAAACTCAGCAAGTGCAAGAGTACTCGTTGGATGTTGAAGGGCTATCCGATGTAAGCTGGTATGGTAAGCAGACAATTCAGGTCCAGCCAGGTGAGGTATTGAACCTGCCAATGAGTCTTGGTGCCGATCCTGACAAGCTAAACTCTGCGATTACGACAATTCAGTTTATACTCACCGATAAGAGCAACGAATTCACCATTGAAGTAGAAAGCCGTTTTATTAAAAAACTATAGTGCTACTTCAGTGACTAACGGAAAAAGGCTCAGTAATGAGCCTTTTTGTTTATATGTCCCAAAGTATGTTTAACTTTGACGCCCTTACCCCAGACTTTATGTGGTACGCGTTAGAAAGCATCGGCGTTCGCGCAGAATCAGGCTTTCTTCCCCTCAATAGCTACGAAAACCGTGTTTATCAATTTACTGACGAAGAGCGTCGTCGTTATGTCGTCAAGTTTTACCGTCCTGAACGTTGGAGCAATGAACAGATCCAAGAGGAGCACGACTTTACTTTAGAGCTGATTGGCAATGAGATACCCGTCGCACCACCTGTGCGCATCAACGGTGAAACCCTGCATCACTATCAAGGCTATGCTTTTGCGCTGTTTGATAGCGTGGGTGGTCGCCAATACGAGGTTGACAATTTAGATCAGCTCGAAGGTGTAGGGCGTTTCCTTGGCCGCATCCATAAAGTCGGCAGCCGCCAAGCGTTCCAACATCGCCCTACGATCGGCTTACAAGAATACCTGTATCAACCAAGAGAGATTCTGCAAAACGCCAATATGATTCCAATGCACTTGGAGAACAGCTTCTTCAATGACTTGGATATGCTGATCAAATCAATTGAAAGCCACTGGCAAGAAGGCTTCAATATGATTCGTTTGCATGGCGATTGCCACCCAGGCAATATTTTGTGGCGAGATGGCCCTATGTTTGTTGATTTGGATGACGCTCGTAACGGCCCTGCAGTACAAGACTTATGGATGCTATTGAACGGTGAACGCCAAGACAAACTGATGCAGTTGGATATTGTTTTAGAGGCTTACCAAGAGTTTTGCGACTTTAATCCTGCAGAATTGAAACTAATCGAGCCACTTCGCGGTCTACGAATGGTGCACTATATGGCATGGCTAGCAAAACGTTGGCATGACCCTGCATTTCCTCTCGCTTTTCCATGGTTTAATGAGCCAAAATACTGGGAAGGTCAGGTCCTTGCATTTAAAGAGCAGATCGCCGCTTTAGAAGAAGCACCGCTGTCTTTAATGCCTCAGTGGTAAGTCAGGCCAAAAATTCAAAAATGGAGATATTTCGATGAAAAAACTGTTCGCACTGTTTTCTATGCTGATGTTAAGCCTGTCGGCACATGCAGCGCAATTCAAAGAAGGTGAACATTACAAAGTATTGGATCTTGAGGCATCAAAAAAACCTCTTGTGACGGAGTTTTTCTCTTTCTACTGCCCGCACTGTAATAGCTTTGAACCTGTTATCCAGCAACTGAAAAAGCAGTTGCCAGAAGGTACTAAGCTATTAAAAAACCACGTTTCTTTCATGGGTGGCAACATGGGCCCATCAATGAGCAAAGCCTACGCGACCATGGTTGCACTAAAAGTGGAAGACAAAATGGTGCCAGTGATGTTTAACCGCATCCACAATCTAAAGAAAGCACCACGTAATGATGAAGAACTTCGTCAAATCTTCCTTGATGAAGGTGTAGATGCGAAAAAATTCGATTCTGCATTCAAAGGCTTCGCGGTTGATTCAATGGTTCGCCGTATGGACAAGCAATTTGAAAACAGCGGTCTAACCGGCGTTCCTGCGGTTATCGTTAACAACAAATACCTAGTTCAAGCACAAAGCATCAAAACGATGGATGAGTACTTCTCTCTGGTGAACTACTTGCTGACACTAAAATAAGCACATCGATATCAATCAAAAGGGGAACACGTCGCTCCCCTTTTGTTTATTTGTAAATCTCTTGTAGCAACCGATCTTTTTCTTGCCACACATCCCCCAACCATTGCTGAAATTGTCGCTTATAGGGCTTATCGTTGAAGTAATCACCAAGCACTCTTTCATCAACGGGTAACACATTTACACGCACAACCACCTTGCTCATGCGGCCCATCAATAAATCCTTGAACGGTTTATGCGTATTTTCTGGGTACGCCAACGTAACGTCGATAATGCTCTCGAACTGCTCCCCCATCGCCGCTAACGTGTACGCAATCCCGCCCGACTTTGGTTGCAGCAAATATTGATAGTTTGCTTTACTCTTACGCTGCTTTTCTTCGGTAAATCGGGTTCCTTCGACATAGTTAACCACTGTGGTTGGAGTGTGTTTGAATTTAGCGCACGAGCGACGTGTCGTCTCTAAATCTTTACCTCGCTTATGAGGGTTGCGGATCAGATACTCTCGCGAATAGCGACGCATAAATGGCATATCGAGCGCCCAACACGCCATCCCGATGAAAGGCACATACAGCAGTTGTTGCTTGAGGAAAAACTTCGGCATGGGAATACGGTCTTTAAACACGCAGCAAAGCACAACAATATCTGTCCAACTGAGATGGTTACTGATCAGCAGATACCACCCGTCTTTTTTAAGCGCTTCACCGCCCTGAACATCCCACTCAACACGGTTAGATACCGCCAGAATGCACGCATTAACGGTAGCCCATAACCACATCACCTTATTGGCACAAACGGTCGCTAGTGCTTTTAGCTTTACGCCAGGAAGCAATATTTTAAATACAGCGATAACACAAATTGCGAGTGAACAAACCGCAGAATTGAGAATCACAAAAGAAGCGTTAAAAAAAAATAACAAATATGCCAACATGATAGTCAAACAACAGTGATAATGTGTGAAGAATAAAACAGCGTGTAATTATACTGCGCCTTTGCCACATTGGAACATGCGTGGAAATGGTCAGATTTGTTACCGCAACCAATATGTGCACCATTCATTCGACAACAAGGAGATAACGAATGAAACCAAGGCTACTTCTCTTGCCTTTGGCCTTTGTCGTCAGTTCTGCTCAGGCTCAACTCGCTGAAACCGCGGGTTTTGGCGGTGAAATTTCGCTGAATGCCGGATTCATATCATCAGAATCCAATTTCAATACAGAAAATAGTAACACCATCGATTCTCTCGATAAGCGTGCCGATAGTGACAGTTCCGTTATCGCTGCACCGCTAGGGAGTGTGACATACACCTTTGGTAGCCGACTCAACCACCAAGTTTACGCCGGTACCACACGCTCAGATGTCGCCGTAGGTACACTCGCTTTTCAGTTGGGCTATCAACACGAGCTACAATCTGGCACCGTGCTCGATGTTTCCTATCTGCCGACGGTACTCAAAGGCGAAACTTGGCGCAACCCTTATCAAGTAGGAACCGCACGTAAAGAGACGGATGTTGACGGCAATGCGTATCGCTTTCAGATCAAAGGGTTAATTGATAAGAACTTCAACCTTGATCTTGCTTATGCTGATAAAGACATCGAGCAGGAGGAAGTGACAGACCACTCACTTGCTCGCGATGCTAACCTTTACTATGTCAAAGGCGACTATCGCATTCCACTCAACCAAACGTCTATGTTGCAACCCGCTTTCACCTACATCAATCAAGATGCCGACGGTAAAGCGGAGTCATTTGATTCGTACGGATTGGACATTAGCTGGTTTAAATTTATCAACCGCCATCGATTGGCCCTTACCGCGGGTTATGCATGGAGAGACTATCAAGCCGCTAGCCAAACTTTTGCTAAAACACGAAATGACGACACCATTAGCCTATTTGCGGCCTACGAATATCAAAACGTATTTGACTGGCAAGACTGGTCGTTCATTTCTTTAGCCGGCTATAGCCAAACTGACTCGAATATCACGTTTTATGAGGAGAAAGAGTACCTATTGTCGCTTGGTCTCAACTACACCTTCTAACGTCCTTCATCGCAACAAGGCGCTCACAACACTTGTTGCGATGACATTTTGCATGTCTCTATACCGCTTGCGCCGTAAGCTGTTTCAGCAAACGGTCCATCGCTCG
Organism: Vibrio sp. Vb1554; assembly: GCF_033344235.1. NCBI lineage: Bacteria > Pseudomonadati > Pseudomonadota > Gammaproteobacteria > Vibrionales > Vibrionaceae > Vibrio > Vibrio sp. Vb1554. Next base: position 58,585 of record NZ_JAWPOJ010000022.1, on the reverse strand, counting down.
ATACCCAAGTGCTTCAGCCAAGTGCGTTCGTTCAATTTGCTCCGCCCCATCCAGATCGGCGATTGTTCGCGCCACTTTGATAATACGATGATACGCACGAATCGAGAGTCCTAAACGATGCAAAGCGGTCTCAAGAAACTCAGCATCACTCTTATGCAAGGGACAAAACGCCTCAATTTCTCGACTACCTAGCAGTGCATTGACCTTACCACTGCGGTTTAGCATATTGTTACGCGCATGGCTCACACGCGCTTTTACGATAGCAGTCGGCTCACCGCGATCACCTCCTTCTGCTAATGTCCCTTTGGGCAAAGCTGGGATTTCTAAAGACATATCAAAGCGATCTAACAGTGGTCCAGATAATCGACCAAGGTAGCGCAAAATAGCTTGTGGATTGGTGCGCGCTTGATTGCCTTCGTAATATCCTGTCGGGCTTGGGTTCAATGCTCCAACTAATTGGAAACGAGCCGGAAAGCGTGTTTTACCTTGCGCTCGAGAGATAATGATCTCGCCAGATTCGAGCGGTTCGCGTAACGAGTCCAGAACTTTACGATCAAATTCGGGCATTTCATCGAGAAACAATAACCCGTTGTGGGCTAAAGAGATCTCCCCTGGTCTGGGTACCGAACCACCGCCGACTAATGCCGCCATTGAACTTGAATGATGCGGAGAACGAAACGGACGCGACTTCCAGTTATGCTCATTAATTTCACTCTGAGTCAACGATGCCACCGAAGCGGTTTCCATTGCTTCTTCGTCACTCATTTCCGGTAATAAGTCACACAAACGCGAAGCCAACATCGTTTTTCCAGTACCTGGCGGGCCAAGGAAAAGTAAGTTGTGGTTTCCAGCGGCAGCAATCTCCAGTGCTCGCTTACCTTGTTGTTGGCCAATAATATCTTGTAAGTCTCGACCATGTTTTTCGATCGTTTTTCGCTTAGGCGTTTGAAAAAGATTCAGTCGATGTTGACCACAAAGCTCGGCACATACTTCCAGTAATGATTGGGCCGATTTATGTTGTTCCTTCCCCACTAGCGCCGCCTGATCGCCATTCACATGTGGGACGACCAAATGACGTTGAATCTTACTGGCTTCCAGCGCAGCAGGCAGCACACCTTTTACAGGTCTCAGACCACCAGATAGTGCTAACTCACCAACAAATTCGTAGTTTTTGAGCTTATCTGTCGCGATTTGCTCCGAAGCGGCCAAAATTCCCAATGCAATAGGAAGATCAAAACGCCCTCCCTCCTTGGGTAGATCTGCCGGAGCCAAGTTCACGGTGATCCGCTTAGCAGGAAATTGAAAGTTAGAATTAATGATCGCACTGCGTACGCGATCTTTGGACTCTTTTACCGTTGTCTCTGGCAAGCCTACTAAGGTAAACCCTGGCATGCCGTTGCTGATATGAACTTCTACACTAACCGATGGCGCTTGCACCCCGACGCTTGCTCGACTATGAATGATTGCCAGCCCCATACGTTCCTCAATTTTTTTGAACACTCTGTAAACAAATGTTTTATCTAGTTGGTTATGTTATATACCGCGTCCCAATTGAGAGTTAATGTGAAAAAAGAATGACTTTTTGCTTGTCATGCAGCGGAATTGTGTGATACCACTAATGACGCAAACAATTTCGTAGAACATTACACAACATTTTTTAACGAAAAAAGAACGACAGACAGATGAACCTTTTCGCTCATATCAACGCACTGCTAGCCCTGATTATCGTGGTCATTATTGGCACCGCGCGGGGTATTGTGGGCGAAAGGTAACCACAAATTACAAAAAACCCCCGCACTGAAAAGTCCGGGGGTTTTTTTACAACTACAAGTTGTCATCTGTCTAACCCTCGGACAGTTTAACGGGAAGAATGGGAGTGCACATGAAGTGCAATAAATATGGCAATCGCTACGAGCCACAACGTAGCAAAGGAGGTTTACGATGACTGGTGCACAACTTGTCGTAGCCGCTTTAAGACAGCAAGGCATCGAAACCGTTTTTGGCTACCCCGGCGGGGCCATCATGCCAATCTATGATGCTTTGTATGACGGTGGGGTGGAACACATCCTATGCCGTCACGAGCAAGGGGCCGCTATGGCTGCTATCGGGATGGCTCGTTCCACTCAAGACGTTGCTGTGTGCATGGCAACTTCCGGCCCAGGAGCCACTAACCTTGTTACCGGCCTTGCCGACGCTTTCCTTGACTCCGTACCTCTAGTTGCCATCACAGGCCAGGTAGCTAGCTCTCATATCGGTACCGATGCATTCCAAGAAATGGATGTGATCGGAATGTCCCTAGCCTGTACTAAGCACAGCTATCTCGTGACCGAAATTGAAGATCTAGCTCCGACACTTGCCGAAGCCTTTGAGGTCGCAAAAACCGGTCGTCCGGGTCCTGTCATTGTCGATATCGCCAAAGACGTTCAACTCGCTCAAGCACCTACAGACCTTCTTCCTCCATACATAGCGCCAGCAATCGAAGATGTCAGCGCTGAAGATATCAAACGTGCGCAAGATGTGCTGGCAGCATCTACTCGCCCAGTGTTGTATGTTGGTGGTGGCGTGCAACTTGCGAAAGCAACCGATGCAGTACGCGAATTTCTTCGCTTAAACCCAATGCCTGCAGTTAGCACATTAAAAGGCCTCGGTACCATTGAACGCCATGATCCTCACTATCTTGGTATGTTGGGTATGCATGGCACCAAAGCCGCCAACCTAGTGGTTCAAGAAGCCGATCTATTGATCGTGGTTGGCGCGCGTTTTGATGACCGTGTGACGGGTAAGCTCGATACGTTTGCACCAAATGCGAAAGTGATTCACATCGACATTGATGCTGCGGAGATTCATAAACTGCGCCACGCCAACGCACCATTACGTGGCGACATCAACACCATTCTTCCTCAGCTAGAGCTGACTCAAGATATCTCACCGTGGGTTCATCACAGTGAAAGTCTGCGCAGCGGCTTTAAGTGGCGTTACGACCACCCAGGCGAGTTAATCTACGCACCGCTATTGCTTAAACAACTGTCTGACATGATGCCAGATAGCTCAATTGTCTCGACTGACGTCGGTCAGCATCAGATGTGGGCAGCGCAACATATCCAGCCACGCGAACCACAAAATTTTATCACTTCTGCTGGCCTTGGCACCATGGGCTTTGGCTTGCCAGCAGCGATGGGCGCTGCAGTCGCACGTCCTGATGATCAGTCTATCCTTATTACAGGTGACGGTTCATTTATGATGAACGTTCAGGAATTGGGCACGCTGAAGCGTCGGCAGATTCCAGTGAAGATTGTCCTTCTTAATAACCAACGTCTTGGCATGGTTCGCCAATGGCAGTCATTGTTCTTTGACGGTCGCCACAGTGAAACCATTCTTGATGACAACCCAGATTTCGTGATGTTAGCAAAAGCGTTCGATATCCCGGGCAAAACCATCACCAAGAAAGAAGAAGTCGAACCTGCTCTCAAAGAGATGCTAGCGAGTGAAACTTCTTACATGCTTCACGTTTTGATTGATGAAGAAGAAAACGTGTGGCCATTGGTGCCACCTGGCGCATCAAACAGTGATATGTTGGAAAATACATAGGAGACAATCGCATGGACAGATATTTACTCGACATCAAAGCCGATGACAAACCGGTACTGTTGGAGCGCGTTCTACGTGTGATTCGTCACCGAGGCTTCGTGATCAAACAAGTCGCTGCTACGCAAAACCACGAAAGCAAAGTAGCCAGCGTCGAGATCATCGTCGACAGCGATCGACCAATCTCGTTTTTGATCAATCAAATAGAGAAGTTGTGGGACGTTCGTAAGGTTGAGGTGCTAAAAATCCGCAACGATGAACTGCCAAATCACAACTTACAACAACACGTAAGTGCATAAGGAAGGCAACAAATGGCAACGAAAACTGCAGATTTCATTTGGTTTAATGGTGAGATGGTTCCATGGGCAGAGGCGAACGTTCACGTTCTGACTCACGCAATGCACTATGGCACATCCGTGTTTGAAGGCGTGCGCTGTTACAACACACCAAAAGGCCCAATTGTCTTCCGTCACCGTGAGCATGCACAACGTCTAAAAGATTCTGCCAAGATTTACCGCTTTCCGATTCCATACACAGTAGAAGAAATCATGGAAGCGACCCGCGAAACACTGCGCCAAAACAAACTCGACAGCGCTTACATTCGTCCATTGGGTTTTGTCGGTAATGTTGGCTTAGGCGTATGTCCACCAGTTGGCACTGAGATGGATCTAATCATTGCCGCATTTCCTTGGGGCTCTTACTTAGGCGAAGAAGCGCTAGAAAAAGGTGTCGATGCGATGATTTCAAGCTGGAACCGCGCTGCGCCAAACACCATCCCAACTGCGGCTAAAGCAGGCGGTAACTACCTATCTTCACTACTGGTTGGTGGTGAAGCGCGTCGTCACGGTTACGACGAAGGTATTGCGCTAAGCGTAGATGGTTACCTATCGGAAGGGGCTGGTGAAAACATCTTCGTTATCAAAGATGGCGTAATCACCACACCACCAGCAACTAGCGCGATTCTACCGGGCATCACTCGTGACTCGATCATGACAATTGCACGCGATAAAGGCTACAAAGTACGTGAGGCGAACATTGCTCGTGAAGCCCTTTACCTTGCCGATGAAGTCTTCATGACAGGTACTGCGGCTGAGATTGTACCAGTGGCAACCATCGACAAGATTGAAGTGGGCACTGGTAAGCGCGGCCCTATCACTAAAGAACTACAAGCAGCCTACTTTGGCCTATTTGACGGCACCACGGAAGATAAGTGGGGCTGGTTAGACTATGTGTACCCAGAACAGAAGTAAGAAGGATTAGGAAATGCCAAAATATAGATCAGCTACCACCACACATGGTCGTAACATGGCGGGTGCACGAGCACTGTGGCGTGCAACGGGTGTGAAAGAAGAAGACTTCGGTAAACCAATCATCGCCGTTGTAAACTCGTTTACTCAATTTGTTCCGGGTCACGTACACCTGAAAGACATGGGTCAGCTTGTAGCACGCGAAATCGAAAAAGCTGGCGGTATTGCGAAAGAATTCAACACCATCGCGGTTGATGATGGCATCGCAATGGGTCACGGCGGCATGCTGTACTCACTGCCTTCACGCGAACTGATCGCAGACTCAGTAGAATACATGGTCAACGCGCACTGTGCCGATGCCATGGTATGTATCTCTAACTGTGACAAAATCACTCCAGGAATGTTGATGGCATCTATGCGTCTTAACATCCCGGTTATCTTTGTTTCTGGTGGTCCAATGGAAGCGGGTAAAACCAAGCTTTCTGATCAGATCATCAAACTAGACCTTGTAGATGCGATGATCCAAGGCGCAGATCCAAAAGTGTCTGATGAGCAAAGCGAGCAGATCGAACGCAGCGCATGTCCAACGTGTGGATCGTGTTCAGGCATGTTCACTGCAAACTCAATGAACTGTCTAACTGAAGCACTGGGTCTTTCTCAACCAGGTAACGGTTCTATGCTGGCAACGCACGCAGACCGTGAACAGCTGTTCCTTAATGCAGGTCGTCGCATCGTTGAACTGACTCGTCGTTACTACGAGCAAGATGACGAATCAGCACTGCCACGCAACATCGCTACGTTTGATGCGTTCGAAAATGCGATGGCACTGGATATTGCAATGGGTGGCTCAACCAACACCATTTTGCACCTGTTGGCTGCAGCGCAAGAAGGTGAAGTGGATTTCGATATGGAAGATATCGATCGCCTATCACGCCAAGTACCACACCTATGTAAAGTGGCACCATCTACCCAGAAATATCACATGGAAGACGTACACCGCGCTGGTGGCGTCATGGCAATTCTTGGTGAGTTAGATCGTGCAGGTCTTCTACACAATGATGCGCGCACCGTGCTTGGCCTTTCGATGAAAGAGCAGCTGGCGAAATACGACATCATCCAAACTGAAGACGAAGAAGTACTTAAGTTCTACCGCGCAGGTCCCGCGGGTATTCGTACTACTCAAGCGTTCTCACAAGATTGCCGCTGGGATCGCCTTGATGACGACCGTGCGGAAGGTTGTATTCGTACTATCGATCATGCCTTTAGCCAAGAAGGTGGCCTAGCCGTTCTATCAGGCAACATCGCATTAGATGGTTGTATCGTTAAGACTGCTGGTGTGGATGAGAGCATTCATAAATTCACTGGCCCAGCCGTAGTTTTCGAAAGCCAAGAAGACGCCGTAGAAGGCATCTTAGGCGGCAAAGTAAAAGCAGGCGACGTGGTTGTTATCCGTTACGAAGGCCCTAAAGGTGGTCCGGGCATGCAAGAAATGCTTTACCCAACCACTTATCTAAAATCGATGGGCCTTGGCAAAGAGTGTGCACTTCTGACTGACGGCCGTTTCTCTGGCGGCACATCAGGTCTTTCTATCGGCCACGCCTCTCCTGAAGCAGCAAACGGCGGTGCAATTGGTCTGGTAAAAGAAGGTGATATGATCGCAATTGATATTCCAAACCGTTCAATTTCACTCCAAGTGTCTGAACAAGAACTTGCTGAGCGCCGTGCAAAACAAGACGAACTAGGCTGGAAACCAGTTGACCGCCAACGTGAAGTTTCATTTGCACTCAAAGCGTACGCGAGTATGGCAACCAGTGCTGACAAGGGTGCAGTACGAGACAAGTCGAAGCTAGAGGGCTAGCAATGATGGAAGCTCAACCCGAAAAACAAGTGAACCAAACTGGCGCAGATTATCTGCGCCAAATCCTTCGCGCACCTGTTTATGAAGTAGCAACAGTGACGCCACTGCAAGAAATGCCTCGTTTATCTGCACGTATCGGGAATAACGTGCAGATCAAGCGTGAAGATCGCCAACCCGTACACTCGTTCAAATTGCGCGGTGCATACAACATGGTGGCGAGTTTATCTGAAGCACAAAAAGCCGCTGGTGTCATTGCAGCATCGGCAGGTAACCACGCTCAAGGCATGGCGCTCTCTGGTACTAAGCTAGGCATCAAGACCACCATCGTGATGCCCAAAACCACACCAGACATCAAAGTCGATGCGGTACGTGGCTTCGGTGGCAATGTAGTGCTGCACGGCAGCAACTTTGATGAGGCAAAAGCGGAAGCGGAACGCCTTTCTGATCTGCATGGGTACACATTTGTCCCTCCTTTCGATCACCCACTGGTGATTGCAGGTCAAGGCACCATCGGCATGGAAATGCTGCAGCAAAATGGTCACCTTGATTACATCTTCGTCCCTGTCGGTGGTGGCGGTTTGGCTGCCGGTGTTGCGGTACTCGTGAAGCAGCTCATGCCAGAAATCAAAGTGATTGCGGTCGAGCCAGAAGATTCTTCATGCCTCAAAGCGGCATTGGATGCAGGTGAACCAGTAGTATTAGACCAGGTCAGCATGTTTGCCGATGGCGTTGCAGTAAAACGCATTGGTGAAGAGACGTTTCGTCTATGCCAAAAGTACATTGATGGCCATATTGCAGTCTCTAGCGATGAAATCTGCGCAGCAGTAAAAGACATCTTTGAAGACACCCGTGCGATTGCAGAGCCTTCTGGCGCGCTTGCTCTGGCGGGTTTGAAGAAGTTTGCTGAACAGAACAAGCTGAAAGACAAAGACCTAGGTACGGTATTGTCTGGCGCAAACACCAACTTCCACGGTCTGCGTTATGTTTCTGAACGCTGCGAGCTTGGTGAAAAACGTGAAGGTCTGCTTGCCGTCACCATCCCTGAGCGTCAAGGTGCTTTCTTTGAGTTCTGTAATCTCATTGGCGGCCGTGCCGTGACAGAGTTTAACTACCGCTACAACGATGACGCATTGGCAAATATCTTTGTCGGTGTGCGTTTGCAAGGCGGTCAGGAAGAGCTAGAACATATCATTCACGACTTACGTGATGGTGGCTACCCAGTGGTTGACCTGTCTGATGATGAAATGGCGAAACTGCACGTGCGCTACATGATTGGTGGTAAGCCGTCTAAGCCGCTTAAAGAGCGCCTCTACAGCTTTGAATTCCCAGAGTACCCTGGGGCGCTACTTAAGTTCTTAAGCACACTCGGCACACACTGGAATATCAGTTTGTTCAACTACCGTAACCACGGCGCTGACTACGGACGTGTTTTATGTGGTTTCGAGTTAGATGAAAGCGATTTAGCTCAGTTTTCTGCACATTTACGTGAACTTGGCTATCAATGCAAAGACGAGACAGACAACCCATCGTATAAGTTTTTCTTGTCATAAAACGCCACATTTTAAACATATCAATGAAAACACCTCGCTAATGCGAGGTGTTTTTTATGACTGTAACCAATCTTTATGTAGCTGATTAGGCGACCCAAGATAGTCCACCATCCACTGGATCAATTTATGATTATCATCTTTGCGCCATACTAAGCAGCAGTGACTGAGCGGTTTATCATCCGGCATGACCTTCTCCACCAACACACCATCATTGATTAAGGGTGTTGCAATATGACGTGGCATGTAACCCACGCCCACCCCATTTTTTAAACATTCAATCGCACTATACCAATTGGGCAATAATAATCGGCGTTGTTGCGGATAATGGCCAGTATGGCGTTTTGGCAGCACGTTCGAAGTATCATCAAGACAGATCGCCGGAAATTGACTCACAAACGCTTCAGTAAGCACTTGTTGTCGAACGCAAGGATGAGCGGGTGACATTACAAATGCCCAATCTAATACGCCCATATCTTTGACTTCAAAATCTCCCCCAACGGGAACCGCAGATGTCGCGCCAACGACAATGTCGGCTCGACCTTGTGCTATGGCTTCCCAAGAACCATTGAAGACCTCCATATTGATCTGCAATTCAGCAAATTCAAACTCGCGATAGAAATCTTCCACCAAAGGTTTGAGTTTTTCTAACTTCACCACGTTATCTAAGGTCAGCTTTAACGTGCTTTTCCATCCTTGAGCCGCTCGCCGCGTTTGTGCTTTCACCTCTTCCATTTGACGCAGCAAAGAGCGCGCCTCGGCCATAAAAAGTTCACCCGCTGGAGTTAGCTCGACTTTCCTTGGTAAACGTCGAAACAGCACCACATCTAAATCTTGCTCGACCTGCCTTACTCCATAGCTGATGGCTGAGGGGACTTTATGCAATACCTCAGCCGCAGCGGTGAAACTGCCTAAACGGGCAACCGTATCCAGCATTTCCAAAGACGCTTTAGAGAACATGATTTAACCTTTCAAAAAATTTGATTGATAACCAACAATTTTAGCGTTTTATTTTCTCAAAATCGAAAAATAGAATAATAAGGTAAATAAATCAGGGTTGGCGCCAACTGATGTTGATAAAAAAATGATTAAATAATTTGACTGGTTGAATCATGAAAATCTCAAAACTACAGCTCATTTACCTGGCAGCATTATCGATGCTTGGCTTCGTTGCTACGGATATGTATCTGCCAGCATTCAAAGCGATGGAAATCGACTTTGCAACAGGCCCTGAGCAAATTGCTCTCTCTTTAACGGTATTCCTCGTTGGTATGGCGATTGGCCAACTAATGTGGGGATTGGCATCCGATAAATTTGGCCATCGTAATACACTCGCAGCCGGGTTGGTGCTATTTACTATCGCGTCATTCGGTTTGGCTTTCTGTGATCAAGTATGGCAACTACTCACACTGCGCTTTATCCAAGCTATCGGTGTGTGTGCACCAGCCGTGATCTGGCAAGCTATGGTCATTAAGCGCTACTCAAGCAGTAGCCAACAAATTTTTGCGACAATCATGCCACTCGTCGCGCTATCACCAGCACTAGCACCTCAATTAGGGGTTGTGTTGGCAGATAACTTCGGCTGGCACAGTATCTTTATTACGCTAACACTAGTTGGCGTCTTTTTGGTCTTTGCGACCATGGCACAAAAAGACGAGAAAGCAGAAATCAAACAAACCAGTATGTCTGCCGACATCAAAGCGCTGCTGAGTTCTAAAAAATACCTTGGCAACGTGTTTATGTTTGCGACGGCTTCAGCTGCATTCTTTGCTTACCTAACAGGGATGCCAGAAATCATGGCGCAACTGGGCTACGAAGCAAAAGATATTGGTTTGAGCTTTATCCCACAAACTATCGCGTTTATGGCTGGTGGCTACTTAGGTAAAGTAGGCGTTCGAAAATTTGGTGATGAAAAGGTTCTGCGCCAACTGATTGGCCTATTTAGTGTCGCGGCATTAATGATTTTCATTGCTTCACAGTGGGAGCTGTCATCGATTTGGCCTATTCTTGCGCCATTCTGTTTGATTGCCGTTGCTAACGGCGCACTGTACCCAATCGTGGTAAACCGTGCACTGGCCAGCGCACAACAGAGCCCTGCAACAGCAGCAGGTTTGCAAAACAGCCTGCAAATCTGTGTAAGTAGCTTCTCAAGTGCATTGGTAGCCGCAATGGCAAGCCAAGCTCAGATGGTTACTGGCATCGCAATCATCATCTGTATGGGTGGGCTGTGGATGGGATACATTCTGTCGAATCGCGAATTATCCAAGCACTTTACGACTCCTGACAACGCCCGAGTCGTGAGTGAAGACGAACTTTAATCGTTCAGATAATAAAAAGAGCCGCGCAATGCGGCTCTTTCTGTTTATAAGCTTTTCAACCCCCATTTCTTGGCAGTCTGCTTAAAAAAGCCTTGAGTCTTTTTCAACTCTACCCAGTGATTGATGTAATTAATCCATACTTGATCGTCTTGCGGCAACAACATAGCAATTGGGGTTGGTTTACGCGGTGCGGTCACTGGCACTATCGCCAACTGTTTAAACTTATCCACCAACGTCGCTGCTTCCACATTGGACGTCACCGATACATCGGCCCTGCGAGCTAGTAGTTCTTGGAAGTCGCGCGCTGGCGCTTCAATAACAATATGCTGAGCAGACGGGAAGAACTCTTTCACCATTTTTTCTTGTACCGTACCTAACGTCGCCGCGACTTTTACTTCTGGTTTATTAAAATCCGCCCAATCAGAGAATTTGGCGAGATCTTTCTTTTGCACCACAGGTACAAAGGCAAGGTAGAAATATGGCTGGCTATATCCAGCGACTTTCGCGCGCGACATGTTCAGAGATGCGCTGCCAGTAATATCGTATTTGTTGGCGGTAATGCCATTAACTAGCGTCTTCCAATCCGTGGGAACATACTCCACTTTTACACCGAGATCTTTAGCAAGTTCTGTTGTTACATCGATATCGAAGCCACGATAACTGTTTGTCGCAGGGTCTTTCATCGTCATCGGATTCCAATCTCCCGTCGTTCCAACTCGGAGTACGCCATTGTCTAAAATGGATTGAAGACGGCTTTCAGCGTGAGCGACTTGAGTCGCAGCAAGCAAACACATTCCTAGCACTAGTAAAATCTTTCTCATTTTTATTCCCTTAAAAATAATGACCTTATACGGTTTAATAATTAACCTTTATTAGAGCTCTACTGATAACATAGCAGCAACAAAGGAAGTTTTTTAGTTAATTCAGGGAGTAAATGTGACGTTTCGAACTCTATGGCTGTTTTCACTGCTATTACTCACTGGTTGTTCAGATTATCAATGGGGCTGGTATGTACTTGACCCTTCGACGGATCAAGGGCTCACCAATCTAAAGTTTTTAATCGCTGGGTTTAATGACACCATTCAGGTATCACTCCTCAGTATGTTATTTGCGATGAGCTTGGGCCTGATCGTTGCGTTACCCGCTCTGTCGGACTCAGCCTCTCTGAAGTGGATAAACCGTATTTATGTCGAGGTGATCCGTTCAGTGCCAGTTTTAGTCTTACTACTTTGGGTGTATTACGGCATGCCTACGCTATTGGATGTCTCACTCAATCACTTTTGGGCGGGTGTTATTGCACTGACTATCGCTGAGAGCGCGTTTATGGCGGAAGTATTTCGCGGTGGAATACAAGCTATCAGCCGTGGCCAGCATGAAGCGGCTGAATCTTTGGGCTTAAGCTATTGGCAAAAGATGCGCTTGGTAATTCTTCCCCAAGCGTTTCGGCAAATTCTCCCACCACTGGGCAATCAATTCGTCTACATCCTCAAGATGAGTTCTTTAGTCAGTGTGATTGGTTTAAGCGATCTCACTCGCCGTGCTAATGAGCTGGTGGTGAATGAGTACTTACCCCTAGAAATTTATACCTTCCTCGTTTTGGAGTACTTGTTGCTCATCCTATTTGTATCTCAAGCCGTTCGTTGGCTCGAAAAACGTATTGCTATTCCTAGCTACTAACGATGAAGCCAGAGCTAGAAACAACAAAGCCGCTCTTGTTGAGCGGCTTTGACAGTATAGCGATAGAGTGAGTGCAGGTAATGTTTATTTCTGTTTTACAGGACGCTGCCAGCCAGTAATTTTGCGCTCTTTGACGCGAGTAATTACTAACTCACCTTCTTCAACATCTTTTGTTAGTGTCGTGCCTGCACCGATGGTTGCGCCATCAGCGATAGTGACAGGCGCCACCAGCTGGCTATCAGAACCAACAAAAACATCATTACCGATGATGGTTTTAAACTTGTTCGCACCATCGTAGTTACAAGTGATAGTACCTGCACCGATGTTAGTACGTTGGCCGATCTCTGCATCACCTAAGTAAGTTAGGTGGTTCGCTTTTGAACCTTCTCCGATGCGCGCATTTTTCACTTCAACGAAGTTACCCACATGGGAATCGTTACGCATTTCAGCACCAGGACGAAGGCGAGTAAATGGACCAACCGTACATTCTTCACCAACCGTTGCACCTTCAATCACACTGTAAGGGCGAACGATGGTGTTGTCGTCGATTTCACAATCTTTCAGTACACAACCCGCACCGATAACCACGTTATCACCCAGTGAAACTTTACCTTCGATGATAACATTCACGTCGATTTCACAGTCCATACCGCACTGTAACTCACCACGCAAATCAAAGCGTGCTGGATCGCGTAGCATGACACCTTGCTCTAGTAGTTTCTGAGCTTGCATTGACTGGAAAGCACGCTCTAGACGAGCAAGCTGTGCGCGGTCGTTGACCCCTTCCACCTCAATGGCATTGACTGGGTGTACTGCCTCAACGGCACGACCTTCATCGTGTGCAGCTGCAATAACGTCAGTTAGGTAGTATTCGCCTTGTGCGTTGTTGTTGTTTAAGCCAGACAACCAACGCTTAAGATCCCCACCAGTCGCAACCATCACGCCAGTGTTGATCTCTTTAATTTGTTTTTGTTCTTCTGTTGCATCTTTTTGCTCAACGATCGCCACAACAGGACCATTCTTACGGATAATACGACCGTAGCCTGTCGGGTTATCTAGAATCACTGTTAGTAGTGCAATACCGCCTGTTGGCTGTGCATCTAATAGGTTTTCAATCGTTTCAGCTGAAATCAGTGGAACATCACCGTAAAGCACCAGTACTTTTTCATCGTCTTCAAACTTCGGAGACGCTTGATCAACCGCATGACCTGTCCCTAACTGCTCCGCTTGAAGCACCCAATTTACAGGCTCTTCTGCAAGAGTGGTTTGCATTTGATCACCACCGTGGCCAAAGACCAAGTGGATATTTTGTGCACCTAGACCTGTACATGTATCAATCACATGTTTTGCCATTGGCTTACCTGCCAAAGTGTGTAGCACCTTAGGCATGTTCGAATGCATACGGGTACCTTTACCCGCTGCAAGAATCACAGCACTGAATTTCATTGATAACCTATTGACGTTTTATGTTAATTGGCCGTTATTTTAAACAGCTCTTTTAAAATAGTTAATGGAGTAAGGTAAATTTCCAACTAAAATTAATCAAAAAGGCGACCAATTGGCCGCCTTTTTTCATGCAACGTTGCTAATTGAGCTTAGCGACGCTTTTTTGTCAGCTCGATAACTCGTAGCTGAGCAATGGCTTTAGCCAGTTCACTGGCCGCTTGTGCGAAGTCCATGTCACCATGCTGATTCTGGATTTGCTCCTCAGCGCGGCGTTTGGCTTCTTCTGCCTTCGCTGCGTCTAGCTCTTCACCACGGATAGCTGTATCAGCTAGTACAGTCGCTGTACCAGGCTGAACCTCTACCATACCACCAGAAACATAAATAATTTCTTCGTGGCCGTGCTGTTTCACAATACGCACCATACCAGGCTTGATAGCGGTCAGCAGCGGTGTGTGACCATGGAAAATACCAAGTTCACCTTCGCTACCGGTCACCTGAAACGTTTCAACACGACCAGAGAAGATTTTCTTCTCAGCGCTTACTACGTCTAGGTGAAAGGTTATTGCTGCCATATCGCCTCCTAGTTAGCCTTATAGCTTCTTCGCATTCTCAATAGCATCGTCGATGCTACCGCAGTACATAAATGCCTGCTCAGGAATGTCGTCGTATTCACCAGCTAGTAGACCTTTAAAGCCACGTAGAGTCTCTTTTAGAGGTACGTAAATACCAGGGTCACCTGTAAATACTTCTGCTACGTGGTAAGGCTGAGTTAGGAAACGCTCAATCTTACGTGCACGAGATACAACTTGCTTATCTTCTTCAGATAGCTCGTCCATACCTAGGATAGCAATGATATCTTTCAGCTCTTTGTAGCGCTGAAGAGTCTGCTGAACACCACGAGCAACTTCGTAGTGATCTTGACCAACGACTAGTGGATCAAGCATACGAGATGTTGAATCTAGCGGGTCGATCGCAGGGTATAGACCCATTGCAGCGATGTTACGGTTAAGTACAACCGTTGCATCCAAGTGCGCGAACGTTGTTGCTGGAGACGGGTCAGTCAAGTCATCCGCTGGTACGTATACCGCCTGTACAGACGTGATAGAACCTGATTTCGTTGACGTGATACGCTCCTGAAGTACACCCATCTCTTCTGCAAGAGTTGGCTGGTAACCTACCGCAGAAGGCATACGACCTAGTAGTGCTGATACCTCTGTACCTGCAAGTGTGTAACGGTAGATGTTATCAATGAACAGTAGTACGTCACGACCTTCGTCACGGAAACGCTCTGCCATTGTTAGACCAGTCAGTGCAACACGTAGACGGTTACCTGGTGGCTCGTTCATCTGACCGTAAACCATCGCTACTTTTGATTCTTCAGGCTTCTCAACGTTTACAACGCCCGCTTCCTGCATCTCGTAGTAGAAATCGTTACCTTCACGAGTACGCTCACCAACACCAGCAAATACTGATAGACCTGAGTGCTGTAGTGCGATGTTGTTGATAAGTTCCATCATGTTAACGGTCTTACCTACACCAGCACCACCGAATAGACCGATTTTACCACCCTTAGCGAATGGACAAATTAGGTCGATTACTTTAACGCCCGTTTCTAGAAGTGCAATTTCGTTTGATTGCTCTTCGTAGCTTGGTGCACTACGGTGGATAGAGTAAACCTCTTCCGCACCCACTTCACCACGCTCGTCAATCGCGTCACCTAGGACGTTCATGATACGACCTAGAGTTTTAGTACCTACTGGTACTGAAATTGGAGCGCCAGTGTTAACCACTTCTACTCCACGACGTAAACCATCAGAGCTACCCATTACGATACAACGAACTACGCCACCGCCTAGCTGTTGTTGAACTTCAAGAACTAGACGCTCTTTTGAGTCCGTTACGTTTAGAGCGTCATATACACTAGGTACATTGCTCTGTGGGAACTCTACGTCGACTACCGCACCGATGATCTGTACGATCTTACCTGTAGCCATCGTTAATCCTCTAAACTATTTCGTTTTACCTAAGCTTAAACCGCAGCTGCACCACCAACGATTTCTGATAGTTCTTGTGTAATCGCAGCCTGACGGGCTTTGTTGTACACAAGTTCCAAATCGTCAATCAAACTGGTTGCGTTATCCGTTGCAGCCTTCATCGCAATCATTCGAGCCGCTTGCTCACAAGCAAGGTTCTCAACCACACCTTGGTATACCTGAGACTCTACGTAACGCACTAATAGCGTATCCAGTAGAGGTTTTGGTTCAGGCTCATAGATGTAGTCCCATGAATGCTCACGCTGCATCTCTTCGCTGTCCGATTTAGGCAAAGGTAGCAATTGATCGATCGTTGGTTGCTGAACCATAGTATTAACAAACTTGTTGAATACTACATATAGACGGTCCAGTTCACCTTCATCGTATTTCTTCAGCATTACGCCAACAGAGCCGATTAGGTCTTGTAGGCTTGGATTATCTCCAAGACCAGAAACCTGTGCCGCAACTTTTGCGCCACCATGTTTAAAGAAAGCTGTTGCTTTTGAGCCAACAACGGCTAGCTCAATCTCAGCACCTTTCTCTCTCCATGCTTGCATGTCTGTAACGGCTTTTTTGAACACGTTAATGTTCAAACCACCACACAGACCACGGTCTGTCGAAACGATGATGTAACCAACACGTTTAGCTTCACGCTCTTCTAGGTACGGATGACGGTACTCTAGGTTTGCGTTAGCCACATGACCGATCACTTTACGCATTGTTTCAGCGTATGGACGAGAAGCTTCCATTGCATCTTGAGAACGACGCATTTTTGAAGCTGCTACCATTTCCATCGCTTTCGTAATTTTCTGAGTGCTTTTAACACTACCGATTTTATTACGTATCTCTTTTGCGCCGGCCATCGTTACTCTCCGTTAGTTGGTGGCAGAAACTGCCACCGACCTAATTACCAAGTTTGGGTTGCTTTGAAGTCGTCAGTCAGTTTCTTCAACTGAGCTTCGATTTCATCGTTGTAAGCGCCAGACTTGTCGATCTCAGCTGCTAGTTCAGCGTATTGACCGCGAGCGTACGATAGTAGAGCCGCCTCGAAATCTAGAACTTTGTTAAGTTCTACATCATCAAGGTAACCGCGCTCTGCCGCGAAGATAGTTAGGGCTTGGTCAAATACAGACATTGGAGCGTACTGCTTCTGCTTCATTAGTTCTGTAACTTTTTGACCATGGTCTAGCTGTTTCTTCGTTGCGTCATCAAGGTCAGAAGAGAACTGAGCAAATGCCGCTAGTTCACGGTATGCAGCTAGTGCTGTACGGATACCACCTGATAGTTTCTTGATGATTTTCGTCTGAGCTGAACCACCTACACGAGATACTGAGATACCAGGGTCAACAGCAGGACGAACACCAGCGTTGAATAGCTCAGTTTGTAGGAAGATCTGACCATCGGTAATCGAGATTACGTTAGTCGGTACGAATGCTGAAACGTCACCTGCTTGAGTTTCGATGATAGGAAGAGCAGTCAAAGAACCAGTCTTACCTTTCACTTCACCGTTAGTGAAACGCTCTACGTACTCTTCGTTTACACGAGCTGCACGCTCTAGTAGACGCGAGTGTAAGTAGAATACGTCACCTGGGAATGCCTCACGGCCTGGTGGACGTTTAAGTAGTAGAGAGATCTGACGGTAAGCTACCGCTTGCTTAGATAGATCATCGTAAACAATCAGTGCGTCTTCACCGCGATCGCGGAAGTATTCACCCATCGCACAACCTGCGTAAGGCGCTAGGTATTGAAGCGCTGCAGATTCAGAAGCTGATGCAACTACAACGATAGTATTTTGTAGTGCGCCGTGCTCTTCTAGTTTGCGAACAACGTTAGCGATAGTCGATGCTTTCTGACCGATTGCTACGTAGATAGAGAAAATACCAGAGTCTTTCTGGTTGATGATCGCGTCGATCGCCAGTGCTGTTTTACCAATCTGACGGTCACCGATGATAAGCTCACGCTGACCACGACCGATTGGGATCATTGAGTCAACTGACTTATAACCAGTTTGCACAGGTTGGTCTACCGATTTACGGTCGATTACACCTGGTGCGATCACTTCTACAGGCGAAGTCATTTTCGCTTCGATTGGACCTTTACCATCGATAGGCTCACCCAGCGTATTTACTACGCGGCCTAGTAGTTCTGGACCAACTGGCACTTCAAGAATGCGGCCAGTACCTGTAACTTTCATGCCTTCCTTAAGGTCAGCATATGGGCCCATTACAACCGCACCAACCGAGTCACGCTCAAGGTTAAGTGCCAGTGCATAACGGCCACCCGGTAATTCAATCATTTCACCTTGCATCACGTCCGCTAGGCCGTGGATGCGGATGATACCATCGCTTACCGATACGATAGTACCCTCGTTGCGAGCTTCACTAACAACTTCGAAAGATTCGATACGTTGTTTGATCAGATCGCTAATTTCCGTGGAATTAAGTTGCATGCTCCAATCCCCATTAAGACTGCAATGCATCGCTCAGGCGGTTCAAACGACCACGCGCTGAGTCATCGATGACTAGGTCTCCGGCTCGAATAATAACCCCACCAAGTAGGGTCTCATCTACACTGCAATTCAGCTTCACTTTGCGTTCAAGACGCTTTTCAAGTTTGCTGCCAATGTTTGCAAGTTGTTCATCAGAAAGCTCTGTTGCTGAAATTACTTCAACATCAATTTCTTTCTCATGTTCTTTTTTCAGAGTAAAAAACTCCGTGCAAACATCAGGAAGGGCCGCTAAACGACCATTCTCAGCCATTACCTTCAAAAGGTTTTGACCGTGCGCATCAACTTGTTCGCCGCAAACTGCAACAAAAATTTCTGCCATTTTGTCAGCAGAAACCGAACCCGTTAGTAGTTCGTTCATTTGTTCGTTTTTGGCCACTTCAGCAGCAAAAGATAACATTTGGCCCCATTGGTCCAACTGGTCTTTCTCTAAAGCAAAGTCGAAGGCTGCTTTAGCATAGGGGCGTGCGATAGTAGTCAAATCAGACATATGCGCCCCCAGACTTAAAGTTTTGCAGTAATGTTGTCGAGAATATCTTTTTGCGCATCTTTATCGATAGAACGCTCAAGGATTTTCTCAGCACCAGCTACAGCCAGAGTAGCAACTTGTTTGCGCAGCTCATCGCGTGCACGATTGCGTTCAGCTTCAAGTTCTGCTTCTGCTTGCGCTAGGATTTTCTGGCGTTCTGCCTGAGCTTCCTCGCGAGCTTCATCAAGAATTTGAGACTTACGTTTGTTCGCTTGTTCGATGATCTCAGTTGCTGTGCGCTTCGCTTCTTTCAATTGATCAGAAGCGTTGGCTTGTGCTAGATCCAAGTCTTTCGCAGCACGTTCTGCTGCTTGAAGACCATCAGCAATTTTCTTCTGACGCTCTTCGATCGCTTGCATCAATGGTGGCCATACATACTTCATGCAGAACCACACAAATAGTGCGAACGAGATTGCTTGACCTAGCAGAGTTGCGTTTATGTTCACAACAGCTACCCCTCTATTTGGACTTAGTGTTAATCAGTGACAAGCGATAATCGCCCGTCCCGAGTTAAAGGTGATTAACCTAGTTGACCAACGAATGGGTTTGCGAAAGTGAATAGTAGCGCGATTACGATACCGATCATTGGAACCGCATCAAGTAGACCCGCGATGATGAACATCTTAACTTGTAGCATAGGAGCCATTTCTGGTTGACGTGCAGCACCTTCTAGGAATTTACCACCTAGCAGTGCGAAACCAATCGCTGTACCAAGAGAAGCAAGACCGACGATAATACCTACGGCGATTGCAGAAAAGCTCAGTAAAGTTTCCATTACTATCTCCAATTTATAGTTGTTGGCTTAGTGCCCAAATAAAAAGCTTTAAAAAAATTAATGATCAGGATCTTCGTGTGCCATTGACAGGTAAACAATTGTCAACATCATGAATACGAAGGCTTGAATCGTAATAACCAAGATATGGAAGATTGCCCACGGTAGTGAACCCATCCATTGTAAGTACCATGGTAGCATTGCCGCACAAAGAATGAATACAACCTCACCCGCGAACATGTTACCGAATAGACGCATACCAAGTGATAGAGGTTTCGCTAATAGCGATACCACTTCAATTAGTAGGTTAAACGGAATCATCAGTGGGTGATTGAATGGATGTAGTGCAAGTTCTTTTGCGAATCCACCTAGACCTTTTACTTTGATGCTGTAGTAAATCATCAATGCAAAAACGCCTAGAGCCATAGCCATGGTGATATTCACATCAGCAGACGGTACAACCTTAAGGTAAGGAATACCTAGCCAATGCTCTGCTGGGTATGGTAAGAAGTCGATAGGAACTAAGTCCATCACGTTCATCAAAAATACCCAACAAAAGATAGTCAGTGCTAAAGGCGCGATCAGTGGGTTGCGTCCATGGAACGTGTCTTTGACGTTATCGGCGACAAATTCAACGATCATTTCTACAGCACACTGAAGCTTACCCGGTACACCCGCTGTTGTTCTCTTTGCTACTTTGTAAAAAATTCCGAGGAAGATTAAACCAGTAAACCAAGAAAAAAACAGGCTATCGATATGTACGTTCCAGAAACTTGTCTCCGACCCTACTAAACCCAACTTGTATAGCGATAGGTTAGAAAGGTGGTGGGCAATGTAACCGGACGATGTTAGCGCTTCACCTGGCGCAGCCATAACTCATCCTATTTTTTGTTGTTAATGAATAGCACTGGTGCACAGATATTAATACCTAGTACCAGCAAATAGGTTAGTTTGAGGGGAACAAGTTCCACCTGCATATACATGTAGGCAACATAGAACAGTGCAACCGTGATGAGAATTTTCAGTACTTCACCCGTATAGAAGGAAGCAGCGATGCGCTTGGCAGCGCGAGCTCCACTAAACATGAAAGCACACAGCGCGAATACTGCATTGGCAACAACAAAAATGCCTCCGCCAATCAGCGCTGAAAATCCCCAGTCAGGATTTATGGCTACCGCCATTCCTGCTGCCACAAAAATAACCGCGCCAGACTGGATCATTAACAATTGCCTTGCGAGCTCTCGTCCTGGTCTAGCTAACGCAGCTACCATGTATTCGTACCTCTAGTAATATCCACTTCGCACTTAACTCTCTGTGCTGGGAAATTGGCGAAAATTATACGTTCAGTTCAACGTAAAGCAATTCGATTGCATCAAAAACTTACAGTTTTGTTTACAAAACGACAACTTTCGCACAAAATTCGATTAATTAGATTAATTGACCTAAATCAATTATCTCATCTAGGCCTCAAGCTTGGCAATTAGTTGGTCCAATTTGTGAGGCTCATCAAGACTTATCGTCAATTTCGCTTTTCCGTTTGCAGAACGGGTAAGAGAAACTTTTGCATCAAGCAGCTGACTCAATTTATGCGACATTTGCTCGGCTTCGGTATCCTCTTGTTGCCCTTTTTGCTCATTTTGTGGGGCTAAGCACTTTTTTACTAACTGTTCGGTTTGGCGAACAGTCATTTGCTTCTTAGCCACTTGTTGAGCTACTTCGACTTGCTGTTCGCCTTCTAACGCTAACAGAGCTCGAGCATGACCCATTTCCAATTTTTTATCTGCAACCAGACCTTTTACATCAACTTCCAACTGATTCAGACGTAATAGGTTACTCACCGTCGTTCTTGATTTACCAATCACATCGGCCACTTGCTGATGTGTCAGCGTGAATTCATCTTGTAGACGCTCAAGCGCTTGGGCTTCCTCAATCACATTCAAGTCTTCACGTTGAATGTTTTCAATCAACGCCATGGCGATGGCGGCACGATCTTCAACTTTTTTCACCAAACACGGCACGCGTTTTAAACCCGCCTGCCTTGCAGCACGCCAGCGGCGCTCACCTGCGATGATCTCAAACTGACCATTTTCGACCTGGCGAACCACGATTGGTTGAATAATGCCTTGTGATTGAATCGAAGCCGCTAGTTCTTCTAGCGCTTCAGGCGCAATATCTTTACGCGGTTGGTATACGCCCGGCTGCAATTGACCAATCGCTAAATCGGTTAACTCACCGTCTGCCGATAATTCTTGGCTATGCGATGCAATATGCTGTTTTTCACGAGCAAACGAACTGGTCGACAATAACGCATCCAGTCCTTTTCCGAGACCACGCTTAGACATGGGATTGAATTCCTTAGGTTAGAGTTAAACTGGGATTTCTTCGCGGCGGAGCATTTCGCCCGCTAGAGCAAGATACGCTTTGGCACCTGCGGAGTACTTATCGTAGTACATTGCAGGCTTACCGTGACTTGGCGCTTCAGCCAAACGAACATTACGTGGAATGACAGTACGGTAAACTTTATTCCCAAAGTGTTTTTTAAGTTGATCGGATACTTCATTCGATAAGCGGTTGCGTGGGTCGTACATGGTACGTAGTAAGCCCTCAATTTTGAGGTTCTCATTGACCACGGCCGCTAACTTGCTGATTGTATCCATAAGAGCAGTTAAACCTTCTAACGCAAAGTATTCACATTGCATCGGCACCAGCACAGAGTCAGCTGCCGCCATCGCATTGATTGTAAGAAGGTTTAGAGAAGGAGGACAATCAATAAAGATGAAATCATAGTTATCGCGAACTGACGACAATGCATTTTTTAGACGCACTTCACGAGCGAAAACTTCCATCAATTTGATTTCTGCCGCGGTCACGTCTCCGTTCGCCGCGATCAAATCATACTTCCCTGTTGTTTGGGTACAAACGACTTGATCGAACGGTGTATCTTCAACCAAAAGATCGTATGCGGTGGCGTCGACCATATACTTATCCACGCCACTGGCCATCGTAGCATTGCCTTGCGGGTCGAGATCGATCACCAAAACCTTGCGCTTTGTTGCCGCCATCGAAGCCGCTAAGTTAATGCACGTTGTTGTTTTGCCGACCCCACCTTTCTGGTTGGCGATTGCTACAATTTTACCCACGATTACCTCGCTAATTTTCCTTGCGCGATAAGATTACTAGATGACGATCACCTTCCAACTCAGGAACAGCCAAAGATATGATCTCTGTCACACTGCACCATTCAGGAAGCTGATCCATTTCATCTTTAGGGTGCTGTCCTTTCAGCGCTAGAAACACCCCGTGCTCTTGTTTCGGCAAATGGTGGCACCATTCCACCATGTCTATCATTGAAGCAAAAGCTCGACTCAAAACGCCATCAAATTTTTCTTCAGGTTGGAATTCTTCGACACGACTTTGAATTGGTGTCACGTTTTTCAGCCCTAATGTGTGCACAACTTGCTTGATAAAACGGATGCGTTTGCCAAGACTGTCGAGCAAAAAGAAGGTTTTCTCAGGGTTCATGATTGCCAAAGGGATGCCCGGTAACCCCGGACCAGTACCAACATCAATGAAGCGCTCACCGGGCAGGTGTGCGCTTACAACGATACTATCAAGAATATGTTTCACTAACATATCAAGCGGATCACGTACCGATGTTAAATTGTACGCTTTGTTCCATTTGTCGAGCAGTTCGACATAACCAACTAACTGCTCTCGTTGCTGTTCTGACACTTCCAAATCGGTTTTCGCGATCAGTGAATCCAGCTTTGTTCGCAATGCGCTCATTATTCTTCCTCACCTTTCTTCAGCAAACCATGCTTTTTCAAGTGAACAAGTAGAATAGAAATTGCAGCAGGCGTAATACCAGAAATGCGTGATGCAATACCGATGCTCTCTGGTTTGGCCTCGCTCAGTTTAGCAACGACTTCGTTTGATAAACCTTTTACATCGCGGTAATCCAAATCAGCAGGTAACTTGGTATTTTCGTGACGCAGTGATTTTTCGATCTCTTCCTGCTGACGCTTGATGTAACCATCGTATTTCACTTGAATTTCAACTTGCTCAGCCGCTTGCTGATCTTCAAGAGCAGGAGCAAACGCTTCAAGTTGCGTCAGTTGTGAATAAGTGATCTCTGGACGACGCAGAAGATCCTCACCACTCGCTTCACGGGCCATTGGGGTTTTCAGCAGCTTGTTCAACTCATCAACACCCTCTGACTTCGGATTCATCCACGTTGCTTTCAAACGCTGACGCTCCGTTTCCATATTGTTGATTTTCTCGTTAAAGCGAGCCCAACGAACATCATCAATCAAGCCTAGCTCGCGCGCTTTTTCCGTTAAACGCAAATCGGCATTATCTTCACGAAGTAGCAGGCGATATTCCGCACGAGAAGTGAACATGCGGTACGGCTCTTTGGTACCCATGGTCGATAAGTCATCAATCAACACGCCCATGTAAGCTTGGTCACGACGTGGGCTCCAGCCTTCTTTGTCTTGGCTAAACAAGCTTGCGTTTAGGCCCGCCATCAAGCCTTGCGCTGCGGCTTCTTCGTAGCCAGTCGTACCATTAATCTGGCCAGCAAAGAACAAACCACGGATGAACTTCGTCTCGTACGTTTGCTTCAAATCACGTGGATCGAAGAAATCATATTCAATCGCATAACCTGGGCGAACGATGTGTGCATTTTCAAACCCTTTCATTGAGCGCACGATTTGTACTTGCACATCAAATGGCAAGCTGGTCGAGATACCATTAGGGTATAACTCGTGCGTGGTTAGGCCTTCTGGCTCAATGAATATTTGGTGGCTGTTTTTGTCAGCGAAACGCATCACTTTGTCTTCAATAGACGGACAGTAACGCGGACCAATACCTTCAATCACACCTGCGTACATTGGACTGCGATCCAAGTTACTGCGGATCACATCGTGAGTTTGTTCATTGGTGTGGGTGATGAAACATGGAATCTGACGCGGATGCTGTTCACGTTTGCCCATGAACGAGAATACAGGCGTTGGGTTATCACCGTGCTGAGCTTCTAGCACTGAAAAATCAACAGTACGAGCATCAATGCGCGGTGGAGTACCTGTTTTTAAACGATCCACACGGAACGGCAGTTCACGCAGTCGATCCGCTAATGCGATCGATGGTGGATCCCCGGCACGACCACCAGACGAGCTTTCCATACCTATGTGGATCTTACCACCAAGGAAGGTACCCACGGTTAGCACAACGGCTTTCGCATGGAAGCGAAGTCCCATTTGAGTTACCACACCAATTGCGCGATCTTGTTCAACAATCAGATCATCAACTGATTGCTGGAACAACGTTAAGTTAGGCGCATTTTCTAATGCATTACGAACGTACGCTTTGTACAGAGCGCGATCGGCTTGAGCTCGAGTTGCTCGTACTGCAGGACCTTTGGAGGCATTTAGTGTACGAAACTGAATACCTGCATGGTCGATGGCTTCAGCCATCAAACCGCCCATAGCATCTACTTCTTTTACTAAGTGACCTTTACCAATACCACCGATCGCCGGATTACAAGACATCTGGCCTAATGTATCGATGTTATGGGTAAGGAGAAGCGTTTTTTGTCCTGTGCGTGCAGATGCGAGCGCGGCTTCCGTTCCTGCGTGTCCGCCACCGACAACAATGACGTCAAAGTTTTCGTGATAAAGCATGAACTGACCTCAGGTATTCAAAGGGATTTAATGGGCAGATAAAGGAGCCGTATTTTACCTGCTTTATGCCAGAGAGAAAAACGTTTTCTCGTTTTATCCGTTTTAAGCTTCAAGATAAATATATATAAGATCTATATATATGATCTTTTATTAGATCTACTATTAGGATCGACCGTTTCTGTGGATAACCTAAAAATGATCAACAAGATCATGGATCTTCTTTGGATCATATCTTGTGATCATGATTGGATCAGATCGAGGATTACCTGGGATCAAAAGTGGTGGTTATACACAGGGGGTGAAATTGATCAAAGTTGTTATTGGGATAACTAAAGGAAAATCACTGGATCTTATTGTAGTTATCCACAGTCTGTTTGGTTGGTTTTTGAGCGGTTAAACAAAATAATTTGGTGGGAGAGTTATTCACATGGGAGAAAACAGAGCCGAATTTCGACTCTGTTGAAGGGAAAGTCGTGAGTTTAAAAACGTTCGATATTCTCTTTTAACCACATTTCTGCGGCGTCTTCTGGCACATCATGGCTCAGTACATCGATTTTAAAGCAATCTGCGAGAGGGGTTGCACCAATATCCTCTAATAAATCATAAGCGTGTTGACCAGCGGCACAGAACGTATCGTAGCTAGAGTCACCAATCGCAATCACCGCAAATTTTACATCAGTCATTTTTGGCGGTGTATTTTGTAATGCTGCGATAAAAGGTTGGATATTATCAGGATACTCACCAGCTCCATGTGTAGAGGTGATCACCAACCACGTACCTTGATTTTCGATATCACTGAGGGAAGGCTGGTTGTGGATCGTTGTTTCAAATCCATTCTCGTTGAGTAGATCACTCAGGTGATCCCCTACGTATTCTGCGCCACCTAACGTGCTGCCTGTAATAATGTGGATCATACTTCTTCCTTATTGAATGCGACGGCTAAAGCTCATGGATGGCTTGCCGTACAAAAAGAAACGCGGTGTGAGTTAAGCTCAGCACCGCGCGTTCGATTATTTACTTCCCGATACAGAATGAAGAGAAGATTCGTCCCAGTAAGTCGTCAGAACTGAACTCACCGGTAATCTCATTGAGATGTTGTTGGGTGATACGTAGCTCTTCAGCCAATATTTCACCTGCCATATAGCCTTCAAGCTGCTCCTGGCCTATTTGAAGGTGCTGTGCGGCACGTTCTAATGCATCGAGATGACGACGACGAGCCATAAACCCACCTTCACTGTTGCCAGAGAAGCCCATACACTCCTTGAGATGATCGCGCAGAGCTTCAACCCCTGCACCAGTCTTCGCTGACAAACGGATAAGAGTAGGGTTATTGACGTGGCAGATCCCCATATCTTCACCCGTTTGATCCGCTTTATTACGGATCACAGTTATGCCAATGTTGTCTGGTAGGCGATCCACAAAATCTGGCCAGATATCTTTCGGATCGGTGGCGTCGGTTGTCGTGCCATCCACCATGAACAACACGCGGTCTGCTTGGGCTATTTCATCCCACGCGCGTTCGATACCGATTTTCTCTACTTCATCGGAAGCATCACGCAAACCTGCTGTATCAATGATGTGTAGTGGCATGCCATCAATATGGATATGCTCACGCAGTACATCACGCGTGGTTCCTGCGATGTCGGTTACGATTGCAGACTCTTTACCCGATAGTGCGTTCAGCAGGCTTGATTTGCCCGCATTTGGACGACCCGCAATCACGACTTTCATCCCTTCACGCATAATAGCGCCTTGGTTAGCTTCTTTGCGCACCGCATCTAGGTTGTCGATGATGGCTTGTAGGTCACCAGCCACTTTACCGTCGGCCAAAAAGTCGATCTCTTCTTCAGGGAAGTCGATGGCTGCTTCAACATAGATACGCAAATGAATCAGCGACTCAACTAAGGTATTAATGCGGCCTGAAAATGCGCCCTGTAAGGATTGCAGTGCCGATTTTGCTGCTTCTTCAGAACTGGCATCAATGAGGTCTGCGATCGCCTCGGCTTGAGCGAGGTCGAGTTTATCGTTCAGAAATGCGCGTTCAGAGAACTCACCAGGGCGAGCAGCTCGAATACCATCTATACCTAGAATGCGTTTTATCAGCATATCCATCACGACAGGGCCGCCATGGCCTTGCAGCTCAAGTACGTCTTCACCGGTAAATGAGTGTGGGTTAGGGAAGTACAGTGCGATGCCCTGATCAAGCACAGTGCCATCTTCTGACTTAAACGGCAGGTACTCTGCGTAGCGGGGCTTTAGTGTTTTGCCAGTGACTTCTAACGCCACTTGGTTGGCTTTAGGGCCAGAAACTCGAATAATACCGACACCGCCACGACCAGGCGCGGTCGCTTGAGCGACAATCGTATCTGTAGTCATAATTTTGCCTTTTGAGCTGGGCTATAGGGAAGATACCTAGGGAGCCATCACAATTAATTAGCTGAATTGTAATCAGCCAAAAACAAAAAGGCGACCTTTTGGCCGCCTTTCTCAATCATTTCCTAAAAGGTTACTTGCTGTGTAAGCCTTTTTTCTCTAATCCTTTGTAGATCAGAGTTTGCTGGATAAGCGTTACGATGTTCGACACCAACCAGTACAGAACGAGACCTGATGGGAAGAACAAGAAGAAGAAGGTAAACATAACCGGCATAAAGGTCATGATCTTCTGCTGCATTGGATCCGTTACCGTTGTCGGGCTCATCTTCTGGATTAGGAACATAGACGCACCCATCAATAGCGGCAGGATGTAGTAAGGGTCCTGCGCTGAAAGGTCATGAATCCAACCGAAGAATGGAGAGTGACGTAGCTCTACCGATTCCATTAGTGCCCAGTAAAGCGCGATGAAAATAGGCATCTGTAGGATAAGAGGTAAACAGCCACCTAGTGGGTTCACTTTCTCTTTCTTGTACAGTTCCATCATTTCTTGGCTCATGCGCTGACGGTCATCACCGATACGCTCACGCATAGCTTGCAGCTTAGGCTGAAGCATACGCATTTTCGCCATAGACGTGTATTGCGCTTTTGTTAGTGGGTACATTGCACCACGAACGATGAAGGTCAGACAGATGATTGCCACACCCCAGTTACCAACAAAGCTCTGGATGAATGAAAGCAACATATGAAGAGGCTTCGCAATGAACCATAACCAGCCGTAGTCCACTACTAGGTCTAGGTTAGGTGCCACTTCTGCCATTTCATCTTGCAGTTTTGGACCAACCCAAAGTGTTGCTTCAAACTTAGCCTGATCGCCTGTTGCGATAGTTTTGTTCGGCATACGAACGCCGATGTCGCCGAGGTTGCCAATTACACGAGTGTATAGGTTAGTACCTGGTTCGTTACGTGGGATCCAAGCTGCGGCAAAGTAGTGCTGAATCATTGCTGCCCAACCTTGGCCATCGGCTAGGTTAAGAGACAGGTTGCGATCCTGCATATCATCAAAGCTGTACTTCTTGTAACGCGTATCTTCTGTTGAGTATGCGCCACCACGGTAAGTAGGCATTGTGATGCTACCACCATCGTCCATTAGATTTTGACGTAGGTGAGCGTACATACCAAATGTTGCGTTGTTGCCTGAGTTGTTCACTACATCGTATTCAACATTAAGCGCGTAGCTGCCGCGTTTAAAGATGTAAGTTTTGGTGTATTCGATGCCGTTTGCAGTGAATGTCATCGGAACGCGAAGTTCATCTTGACCGTCAGCCATTGTGAAGCTGTCTGCACTTACGTTGTAGTGAGGGCGATTTGTGCTGCTCAAGTCGATACCTTGAGGACCCACTAGACCGCTTTGAGCGATAAATTGGTGACCTTGAGCGTCTTTAAGCAGAACAAAGGAATCTGATGAATCTAACTCAGCAGAGTATTCGTTAAGGTTGGCATGTACCACATCGCCACCAACGGTGTCGATCGACAGAGTTAAAACATCAGTCGTTACTGTGATAGTTTTTGCAGAAGCTTGCTGTTGACCAGGAACTGGGTCAAGTTCATCAGCAAAAGATGGTGCAGGTAGAGTGCTGCTTGATTGAGCCTGTTCAACTGCTTGAGGTTCTGGATTCTTTGCAACTTGCCATTGTTGAAACAGCAAAAAAGAAACCAGGGCCAAACCGATGAGCAGGATATTACGTTGAGAATCCATCGTTAGTTATCTCTGTCTTGTTTTTGGACTGGTGGAACGGGGTCATACCCCCCTTCATTCAAAGGGTGGCATTTTAATAGACGTTTGCCTGATAACCAACATCCTTTTACAAAACCGTGAGCTCTCAAAGCTTCTAGCGCGTAAGTGGAACAGGTTGGTGTGAACCGGCAACGAGGACCAATCAAAGGGCTGATAAACCAGCGATACAGATAAACGAGCCCAATGGCTATCCACGTGAAGGGTGAGACAGGCGTTGCCATAGCTTATCAAACAACTTAAAAATTTCCTCATTGCTTAAATCTTGCGCGCTTTTCTTCGCAATCACAACAAAATCTTTGTTTGGAAGCTGATGTTGATTGTTACGAAAGCTTTCACGAGCCAAACGCTTAAATCGGTTACGACCGACAGCCGTTTTGATTTGCTTTTTGGGAACCGCTAAACCTAATCGTGGGTGAGAAAGTTTGTTATTGCGAGCAATGATGGTGAAATGAGGCGAGCCAGCTCGATGAGCTTGCTGGAAGACGTTTTGATAATGCTCGGGAGTTAACAAACGTAACTCCCGATTAAACGCGTACGTGTTCAAAATAAACTAGCGATTATTTTGATAGGCGCGCACGGCCTTTTGCACGACGTGCGTTGATAACTTTACGACCGTTCTTAGTTGCCATGCGAGCACGGAAGCCGTGAGTACGCTTGCGCTTTAGAACTGTAGGTTGAAAAGTGCGTTTCATGATAATTACCTTTACTGATCAGTAGTTTTAGGTTCTTGTTAAACCCGGCGTGGGTATTTGCTTTCTTATATAAAGAAGCTCTTTATATAGAGAAGGACAACCGACGCCTCTCAACAAAGAGGCGGAATTGTAATCACACTCACATAATGTGTCAATGACTCAATGAGTACGAAATTCCGGCCGGGCGATTATACGTAGTGTGAGTAAAATCTCAAGGATCAATCGATCCTGATGCTTGATCGTTACTCTATTCCTACTTGGTTAAGGAATTTTTTCAAACGAGGATCTTGTGGATTATCGAAGATATCCTGTGGAGAACCTTGCTCAACGATATTGCCTTCCGCCATGAAGATCACTCTATCAGCGACTTCTTTCGCGAATTGCATCTCGTGCGTCACCACCAGCATGGTTTGATGCTGATTAGCTAACTTCTTCATTAATGAGAGAACTTCACCGACCCATTCAGGATCCAGCGCAGAAGTTGGTTCGTCAAACAACAGCAGTTCTGGTTGCAGCGCCATCGCTCGGCCGATACCCACACGTTGTTGTTGGCCGCCAGATAATGACGCTGGATAACTATCGCCTTTATCCCCAAGGCCGATGTCATCCAGAATTTGTTGCGCTCGTTTGAGAGCATCGGCTTTTTTCCAACCTCGAACGGTCACTAGACCTTCGGCAATGTTCTGGCGCGCATTCATGTGGGCAAACAGGGCATAGTTTTGGAACACAAAGCCAGTTCGACGACGCAGCGCTAATACTTCGGCTTTAGTGTGTTTTTGAGTATCAACGGAGATGTCATCTATCGTGATACGACCTTCATCTGCTTGTTCTAGAAAGTTCACCGTACGCAGCAAGGTTGATTTACCCGTACCACTTGAGCCGATAATCACGATGATCTCACCTTGCTTAATATCGAGGTCGATGCCTTTCAGCACTTCAGTCTCACCAAAACGTTTGTGAATATTTTCTAACTTAATCATCGTACGTACGCCTTATTCAGTTTTGCTTCTGCCCAGATTTGTACGCGAGTCAGAATCACCACCACGCCCCAGTAAATAAGAGCAACCGCAAGGAAAGCTTCAAAGAAACGGAAACTTGATGAGGCTTCCATCTGTGCTTTCGCCATGATTTCGGCCACACCAAGCGTGAAAGCAAGAGACGTTGACTTGATCATATCGATGAAATAGTTCATCAATGAAGGCAGTGCGACACGCGTTGCTTGAGGTAAAATCACTCGGCGCATTGCTTGGGATGTCGTCATACCGACCGATAAGCTCGCTTCCATTTGGCTGCGATCAATGCCAATAATGGCGGCACGAATACTTTCCGCCATATAAGCGGCAAAGTGCAGCGTTAAACCGATAACCGCTGCTGAAAAGGCGTCGATACCGACCATCAATGGAAAAATTTGCGGTAAGCCGTAATAAAGCAGGAAAAGCTGAACCAACAGTGGGGTGCCACGGAAGAAGCTGATGTACAGTTGGCTTAATTGATCCAGAACTGGCAGTTTAAATACGCGAATATTGGCTAAAATGACGGATAAAATCAGCGAAAA
This sequence comes from Vibrio sp. Vb1554, assembly GCF_033344235.1. Lineage (NCBI taxonomy): Bacteria > Pseudomonadati > Pseudomonadota > Gammaproteobacteria > Vibrionales > Vibrionaceae > Vibrio > Vibrio sp. Vb1554. The sequence goes on along the minus strand of NZ_JAWPOJ010000022.1, from coordinate 26,971 downwards.
CACCAATCCCCATGTCGCCATTTCCATGGTTGTGCCAAGATATTTCAGCAATATCGGCAGCAGTTCCAACATGTAATTAAAGTCAAATCCCATACGGCTTACCTAAAGGCTAGAGAAAAGAAAAGGTGGAAAACAAGTTCCACCTTTACGTAAGTTTATTTTAGTCCGAGAGTGATACCACTTTGCGGCCTAAAGTACAAAGAGTTCTTATTTCGTGATGTCAGCGCCAAACCACTTCACGGAAATTTTCTCTACTGTACCATCTGCGCGCATCTCAGCCAGTGCTTTGTTTACTTCTTCTTGCAGCTTACGACCTTTCTCGTTGTCCACGAAAGGCCATGCGTTTTGAATGGTCTCAAACGGTTCGCCTGCCAATTCCAAAGGAAGACCAGTTTTCTTAATCAGTTCTAAAGCAGAAAGACGATCCATTACAAATGCATCTGCACGACCGAGCGCCACGTCATGTTCGATACCTGTGTCGTACGTTTTAATATTGATCTTGCCGTCTTTGTCGTATTGACGCAGCAGTTGCTCAAAGTTAGAGCCTAGGTTCACCGCAACGGTTTTGCCCGCAAGATCGTCAACACCTTTGATGCTGTCGTTGCCTTTACGCACGGTAATTTGTGCGCCATCTACAACGTAAGGGTCAGCAAATAGGTATTTAGCTTTACGCTCATCAGTCATGGTGATTTGGTTGGAGATCGTATCGATACGACCAGTTTCTAAAAGACCAAATAAACCAGAGAAGTTGGCTGTTACGTATTCGATTTTGTAATCGTTACGTTTACCGATTTCATCCCACATGTCGACTTCAAAGCCTTGTAGCTTGTCTTGCTTTACAAAAGTAAACGGGAAGTAGCGACCTGACATACCAACTTTGACTTCAGTAGCGGCTTGTACGGTTGCTGCCGACAGTGCAATGGCTGCAACGGCAACCTTAATCCAGTTTTTCATAATACATCTCCATAATTTTATGGTTGGAAATACTACTGTTAGTTAGCTCAATTAAATAAATAACCAAGAGCAATAACCTAGACCTGTGAGTTATTAGATAATAGAAGAAGAATGTTAAATGTGACGAAAATGCGAACTGAACCTAGCGAAATGATCGACAAAATCAGCATTGGGAATAAAATAATACACAGACTTATCACCAATCGCTCGATCTTGTGAATTTTGCCCAATTGTGGATCGTTGTGTGGGCAAATTTGGGGCAAGGTGTGTTGATCTCATCAAGTTTGCAGAAATAATTGTGAATAACTTGGATCTTATTCACTGGATCGTCGATCAATCGCTGGCGATCTTGGTTATCAACAGGTAAAATTGCCAGTCTTTTCCGATAATTCAATTACTCAGTGGGGGCACCGTGTCATCTTCGCTTTGGCTGCAATGTTTGCAGCAGCTTCAAGAAGAGCTACCAGCTACAGAATTCAGCATGTGGGTTCGTCCGCTACAAGCGGAGCTCAATGACAATACTCTCACTCTATTCGCGCCAAACCGCTTTGTGTTGGACTGGGTGCGTGATAAGTATCTGAACAATATTACTCGCTTACTGCAGGAATACTGCGGTGGCGATATTCCTAACTTACGTTTTGAAGTGGGGAGCCGACCTGTCTCTGCACCAAAACCAGCGCCGACACGTACGCCTGCAGATGTGGCTGCGGAGTCATCTGCACCTGCGCAATTACAGGCGCGTAAGCCAGTACACAAAACCTGGGATGACGACGCTCAAGCGATTGCGGCTATCAATCACCGCTCAAACATGAACCCAAAACACAAATTCGACAACTTTGTTGAAGGTAAGTCGAACCAACTGGGTTTGGCTGCGGCGCGTCAGGTATCGGATAACCCAGGTGCAGCTTACAACCCACTATTCCTATACGGCGGCACGGGTTTGGGTAAAACCCACTTATTGCATGCGGTGGGTAACGCGATTGTGGATAACAACCCGAACGCAAAAGTGGTCTACATGCACTCAGAACGTTTTGTGCAAGACATGGTGAAAGCGCTGCAAAACAATGCGATTGAAGAATTCAAACGCTACTACCGCAGCGTGGATGCGCTCCTTATCGATGACATCCAATTCTTTGCTAATAAAGAACGTTCACAAGAAGAATTCTTCCATACCTTCAACGCACTATTGGAAGGTAATCAGCAGATCATTCTAACGTCTGACCGTTATCCTAAAGAAATTAATGGCGTTGAAGATCGTCTTAAATCTCGCTTTGGTTGGGGTCTTACTGTTGCGATCGAGCCACCTGAGCTTGAAACGCGTGTGGCGATCTTGATGAAAAAAGCCGAAGATCACCAAATCCACCTTGCTGATGAAGTGGCATTCTTCATTGCCAAGCGTCTGCGTTCGAACGTTCGTGAGCTCGAAGGTGCACTGAACCGTGTTATCGCGAACGCGAACTTTACTGGTCGTCCAATTACGATTGATTTTGTTCGTGAAGCGCTGCGCGATCTGCTTGCTCTACAAGAGAAGCTGGTGACGATCGATAACATTCAAAAGACCGTGGCGGAATACTACAAGATTAAAGTGGCGGACTTGCTGTCTAAGCGTCGTTCTCGTTCTGTAGCGCGTCCTCGTCAGCTGGCCATGGCGTTAGCAAAAGAACTAACCAACCATAGCTTGCCTGAAATTGGCGATGCGTTTGGGGGCCGCGATCATACGACCGTACTTCATGCGTGTCGCAAGATTGAGCAGCTGCGTGAAGAGAGCCACGACATTAAAGAAGATTACTCTAACTTGATTCGCACCCTGTCTTCGTAATCGGTTAGAATAACGGTATTCTAAGCAAATCATTTATTGAGCTGACAGCGTAAAGAGCCAAGCATGAAATTTACCATTGAACGTAGTCATTTAATCAAACCGCTACAGCAGGTTTCGGGCGCTTTAGGTGGCCGACCAACTCTGCCAATCCTGGGTAACCTACTTCTTAAAGTAGAAGAGAACGTATTGTCGATGACGGCAACCGATCTTGAAGTAGAGTTAGTAAGCAAAGTGACGCTAGAAGGTGATTTTGAAGCGGGCAGCATTACCGTTCCTTCGCGTAAGTTTCTCGATATCTGTCGTGGTTTACCGGACGATGCGATCATCACATTTGTATTAGAAGGTGATCGCGTACAAGTTCGCTCTGGTCGCAGCCGTTTCTCGTTGGCAACGCTTCCTGCGAACGATTTCCCTAATATTGAAGATTGGCAAAGCGAAGTGGAAGTATCACTGAGCCAAGCTGATTTACGTACGCTGATCGACAAAACTCAGTTCTCGATGGCGAATCAAGACGTTCGTTACTACCTCAACGGCATGTTGTTTGAAATTGACGGCACCACGCTACGCAGCGTGGCGACGGACGGCCACCGTATGGCGGTATCGCAAACTCAGCTAGGTGCGGACTTTGCGCAGAAGCAAATCATCGTGCCACGCAAAGGTGTGCAAGAATTAGTAAAGTTGATGGATGCGCCAGAGCAGCCCGTAGTACTTCAGATCGGTAGCTCCAATGTTCGTGCTGAGGTGAATAACTTTACTTTTACCTCTAAGTTGGTTGATGGTCGTTTCCCTGATTACCGCCGTGTATTGCCTCAGAGCACCAATAAGACCCTAATAGCAAGTTGTGACGAGTTGCGCCAAGCCTTCTCTCGTGCTGCGATTCTTTCCAACGAAAAATTCCGTGGCGTGCGTGTGAATCTGGCTGATACTGAAATGCGCATTACTGCCAATAACCCAGAGCAAGAAGAAGCAGAAGAAATGCTAGACGTGACCTTTGAAGGTGACGCTATCGAGATCGGCTTCAACGTTAGCTACGTGCTTGATGTGCTTAATACACTGCGTTGCGATAACGTGCGTGTGTCGATGTCAGATGCGAACGCAAGTGCGTTGATTGAAAACGCAGACGACGACAGTGCCATGTACGTGGTGATGCCAATTCGTCTATAAGCCATCTGAATGCCACTTTCTCGCCTCATCATTCAGCAGTTTCGAAACATTAAAGCCTGTGATATTGAGTTATCAGCAGGCTTTAACTTTCTTATCGGGCCGAACGGCAGCGGTAAAACCAGTGTCTTAGAAGCGGTTTATCTGCTCGGGCATGGCCGCTCATTCAAGAGCTCTCTCACCGGACGAGTGATACAAAATGAGTGTGACGAACTGTTTGTTCATGGTCGTTTTTTGAACTCGGATCAATTTGAGCTACCTATCGGCATTAATAAGCAGCGTGATGGCTCAACAGAGGTTAAAATAGGCGGTCAATCTGGACAAAAATTAGCGCAGTTGGCACAAGTTCTGCCTCTGCAGTTGATACACCCAGAAGGGTTTGATTTACTGACAGATGGCCCTAAACATCGTCGTGCGTTTATTGATTGGGGCGTGTTTCATACCGAGCCCGCTTTTTATCAAGCATGGGGAAGGTTCAAGCGCCTGAACAAGCAGCGCAACGCGTTGTTGAAAACCGCCAATAGTTATCGTGAGCTCAGTTATTGGGATCAGGAAATGGCAGGATTGGCTGAAAACATCAGCCAATGGCGAGCAAGTTACATCGAGCAGATGAAAACTGTCGCAGAAACTATCTGTCAGACATTTTTGCCAGAATTTGAGATCCAATTGAAGTATTATCGTGGCTGGGATAAAGACACTCCATACCACGAGATACTAGAAAAGAATTTTGAGCGTGATCAGGCATTGGGATACACCTTTAGTGGCCCAAACAAAGCTGATTTGCGCATTAAAGTGAACGGAACGCCCGTTGAAGATGTTCTGTCACGCGGTCAATTAAAACTCATGGTGTGTGCATTGCGTGTAGCGCAAGGGCAACACCTGACAGAGATGGCCGGTAAACAATGCATTTACCTAATTGATGACTTCGCGTCGGAATTAGATAGCCAACGTCGCAAGCGTCTTGCTGACTGCTTAAAAGAGACGGGCGCACAAGTATTTGTAAGCTCTATCACTGAAAGCCAAATCGCCGATATGTTGGACGATAACGGTAAATTGTTTCATGTGGAACATGGCAGGATAGAGTCAAACTAGAAGAGAGAAACTCATGTCTGAAAATTACGATTCATCGAGTATTAAGGTACTGAAGGGTCTGGATGCGGTACGTAAGCGTCCAGGAATGTACATCGGCGATACGGACGACGGCACCGGCCTTCACCACATGGTTTTCGAGGTGGTGGATAACTCAATTGATGAAGCGTTGGCAGGTCACTGTAAAGACATCGTTGTGACAATTCATGAGGATAACTCGGTTTCCGTTAGCGATGATGGTCGTGGCATTCCAACAGAAATCCACTCTGAGGAAAATGTCTCTGCAGCAGAAGTAATCATGACGGTTCTTCACGCGGGTGGTAAGTTCGACGATAACTCATACAAAGTATCGGGTGGTCTTCACGGGGTAGGTGTTTCAGTAGTAAACGCACTATCAGAGAAAGTTGAGCTAACGATTCATCGTGGTGGTCATATCCATACGCAAACCTACCGCCATGGTGAGCCTCAAGCGCCACTAGCCGTTGTGGGTGATACGGATAAAACCGGTACACAAATTCGTTTCTGGCCAAGTGCCGAGACGTTCTCTAACACTGAGTTCCACTATGACATTCTGGCGAAACGCCTGCGTGAACTGTCATTCCTGAACTCTGGTGTGTCGATCAAATTGGTTGATGAACGTGAAGCGGACAAACATGATCACTTCATGTATGAAGGTGGTATTCAAGCGTTCGTTGATCACCTAAACACCAACAAAACGCCAATCATCGAAAAAATCTTCCACTTTAATTCTGAGCGTGAAGACGGCATTTCAGTTGAAGTGGCGATGCAATGGAACGATGGTTTCCAAGAGAATATCTTCTGCTTTACCAACAATATCCCACAGCGTGATGGTGGTACTCACCTTGCTGGTTTCCGTGCTGCGCTAACACGTACATTGAACAGCTTTATGGATAAAGAAGGTTTCTCGAAGAAAGCGAAAACAGCGACTTCAGGCGACGATGCGCGTGAAGGTCTAACTGCGGTTGTTTCGGTGAAAGTGCCTGATCCTAAATTCTCAAGCCAAACAAAAGACAAACTGGTTTCTTCTGAAGTGAAATCAGCTGTTGAGTCTGCAATGGGTGAAAAACTGTCTGAGTTCCTGATTGAGAACCCGACAGAAGCGAAGATGGTTTGTTCGAAAATCATCGATGCAGCACGTGCTCGTGAAGCAGCGCGTAAAGCTCGTGAAATGACGCGCCGTAAAGGTGCACTAGACCTAGCTGGCCTTCCAGGTAAACTTGCAGACTGTCAGGAAAAAGATCCGGCACTCTCTGAACTATACATAGTGGAGGGTGATTCGGCAGGCGGCTCCGCAAAACAAGGCCGTAACCGTAAGAACCAAGCGATCCTACCGCTAAAAGGTAAGATTCTTAACGTAGAAAAAGCACGTTTCGACAAGATGCTATCTTCTCAAGAAGTAGCAACACTGATCACCGCACTAGGTTGTGGTATCGGTCGTGACGAGTACAACCCGGACAAGCTTCGTTACCACAACATCATCATCATGACCGATGCCGATGTCGATGGTTCGCACATCCGTACGCTACTGTTGACCTTCTTCTACCGTCAAATGCCAGAGCTTATCGAGCGTGGTTATGTCTACATCGCTCAGCCACCACTATACAAAGTGAAAAAAGGCAAACAAGAGCAGTACATCAAAGATGAAGAAGCGATGAACCAATACCAAGTATCATTAGCTCTGGATAATGCATCGCTACACGTAAACGCAGAAGCACCTGCACTGGCTGGTGAAGCACTAGAGAAGCTTGTTCAACAGTACAATGCGGGTATTAAACTGGCGGAACGTATGAGCCGTCGCTACCCAAGTGCTTTGGTAAACGAGTTGATTTACACTCCTCGTCTAACGCCAGAGCAATGCCATGACGCATCAGTTGTGGAAGCGTGGACGAAGCAGCTTATTGAGCAGCTGAATGCGAAAGAAGTGGGTGCAAGCCAGTACAGCTACGAAGTTGAGCAGCACGAAGAGCTAGGCTTAAACTTGCCTAAGATTGTGGTTCGTACTCACGGAGTGACGCACGAACATGCAATTAGCATCGACTTCCTAAACTCGAAAGAGTACGGCAAGTTGGCTGATCTATCAGAAGCACTTGATGGACTTCTGGAAGAAGGCGCGTACATCAAACGTGGTGAGCGTACTATGCCAGTGGCAAACTTTGCAGAAGCGCTTGACTGGTTAGTGAAAGAGTCAATGCGTGGCTTAAGCCGTCAGCGCTACAAAGGTCTAGGTGAGATGAACCCAGACCAACTTTGGGAAACCACCATGGACCCAGAAACTCGTCGTATGATGCAGGTAACGATTGAAGATGCGGTAGGCGCAGATCAACTGTTCACTACGCTAATGGGTGACCAAGTAGAACCTCGTCGTAACTTCATCGAAGAGAACGCACTGAAAGTAGCGAACCTAGACGTATAACGACACTGTTCGTGATAGTAAAAAGCAGCGAGAAATCGCTGCTTTTTTTGTTTTACCACCAGCTAAAATCGCCACTTTCTGCCAAAGCTGATGTTTTTCTGGTACTAACTGCCAACAACCCGATCAAGCCTGCCATTTTATTTCTGTTTTCTTTTTTTCTCGCCATTTTGTTCGCTTGAGCGTTTTTGCTTTCTTTTTTCTGCTCGCTATAGTGCTGAAGAACTGATGAATAAGGAGACTAAGAAAATGGTGATGATTTTCCTGAACTAAGCCGGAAGTGATGCACTTCCGGTTCAATGCACTGAATTTATTTGTAAGACAAGGCATTAAGAAGGAAATAATCATGTTTGAACGCTGGTTCTCGGCGTACTGCTTGGCGCTGCGAACTTGGTGGTTAACCAGTCGCTTTTTAACCTATCAATCACCACTAAGGTTGTTATCGCTATTTGAAACCTGCGAGCAACAAGCCCATTGCCGTAACCGAGCTCGTATTGCGGTTGGAGACACGGTTCGCTTAGTGGATGTTGAACGCGCCTATCAATATCGCATGACATTGGTCAGCTCGCGCAAGGGGCAACCCATGACAGGTATGCTCGCGGTCGATTCTTATTTGGGGTCTCGACTGTTAGGTCGAGCTAAAAATGATGCGCTCGAAGTGGAAATTTTTAATCAGCGACGCTGCTTTGTGATTACTGAAATTGTTCATCAATCGCAGCCACCAGCTCAGAAAATGCTGTGTGGTTGTCTGTTGTGCCAATAAATAGAGGTGAAGTCATGAGTAAGAAAGAAAAGAAACAACCGCAGTTGAGTCTAAAAGAAAAGCGCAAACTAAAGCAGGAAAAGGCGGCAGAAAAGGGCGTTGTAAAAGCGCGTAAATCCTCCCGCAAGTAAAGTGTAGATTGAGCCCTCCAGAACGGCGGGCTTTTTATCACTGATCGCGAAGTGATGAGGAACTAAGCTGTTCAAGGGGATAGTGGATGCTTTAAAAATTTTTTATTTTTTCCCTTGAAAGTCATTTTTGACGACCTTATATCTAGTTGTGAAGAGGGTGACTGGCTTGCTAGAGACTAGAAGACCAGCCCTCTGGAATCGCTAAAACGAGATCGCTCAGAAGAGGATATGGCGTTTTGGCACACAACTTAAACCTTTAGATTCAATATCATGTCTCCGAGCCAAACCAAGGCCAGTGGAATGATAAGAATCTCTTAGTTCGGCGTTGGTTTTTGCATAAACACGCCAGTAGGATGAAACTCATCTGAACTAAGACTATTGCTTAATTAAGAGGATAGATTTATGCGTAATGTAGACTTCTCACCACTATACCGTAATGCAATTGGCTTTGATCGTCTGCTAAACCTGATGGAAGCGAATACAGCGAAAAATACTTCTGGCGGTTACCCTCCATACAACATTGAGCAAAAAGACGAGCACAACTACCGTATTACTATGGCCGTTGCTGGCTTCTCTGAAGACCAACTCGATCTGACTCAAAACGAAAACATGTTGATTGTGAAGGGCGAACGTAAAGCCGAAGAAGGCAAAAACTATGTTTACCAAGGTATTGCAGAACGCGATTTTGAACGTAAATTCCAGCTAGCGGATTACGTAAAAGTCGTGGGTGCATCAATGGAAAACGGTCTGCTTCATATCGATTTAGTTCGTGAAATCCCTGAAGCCATGCAACCACGTAAGATTGCTATCGGTGGTAACAACCTGATTGAGAACAACTAATCAGTTAACCACCCGGTTATAGAATGAGAAAGAGCGCCATATGGGCGCTCTTTTTAGTTTGGGGTTTTCAAATCCGCTATTTTAAAGCCGTAATTTCAAAGAGAAGAACGGCTGAGTTCAATCCGTCTATTTACCTTCGCGGTAAGCCTTTTCCACTTCTTCAGCGATAATCGCAATGCCTTTTTGCATCATCTCATCATCTTGAACGTAGTTCATACGCAGGCATTGGTGCGCGTGATCCCACTCGTCTTGCTGACCAATAAAGAAATATTCACCAGGGACAATCAATACGCCACGCGCTTTCAAGCGTTGGTACAGTTCCATTGTTGTGATTGGCAGTTCATCAAACCATAACCACAAGAAGATAGCGCCTTCCGGCTTGTGGATGCGGAATCGCTCATCGGTAATTGCTTGTTGGAGCAGTTCAACCGCACGTTGTGATTTTTGCTTGTAGAACGGCTTAATCACCTCTGAACTCAGTTTAAGAAGATCGCCTTTGCCAATTATATGGTTTGCCAGCGCTGGACCAACACTGCCCGGCGCTAGGCTGATGATGCCGTTCATATTGGTTAACGCTTGAGTGATTTCTTCACTCGCAATCACAATGCCACAACGCACGCCCGGCAAGCCAAGTTTAGATAGGCTCATGCATAGGATGGTGTTTTCATTCCAGAACGGTTCGACATCTTCAAAGATGATGTTCGGGAAAGGTAGACCGTAGGCGTTATCGATGAACAGTGGGATGTTGTTCTCACGTGCTAGCTTGTCCAGCTTACGTACTTCTTCGTCTGTCAGTACATTACCCGTTGGGTTGGTTGGACGAGATGCACAGATTGCCGCAACAGAGTCGTCGACGGTTAGCTGCTCAAAATCGACGTGGTATTTAAACAGACCGTTATCTAACAGCTCGATTTCTGGGTGGTAAGAGATAAAGATATCTTCATCAATGCCAGCATCACCATAACCGATGTATTCAGGCGCGATAGGCAGTAGCACTTTCTTGTGCGAACCGTCTGGCTGTTTACCTGCCAACAAGTTGAACAAGTAGAAAAAGCCACTTTGGCTACCGTTAGTTAGGCTGATGTTTTTTTCGGAAATATCCCAGCCGTAAGTTTCACGGAATAACTGAGCTAGCGCTTTGACGAACGCGTCTTTACCCTGCGGGCCATCGTAGTTGGCGAGGGCGGCGACGAGCTCCCCACTGGCGAGCATTTCCTCACTGGCTTGGTGAAAGTAATCGAGCATGGCAGGAATGGCGGCAGGATTACCTCCACCGAGCATGATGGCACCTGGTGTGCGCAGACCATCATTCAAATCGTCCATTAACTGCGTAATACCTGAATACTGATTAAATTTTTCACCAAACTTTGAGAACTGCATGCTGACTTATACCTAATTCATTGTGATTGCTTTGTGTATGTTTATGCCGATGTTTTATCGGCTTATCGAGTAATCCTTGACCTTACCTCAATGTGTAATTAACGCAAAGTGTGAATTAAGCCGAAAAAGAAAAAAGTGCGTCATCAGACCAGAGGAACGAGACAAAAGGGCAAAAAGAACAATAAAAAAGGGAAGCTTATGCTTCCCTTGCTGGTGGAGAGAGTGTGATTTACTCACCGGTGTAAACAATCAGCACCTTGTCGTCTTGGTATTGGCGTTCGAACGCGTAGTAACCTTCTTGGTTGCGAGTGATGTGCTTACCTTGAGCTACCGCTGGGTGGCGTTTACGGAATTCGCCCAACTTTTGCCAATGTTGCAGTAGATCCTCACGCTCGCCATGAATCTTATCCCATGGCATATCTGAGCGTGTGCCTTGGTGGGCGTCTGAACCAGTAATGCCAAAATCACGAGCTATCTCATCGCCATAGTAGATTTGTACTGCACCCGGTGCCAGCATTAACGCATTGGCGGCGCGAGCTTGGTCATCAAAGCTGCGGCTGCGTGCCGACCAAAACAGTTGAGTATCGTGCGAAGACAGGTAACTCAACACGTTGAACTCAGGATCGGAGTTAATACGTTCTGCATAGCGGCGGTAATCATTATCAAGTTGAGCGAAACACTTTAGCGCTTTTGGAGCCACGTCAGATTGGAACTCGAAGTTGATGATCGAATCGAAGCCGTTATCGAAATACGGGCTCTTCACCACGCTGTGTGCCCACACTTCGCCGGTCATCCAAAATGGCAGATCGTCTAGTGCTTTGTCGGGGTGGTTTTGTTTCCATTCGGCGAGGGCTTGAGTGGTACTTGCTTTGAGCTCTGCCCACGCTTCCATCTCAACGTGTTTGGCGGTATCGACGCGGAAGCCATCAATGCCGTAATCACGTACCCAGTCGGATAACCACGTAATCAGATGCTCACGCGGGGTTTGCAGTTCATCTTGCGCATTGGTGTATTTATTGCGGAAGAAGTTTGGTAGTCCGGTTTTCTGCGTCGATTCGGTTTTGAGATCCGGTAGGTAGTTCAAAGACATGGTGATGTCGTTGTAGCCCGGCGCATCGTAATCGCCAATGTCGGTGCGAATCCAATCTTTGCCCCACCATTTTTCCCACGCTTCGCTATCACCGTATTTGATGTAGTCGTTAAAGCTGTGCCAGCTTTGTCCTGATTTTGGTTGCCAGTCGGTCCATTTTTCACCAAGTACTTGTTTGGCTTCTTGGTCATCAAGGTAAAGTTGACCAAATCCGAATTCCTGCATGTCTGCTAGTGTCGCATAACCTGTGTGGTTCATGACCACATCCCAAATCACGCGGATACCTTTCTTATGGGCAGTATCGACGAAGGTTCTGAGTTCATCTTCGGTACCCATGTTGGCATCAAGCTTGGTCCAATCTTGGTGATAGTAGCCGTGGTAGCCGTAGTGCTTAAAGTCGCCTTTATCGCCGCCGCCAACCCAGCCGTGGATTTGTTCCAGTGGTGAGGTTATCCAGATAGCATTGACACCAAGTGATTCGATGTAATCGAGTTTTTTCGTTAGACCCGATAAGTCACCACCGTGGAAGGTACCAATCTCATATTTTCCGTCTTTGCTGCGACCGTAGCTGTTGTCGTTGTCTGGGTTGCCATTGTAGAAGCGGTCGGTCATGACGAAGTACACCGTCGCATTGTCCCAACTGAACGGTTTGTCGGCTTGCTGTTCAACTTCTTCTAGCAGCAATAGACCTTGGCTCATAGGACTCGGCTGCATGGTGACGCTGCCATTGGCGACTGTGGTTTCTTGTCCGGTTAAGGCATCGCGAACGACAGTGCCATCATTAAAGGTTTGAGCAACATTGATGGTTTTTGGCGCGTCAGTTGCGACAGGGCAAGAGTAGGTGATGTCCTGACTCTGTTTTGGTTTGATTTTTACAGTTAGCTCATTGGTGGTTGGATTGAGCGTAAATTGATAGGTATTGGCTTTGAAGATGCGCAGTGGCATTTGTACATCAGTGGCGCAGTTATCCATTTTTAATGGACGATTGAACTTGATGCGACCTTCTTCTGCTAGGGCAAAGCTACTGCCACAGCTTTGCTTGCTGTCAGCAATGGTAAAGGTGTAACTGCCTTTTTCGAGTTTTTGCTCGGCGACAAGTAAGCCTTGTGAGTTTTCTTCAAAAACAGCGGTGTCATCACCAACGCTTAATACGATGGCATTTTCTGGAATCTGGCTGCAGGCGCTCAGTAGACCGATAGAGAGTGCGAGAATTGTTTTTTTCATTGTGTCCTTCCCCCGAATAAACAGTCCAGTTATAGCAAAACTGTGCCTCTACAATCCGAGCTCTACACCAACAAGTTAAACGCGTCTCACCCTACAAATTTTAGTCTTGTTCACAAAATGAATAATAAGCGTCACCTTCATCGGTTTGAAGGCAACAAAAAAGGGAAGCATCTGCTTCCCTTTTACTTATTTCTTAATCACTTCGAAGAGTAATGAATTACTTTTGAAGCAAAGAAATGTCTGCGATCTGTAGGAACAGGTTACGCAGGTTGTTCAGTAGTGTCAGACGGTTCTTCTTAAGTGCTTCGTCGTCTGCCATTACCATTACGTTATCGAAGAACGCATCAACTGGTTCACGTAGGTCAGCTAGCTTGCTTAGGGCTTCTTGGTAGTTACCAGTAGCAAATGCTGGCTCTAGCGCTTCTGTCATTACTTCAACGCTTTCTGCTAGTGCTTTCTCTGCGTCTTCTTGTAGAAGTGCTAGGTCGATGTCTGCTGCTAGTTCACCGTCGAATTTCGCTAGGATGTTACCTACACGTTTGTTCGCTGCTGCTAGAGACTCAGCTGCTTCTAGTTCACGGAAGTGAGAAACCGCTTTAACTCGTTGGTCGAAGTCTGCTGGTTTCGTCGGACGACGAGCTAGAACCGCTTGGATGATGTCTACGCTGAAGCCTTCGTCTTGGTACCAAGCACGGAAACGACCAAGCATAAACTCGATAACGTCTTGTTCAACGTTGTCGTTGGTTAGGCGGTCGCCAAACAGTGACTTCGCTTTCGCTACTAGGTCAACAAGATCTAGGTTGTAGCCGTATTCAACGATGATACGTAGTACACCTAGAGATGCGCGGCGTAGTGCGAATGGGTCGCTGCCTTTAGGCGCTTGACCAATACCGAAGATACCTACGATAGTGTCTAGCTTGTCTGCCATTGCAACTGCAGTTGAAACACCGTTTGATGGCAGTTCATCACCTGCGAAACGAGGCATGTATTGCTCGTTCAGTGCGACTGCAACTTCTTCTGCTTCACCGTCGTGACGAGCATAGTGCATGCCCATAACACCTTGAGTATCCGTGAATTCGAATACCATTGAGGTCATTAGGTCACATTTTGCTAGTAGACCAGCACGCTTTGATTTCTCAACGTCAGCACCGATTTGTTCAGCAATGTAGCCAGCAAGTTCTGTGATGCGGTCTGTTTTGTCTTTGATCGTACCCAGTTGCTTTTGGAAGATCGCTTGCTCTAGTTCAGGTAGACGGTCGATAAGCGGACGCTTACGGTCTGTGTTGAAGAAGAACTCTGCGTCAGCAAGACGAGGGCGAACTACTTTCTCGTTACCTTCGATTACGTAACGAGGCTCTTTTGATTCGATGTTCGATACGAAGATGAAGTTAGGTAGTAGCTTCTTGTTTTCGTCATAAACAGGGAAGTACTTCTGGTCACCTTTCATGGTGTAAACCAACGCTTCAGAAGGCACTTTTAGGAACTCTTCTTCGAACTTCGCTGTTAGTACTACTGGCCATTCAACCAGAGACGTTACTTCTTCTACTAGGTCATCTTCTAGGTCAGCGATACCGCCAACCGCTGCTGCTGCTTTTTGTGCGTCAGCTAGGATGATTGCTTTACGCGCTTCGTAATCTGCCATTACTTTACCGCGCTCTTCTAGGATCGCAGGGTATTGTTCAGCAGAATCGATAGTGAACTCTTGCTCACCCATGAAGCGGTGACCACGGATAGTGCGGTCAGAGGCTACGCCTAGGATCTCGCCTTCGATTAGGTCGCTGCCCATTAGCATGGTTAGCGTCTTAACTGGACGGATGAACTGAGTTGTTTTGTTACCCCAGCGCATTGGTTTTGCGATAGGTAGGTTTGCTAGTGCTTTCGCTGCAAGTTCAACGACGATCTCAGACGTTGGCTGACCTTTCACTTCTTGTTTGAACAGTAGCCATTCGCCTTTGTCCGTAACCATGCGTTCTGCTTGGTCAACCGTGATGCCACAACCGCGTGCCCAGCCTTGAGCTGCTTTTGTTGGGTTGCCTTCCGCGTCAAACGCTGCAGAAACCGCAGGACCACGCTTTTCAACAACTTTGTCAGACTGGCTGTCTGCTAGTGCTGCTACTTTAAGTGCAAGACGACGAGGCGCCGCGAACCATTTCACGCCTTCGTGAGCAAGCTCAGCGCCTTTTAGTTCTGCTTCGAAGTTTGCTGCGAATGCTTCAGCTAGAGTGCGAAGTTGCGTTGGTGGTAGCTCTTCTGTACCTAGCTCGATTAGAAATTCTTTTGCCATGTTGCTCTACCCCTTACGCTTGTTCTTTCTTACACATTGGGAAGCCAAGAGCTTCACGCGATGCGTAGTATGCTTCTGCAACTGCTTTAGTCAGGTTGCGGATGCGTAGGATGTAACGTTGGCGTTCAGTTACTGAGATCGCTTTACGTGCGTCTAGTAGGTTGAATGCGTGACCGGCTTTTAGGATGCGCTCGTAAGCAGGTAGTGGCAGTGGCTTTTCAAGCTCAAGTAGCTCTTTACACTCTTTTTCACACTGTTCGAAGAAGCCAAATAGGAATTCAACGTCTGCGTGCTCGAAGTTGTAAGTTGATTGCTCTACTTCGTTTTGGTGGAAGATGTCACCGTAAGTCACTTTGCTGCCGTCTGGTGCGATGTTCCAAACTAGGTCGTAAACAGAGTCTACTTCTTGGATGTACATTGCTAGACGTTCGATACCGTAAGTGATCTCACCAGTTACTGGCTTACACTCAAGACCACCAACTTGCTGGAAGTAAGTAAACTGAGTCACTTCCATGCCGTTTAGCCAAACTTCCCAGCCCAGACCCCATGCGCCTAGTGTTGGGTTTTCCCAGTTGTCTTCTACGAAACGGATGTCGTGTACAAGAGGGTCAATACCAAGAACTTCAAGGGAGCCAAGGTACAACTCTTGAATATTGTCAGGCGATGGTTTTAGCGCTACTTGGAATTGGTAGTAGTGCTGAAGACGGTTAGGGTTTTCACCGTAACGGCCATCAGTAGGACGACGTGAAGGTTGTACATAAGCTGTCGACATTGGCTCTGGGCCAAGCGCTCGTAGACAGGTCATTGGGTGAGAGGTACCCGCACCCACTTCCATATCTAGCGGTTGAACAATGGTACAACCATTTTGAGCCCAATAATCCTGCAGCGCGAGGATCATTCCCTGGAAGGTTTTGATATCGTATTTTTGCATAAGTCAGGTTCGCGCGATTCTCTTGTTACTCGTTAATTCGTCATCTATGCCGAGTTTTTCAACTCTAACAACGGCGATAAAGAGTAATTACGGTTGAATAAATTAACAATCTAGTATAACCAGATATTGAGCATGGGAGTAGAGCTAATCTTGATTAATTCGTGGGCGATTTTCTCCTTTAATGAATTTTTACCGCGTTATCTGCTGTATTTTTCCTAAAAGGGAGTTTTTGCCTGCTTTGGCTCTTGAGAAGCGCAACAAAGGTGGCTAGAATTGCGCCTGTCTTTGGGGAGTAGCTTACCTGATGAAGTTTCTGTTTCATCTGGTTCGTCCGTCAACATAATTGGTGCAAAATCACCATGGCGTTCGAGACTTGAAGCCTTTCAAGTTTAGCAAGACCTTAGACAAATCATCACGAACCGGGGTAGGGGCGTGAGGTTTGTCTTCGGTTAAAAATAATAATCCCTGCCCCAATGAGCATGTCGTGAGCGTTTTAGCTATTTCAATTACTACTGTAGCGTTAGCAGAAATTGGCGATAAGACCCAATTGCTATCTCTATTACTCGCAAGTCGTTACCGAAAACCAATCCCAATTATTGCAGCAATCTTTTTGGCAACTATTGCCAACCACGCTTTGGCTGCATGGTTAGGTGTGGTTGTCGCAGACTATCTATCACCTGAGATTTTAAAGTGGGTGCTGGTGGTCAGTTTTGTCGCGATGGCGGCTTGGGTTCTGATCCCGGACAAACTGGATGATGACGAGCAGATTTCTAATCGAGGCCCATTTATTGCCAGCTTTATCGCGTTCTTCGTTGCGGAGATAGGCGATAAAACTCAGATCGCCACTTCCATCTTAGGGGCGCAATACGCGGATGCGTTAAGTTTGGTGATTATCGGTACCACAATCGGTATGCTGCTGGCGAATGTACCTGTGGTCCTGATTGGTAAATTGTCGGCCGACAAGATGCCTTTAGGGCTGATCCGTAAAATCACCGCATTTTTGTTTATTGCTCTGGCAATAGGGGCTGCACTGTTCTGATTTTTTGCACGTGAAATGATGTGAGTTATCAATCATTAGTGGCGTGCTGCGCGAGTTCAAACTCTGACTCTAAATCGTTCCGTTGCGTGACGGATGACATATAAGTGTCATACTTGTCATGGTAGTTTAATGGTGTGAATGATAGCGAGAGGGCAAGTTTATGCTTACACGTTACATGGGGATGTCCCCGAAGAGTCAGAGTTATTTATTCACTTTTGGTTTAGCGCTGTGTTTACTAGCGATGGTGCTAACTGATATGTGGTTACCGATTGTAGCAGGATCGTTCGTTCTTACTGGATTGACAGTAGAAGCGTGGATTCGTGTCGCTCACATCATTCCTATGCATGAAGAGATGCGGGCAATGAAGAAACAACTTAACAAGCTCCAATCAGAAGTTCGCACACTCGAATACGACGAATAAACAAACGGCAGCCAATATAGGCTGCCGTTTTTAGTTCGACCAGATTATTCCAATCCTTTCTTGATCAGGTACTGATACGGAACTTGCTCCGTTTGTGCCGCAACTAACTGGTGGTCCATAAAGCGGCAGAAACTCGGAATGTCTCGAGTCGTGGATGGATCGTCTGCTTTGACCAGCAAAATCTCACCATCTTGCATGTTGCGAATTGTCTTCCTGACCATCATCACTGGCTCTGGGCAGCGCAGTCCTTCCGCCTCTAATGTCTTGTTTGCCAGTTCAGGATTAAAGCTCATAGTGTGATTCTCGTAACTAACTGAGCGTTGAATTTTACTTTCGTTGAAAAAATATTCAATAACCACTTGGCAAACCGAATTTTTTGTTTTACCTTAAATTAACAATTTGGTAACAACTGACAAGGGAGAGGCAATGTTAACAGCGTTAGACAGACTTACGATTTACTCAGTGCTGTGTTTTATCTCGTTTTGTGCATTGGTACTCAGGACGCCAGCTGACACCTCTTTGACGCCTCTAGTAGGCATGGTTGCCACTATTATTGGGATTTGGATCGAGATGCGCAGATGGTCTGGCGCATCTGAGCAAGAAAATTAGCGCTTCTTGCTTGGATCAGAATGCTTTTAATAACGCTCATCTATTTTTACCGACACTTCATTCCGACACTATCCCCATTTTTCTTGGGCTTCCCCGCTGAAAGGCGGGATTTTTTTTGCCTAAAGAGTACAATTTACCCAAACACATACAAAATAAGTGGCTAATTCGTGGAACTGGAAGACATCTATCGCCGAGATTTAAATTTACTGGTTGCGTTGCGAGTACTGATAGAGGAAAACAGTGTCAGTAAGGCGGCAACACGTCTGAACTTGAGTCAATCGGCAATGAGTCGTGTGCTTGGTCGTCTACGCGACTTATTGGGAGACCCGCTGTTTACTCGTCAGGGACAGCATTTGATCCCAACTCAGAAAGCGTTAGAGATCGATCGCTCATTGGGCGAGCCATTAGAGTCTTTACGTCAGTTGTTATCTCCGGTTGAGTTTGACCCATTGCAATGCGTGCAGACTTTCAACATCGTGACCACCGACTATGCCATGCAAACAATCTTACCGTTCGCTTTGCCGAGAATTTACCAAGAAGCGCCAAACGTGTCTTTCAACTTCTTACCACTGCAACACGACCGTTTATCAGATCAGCTCACTTATGAAGGTGCAGACTTAGCGATTTGTCGCCCGACAGGCCCGGTGGAGCCTCTACGCAGTGAAGTGTTGGGGCGAGTGGGGGTGCTGTGTATGCTTTCAAAACAGCATCCATTAGCGGATAAAGAAATGAGTTTGGATGATTATCTGAGTCATCCACATGCCATGATCGCCATCAGTGATGGTGTTAAGGCACTGATCGAACAAGCTTTGATGGAGAAACCTAAGCGTAAAATGGTTCTGCGGGCTTATCATTTAGAAGCCGCATTGGCGATCATGGATACCTTGCCAATTATCATCACAGTGCCAGCGGACTTGGCGTATCTGGTTGCCGAGCGTTATGACTTGGTGGTGAAACCGTTACCATTCCAATTCACGCCGTTTGAATACTCGATGATTTGGCATGCGCGTTGCGAGCATTCTCCCGCTCAAGAATGGTTAAGAACGATTGTGCGTGAAGAGTGTAGCCGTCTGATAGCTAAACGTATCGAAGATATGGGACTGAACTGCTAACAAAAAAGAGCCAGCAATGCCGGCTCTTCGTCTGTTTACACTGAGTCAGTGTTTATAGCTTGATAACCACACGACCCGTTACTTGACCGTTGGTGATGTCTTCTGCATATTTCGGTGCTTCAGCAAGAGCAACTTCAGTACACGCTTGCTCGAAGTAGCTGTCTGGTAGTAGCTCGACCAGCTTTTCCCATGCTGCGATACGTTTCTCTGTTGGGCACATTACTGAGTCCACACCTTGTAGGCGAACATTACGTAGGATGAACGGCATCACTGTGGTTGGTAGATCAAAACCACCTGCAAGACCACAAGCTGCAACTGCACTGTTGTAATCCATTTGCGCCAATACTTTAGCCAGTACTTTGCTGCCTACAGTATCAACCGCACCTGCCCATACTTGCTTTTCAAGTGGACGTGCTGGTTCTTCAAATTCAGTACGGTCGATGATGCGGCTAGCACCTAGTTTTTCAAGTAGCGGGCCATTTTTTTCTACACGACCTGTCACTGCAGCAACTTTGTAGCCAAGCTGTGCTAGAAGCGTTACTGCGACTGAGCCTACACCGCCACTTGCGCCAGTTACAAGGATTTCACCATTTTCAGGTTTGATGCCTGCATCAAGCAGTGCTTGAACACATAGCATGCCTGTGAAACCAGCAGTACCAACCATCATTGCTTTCTTGCTGTCTAGACCTTTTGGTAGTGGTACTAGCCAATCTGCTTTTAGACGAGCACGCTGAGACATACCACCCCAGTGGTTTTCACCCACGCCCCAGCCAGTAAGGACAACTTTGTCACCAGCTTGGTAGCGGTCGTCTTCTGAGCTTACTACCGTACCTGCTAAGTCAATACCTGGCACCATCGGGAAGTTACGGATGATTTTACCTTTACCTGTGATCGCAAGGCCGTCTTTGTAGTTTAACGATGAGTAATCAACGTCAATCAGAACGTCGCCTTCAGGCAGTTGTGTTTCATCGATTTGCTCGATGTTAGCGATAGTACGTTTGTCTTCTTGATTTAGAACTAGAGCATTAAACATAAGGTTCTCCGATTGTGCGGTAGCATGACTCTGGGTCACATGCAGCAAGATATCAACTGGTCTAAGTGTATGTCTTCTTTGTCTATGAATAAAATGAAACTTGAGCATTTAATGTATGCTTTTCATGCATGTTTGATGTAAAACAAAAAGGGCGACATCAATTGTCGCCCTTAAGTGTAATACTAAAAATTTTAGTACTAGTTCATTTGCTTATGATTGTTGGCTCGATCACTGCAACAACGTCTTGAACTGTTATGGTCGTTCAAATACTGTCGCAATGCCCTGACCCAAACCGATACACATGGTGGCCAGACCGTATTTCGCGTCTTTCGCTTCCATTAGGTTGATCAACGTTGTTGAGATACGTGAACCAGAACAGCCTAGTGGATGACCCAATGCTATCGCACCACCGTTAAGGTTGACCTTCTCATCCATAACATCAAGCAGGCCTAAGTCTTTAGCACACGGCAGAGACTGCGCGGCAAATGCTTCGTTTAGCTCAACCACATCCATGTCTTCAATTGAAAGACCGGCACGCTTGAGCGCTTTTTTCGTCGCAGGTACAGGACCGTAACCCATAATAGAAGGATCGCAGCCCGCAATGGCCATGCCTTTAATACGTGCACGAATCTTCAAGCCAAGTTCATTAGCTTTCTCTTCACTCATGATCAACATCGCTGATGCACCATCGGACAGAGCCGATGATGTACCGGCTGTTACTGTACCGTTTGCAGGGTCGAACACTGGGCGAAGTTGAGATAGACCTTCAACGGATGTTTCAGGGCGAATCACTTCGTCGTAATCCAGAGTGAACAGTGTGCCGTCTGCTGCGTGGCCTTCAATTGGTAGAATTTCGTTTTTAAAACGACCCTCTACGGTTGCTGCGTGCGCACGAGCGTGAGAGCGAGCGGCAAACTCGTCTTGTTGCTCACGGCTAATACCATGTAATTTACCAAGCATTTCAGCCGTTAAGCCCATCATGCCCGCAGCTTTTGCTACGTTCTTTGACATACCTGGGTGAAAGTCTACACCGTGGTTCATTGGCACATGACCCATGTGCTCAACACCACCAATTAGGCAGATTTCAGCATCGCCAGTCATGATGGCACGTGTACCATCGTGAAGCGCTTGCATTGATGAGCCACACAAGCGGTTCACCGTCACGGCGCCAATTTCAATCGGCAGACCAGCAAGCAGCGCCGCATTACGTGCAACGTTAAAGCCTTGCTCTAGTGTTTGCTGTACACAGCCCCAGTAGATGTCTTCAATCTCGCTTGGGTTCACTTGTGGGTTACGCGCAAGAATGCCTGTCATTAGGCGCGCAGATAGATCTTCTGCTCGTGTATGACGGAAAGCACCACCTTTAGAGCGACCCATTGGAGTACGTAGACAATCGACTACGACAACATTTCTTGTTTGATTAGTCATTTTAGAATCCCTCCTTAGATAGAACCTTGCTGTTGTGCACCGTAAAAGCTTTCACCTTTCGCCGCCATATCAATCAGCATTTGCGGTACTTGGTACATCGCACCTAGCTCGGCGTGTTGTTTTGCCATTTCAACGTATTCAGCAATACCCACGCTGTCTAGATAGCGGAATACGCCACCGCGGAATGGAGGGAAACCAAGACCATAAACCAATGCCATATCTGCTTCCTGCGGAGTGGCGATGATGCCTTCTTGTAGGCACAGCACCACTTCGTTGATCATTGGAATCATCATACGTTGAATGATGGTCTGATCGTCAAAGTCCTGCTTATCGGCACAAACGTCAGCAAGTACCGGTAAGATCGCTTCGGAGAAGGCTTTCTTCGGCTTACCTTTTTTATCTATGGTGTAGCTGTAGAAGCCATTACCATTTTTCTGACCATATTTGTCTGCTTCGAACAGTGCATCAATCGCATCACGACCTTGTTTACCCATACGCTCAGGGAAACCGTCAGCCATCACAGCTTGTGCGTGGTGCGCGGTATCAATGCCGACTACGTCAAGCAAGTACGCCGGTCCCATCGGCCAGCCAAACTTACGCTCCATTACTTTGTCGATTTTCGTAAAGTCAGCACCATCACGAAGTAGCATGCTGAAGCCGCCAAAGTATGGGAACAATACGCGGTTAACGAAGAACCCTGGGCAGTCATTAACGACAATTGGTGATTTGCCCATTTTCGCAGCATACGCCACAACACGATTGATGGTTTCATCAGAGGTGTGCTCACCACGGATGATCTCAACAAGAGGCATACGATGCACTGGGTTGAAGAAGTGCATACCACAGAAGTTTTCTGGGCGTTTTAGTGATTTTGCCAATAGGTTGATAGGAATCGTCGAGGTGTTTGAGGTGATAACGGTGTCGTCACCGACATGGGACTCAACTTCACTCAAAACTGCTGCTTTTACTTTCGGGTTTTCAACGACAGCTTCAACAATCACATCAGAGTTTTCAATACCTGCGTAATGTAGGCTCGGTGTGATTGACGCTAAAATACCCGCCATCTTAAAGCCATCAATACGACCGCGAGATAAGCGTTTATTCAGCAGCTTAGATGCTTCAGTCATGCCTAGGTCGAGCGACGCTTGCGCGATGTCTTTCATTAAGACTGGCACACCTTTTAGCGCTGATTGGTAAGCAATGCCGCCACCCATGATACCTGCACCTAATACGGCTGCACGTTGCGTGTCTTTACTTGCTGACTTCGCTGCTTTTTTCGCAATGCCTTTGATGTATTGATCATTAAGGAATAGGCCAACGAGTGATTTTGCTTCTTCCGATTTAGCCAGTTTCACGAAGTGCTTACGTTCAATGTCTAACGCTTCATTACGTGCAAAGCGAGCACCTTCTTCAATCGTGATAACGGCTGTCATTGGGGCAGGGTAGTGAGGACCTGCTTTTTGTGCCACCAGCCCCTTCGCCATGGTGAAGCTCATCATTGATTCAAGCTTACTCAGCGTTAGCGGAGATGTTTTCTGTGCTCGGCGTGCTTGCCAGTCAAGTTTCTCGTTAATTGCAGAGTTAAGAGTTTGTAGTGCTGATTCGTATAAAGCATCAGTCTCTACAACAGCATCGAGTAAGCCAATTTTCAATGCTTCATCAGCTCGGCATGCTTTACCTTGGGTGATGATTTCCATTGCGCTGTCTGCGCCAATAACGCGAGGTAAGCGTACACAACCACCAAAGCCCGGCATGATTCCCAGTTTCGTTTCTGGTAGGCCGATGCTGGTGGTTTTGTCACCAATACGCATGTCTGTTGCTAGCACACATTCACAACCGCCACCAAGAGCGTGGCCTTTGATCACTGAGATGGTCGGAACGGGTAAGTCTTCTAATTTGTTAAAGATGCTATTAGCAAATTGCAGCCATTGGTCGAGCTCGGCATCCGTTTTAGCAAACAGACCTAAAAACTCGGTAATGTCTGCGCCTACAATGAATGCGTCTTTATCTGAAGTGAGCAACAACCCCTTGAGGCCTTGATGGGCAATGAGCGCATCAAGAGCTTTATCTAGCGATTCTAATGTCGCTAGGTCGAGTTTGTTGACGGATTTTGGAGAGCAGAAGCTTAGCTCTGCAATACCATCTTGTATTTCCTTTACCTGTAGGGTTTCGGCTTGGTAAATCATTGTCTATCTCCATGACATACAATCGTGGATTGTCTGTATACCTATTTCAACGACGCCGTGTACCTCGGCAAATAGGTATCGAGGAAGTCGTTTTATTTTTGTTCTGGTTTGACCAGTAAAGTTAGTTTGGATCGTGGATTGTTTAATTTCAATACATTTTTTAAACAAGTGTTTAACATTGTGCGCTGTGGCAGATCTTATGCGACGGGTAAATCACACTCGTGATAGACTTCAGGCAAATAGACATGAATCCATAATCCTATGAATGACAAGCCTTATCTGATTCCAGCAGAGCCCGCTCAATTTGAAGAAGAAATTAAAA
Source organism: Vibrio sp. Vb1554 (assembly GCF_033344235.1). Taxonomy (NCBI): domain Bacteria; kingdom Pseudomonadati; phylum Pseudomonadota; class Gammaproteobacteria; order Vibrionales; family Vibrionaceae; genus Vibrio; species Vibrio sp. Vb1554. Next base: position 2,724 of record NZ_JAWPOJ010000022.1, on the reverse strand, counting down.
AGAGCGTCTTCATTACTTATTTGGCACACACGCCAAGTATCGAAGCAGCAAAAGCATTTGTTGATCAAATCAAAGCTAAACACGCTGATGCCAGACATAACTGTTGGGGCTTTGTTGCTGGTCGCCCGGAAGATTCAATGAAATGGGGCTTTAGTGATGATGGGGAGCCGTCCGGAACAGCAGGCAAACCAATCCTGGCGCAGCTGTCTGGATCTGGGGTGGGGGAGATCACGGCTGTGGTCACGCGATACTCTGGTGGAATCAAGTTAGGTACAGGCGGCTTGGTTAAAGCGTATGGGGGTGGGGTTCAACAAGCGCTCAAGCTGCTTCAAACTATTGAGAAAAAAATAACCACAAAGCTCAGACTAACGTTAGACTATGGGTTTATGCCTATCGCACAATCAATCATGCCGCAATTTGGCGCGATAGAAGTCGAGGCTGAATACAGCGATCAGGTCGTATTAGTGGTGGAAATTGAGCTTCGAGAAGTGAGCGCGTTTACCCAAGCAATCATCAATAAAAGCGGGGCAAAGGCAATTGTCACTCCGCTAGACGGACAATAATGAAAAACAGGAAGCAACAGGGACAGCTTCGCTAGTCAATTTATCCATGCAATTTCGTTCAATTATTCGAATCGTCGGGCTACTGCTCGCACTCTTTAGTGTCACTATGCTTGCGCCAGCACTCGTTGCGCTGATCTATCGAGATGGTGCTGGTGTGCCTTTTGTCACGACATTTTTTGTTCTGCTGTTTTGTGGGGCCGTTTGTTGGTACCCAAACCGCAGGTATAAGCACGAGCTTAAAGCTCGAGATGGCTTTCTTATTGTCGTCTTATTCTGGACAGTACTTGGCAGTGCAGGCTCGATCCCCTTTCTCATTGCTGACAACCCGAACGTCTCAGTGACAGATGCGTTTTTTGAATCGTTTTCTGCTCTCACTACGACCGGGGCGACCGTTATTGTTGGTTTGGATGAGTTACCTAAAGCGATTCTATTCTATCGACAGTTACTGCAGTGGTTCGGCGGTATGGGAATCATCGTATTAGCGGTGGCGATTTTGCCAGTACTTGGCATCGGTGGTATGCAGCTTTACCGCGCCGAGATCCCTGGTCCAGTCAAGGACACTAAAGTGACGCCGCGCATAGCAGAAACTGCTAAGGCGCTTTGGTACATCTATTTGAGCCTGACTATCGCCTGTGCTTCGGCTTTTTGGTTAGCTGGTATGACGCCATTTGACGCCATCAGTCACAGCTTTTCCACCATTGCTATCGGTGGCTTCTCTACCCACGATGCCAGCATCGGATACTTTGATAGTTACGCGATTAACCTGATTACGGTGGTTTTTCTGCTTATATCTGCATGTAATTACACACTGCACTTTGCTGCATTTGCATCAGGTGGCGTACATCCCAAGTATTACTGGAAAGATCCTGAGTTTCGTGCCTTCTTGTTTATTCAAGTGCTGCTATTTATCATTTGCTTTCTATTATTACTGAAACATCACTCTTACACATCGACATACGATGCTTTCGATCAGGCTCTGTTCCAAACCGTATCAATATCCACAACAGCGGGCTTTACGACAACAGGTTTTGCGGATTGGCCGCTCTTCTTACCTGTGCTGTTATTGTTCTCTTCCTTTATAGGTGGTTGTGCTGGTTCAACAGGCGGCGGCATGAAAGTGATCCGTATCCTGCTTCTTACCTTACAAGGTGCGCGTGAACTAAAACGTTTAGTCCATCCACGCGCGGTTTACACCATCAAAGTAGGTGGCAGTGCCCTACCGCAACGTGTTGTCGATGCGGTTTGGGGCTTCTTCTCCGCATACGCATTGGTATTTGTGGTTTGTATGTTGGGGTTGATTGCAACAGGAATGGATGAGCTCAGTGCGTTCTCGGCGGTGGCTGCGACTCTGAACAACCTCGGTCCTGGCTTGGGAGAAGTAGCGCTGCACTTTGGTGATGTTAACGACAAAGCAAAATGGGTATTGATAGTTTCTATGCTGTTTGGTCGTTTGGAAATCTTTACCTTACTTATTCTACTTACGCCGACGTTTTGGCGTAGCTAAGGGGAAATCGTGGCAAAAGCATTATTTCTATACTCTTCCCGCGAAGGGCAGACTAAAAAAATTCTCCACTATATAGATGAACAACTTCCAGATTTCGATTGTGAGCTGGTGGATTTACATAATGTTGAGACGATTGACTTCAGCCAATACGACAGAGTATTGATAGGCGCCTCTATTCGCTATGGCCATCTTAATAAAAAGCTATACCAGTTTATTGAGCGAAACCTCAATCAATTGGAGCAAAATAAAGTGGCATTTTTCTGCGTAAACTTAACCGCTCGTAAAGAGGACCAAGGAAAGGATACACCTGAAGGTAGTGCCTACATTCGCAAGTTCCTAATTAAGTCCCCTTGGAAACCAACGCTAATCGGTGTTTTTGCTGGTGCACTTTATTACCCACGTTATAGCTGGTTCGACAGAACTATGATTAGGTTCATTATGTCGATGACGGGTGGCGAAACCGATACGACCAAAGAGGTGGAGTACACCAATTGGGAAAAAGTGGCTCTTTTCGCAGATAAATTTAGAGAACTGTAGAAATAACGTGCTCTTTTGACCGCTTTTGATGCAAATTTATCCGAACGATAAAAAAATCAAAAAAAACGAGAAAAAGGGCTTGCCAATGTGATCGCAATCTCTATAATGCCACCTCGCTGA
>NZ_JAWPOJ010000227.1:0-1321 GCF_033344235.1 Vibrio sp. Vb1554 | reverse complement strand
GCCATTCCGACCACGACACTACTGGCCAACCTGGTTATCCATGGACCGCTGGCCAACATCTTGGCGCTCTGCGCGCGTTGTAAGCCCATATGGAAGGAAACGCCAACCAACCGGTTTTAGCTCCGCGCCTCAAAATGTCGGATTTAAAAGGCAGAGCCTGGATGATTCATGCTGGTGGGGAGAATCACTCGGATCAACCAGCCAAATTAGGTGGCGGCGATACGCGCATTGTGTGTGGCGTGATCGACTAAATCATGATCTGTCTGATTCGCACTTCCTCATGCGGCAGGAAGTGTGAATCGTTGTGTAAACCGATGCGATGTCGCATCGGTTTCAAGATGACTGTGATGCAGCATTAAAATGGACTGGACAATTTTAGTACCAATGCCTAGCGCGCCAGCTTGCGCATTCAGCTCTATTTGGTTGGAAAAAGTAAAACGAACTTGAGATGTATTATCGCCCCGTTTTACATCGCAACTCACGGTCGCATCCGACGGACTATGCCGAAGTGCATTTTCCAATAAATTCAATATCAATCGTTCTAATAACCCCTTATCACCTATCACTTGGATTGGCTCATCTACGGTAATGTTCAACGTCACGCCTTTACGTTGAAACTGACTTTGCATGGTTTCGGCGCATTCTGCCATTAGTTGGCTAATATCAATCGGAAGATACTCATAGATCGGTAGCGGAGCTTCTTGTTTTGCCACATCCAACAGAGCGTGCAATTGCTGGGAGAGTTTTTCACTGTTGCGAAACGCCACTTCAATGAGCGGATCGGGGTCAGGATGCTGCAAACGCCAAGTTTCCAAATACCCAAGCACACTCGAGAGTGGCGTTTTTAAATCGTGGCTCAGTTGCAAAAGACTTTGACGGCGATGAGAGGATTGATATTCAAGTTGCAAAAATTGCTGCTGGATGTGTTTTGCCATCAATTGATAAGAACGAGCAATCGGCACTAGCTCCGGCACTTGATGTGCAAAATCGGGTTGTAGGCGAAAGTCGTGTTCGGCTTGTTTTTGCAGTTGATCGGTCACACGTTCAATCGGGTTTAACAAGCTGCGCTTAACCAAGAAATATGAGCCAAAAGCGAAACCTAAAATCGAAATGAGCACTAAACCCGCAAGCGCCAAGTACGGCGAATCCACTTGAGCGTTGGCAATGGCCGTATGACGAGAACTCCCGATCACCACGTACAAATAACCAATGGTTGAGCCAAGCTCCTCTATCGCTGCGACAGAAAAGACTTTATGTTCATCACGATTACGCGGGTCATCGCCTAGAATCGGGAAAGGTTCACCACTGAGAAACTGACGAA
>NZ_JAWPOJ010000226.1:0-1321 GCF_033344235.1 Vibrio sp. Vb1554 | reverse complement strand
GATTACAACCAAAGAGCTGGGATCTCAACGATCCTTTTCTAAGGTAATGAACGTCCTCAAGAAAAACGCCTCCCATTGGGAGGCGTTTTTCGTATCTGCCAGATGTAAAAAAGGTCGCCGGTTTGGGCAACCTTTTGCGTTCTATCGTTCAGTTCGCACAACGAGTGTTACGTTAAATTACTCATTACTTTCTTTTAAACCAAAGCAGTCCCACTCTATCAGCAATCGACTAAAATTATTTTTTGAAAGATATTTGGCATCTACACACTTACCATCATCATCGTACAGCACAAGGAAAAAAGAACTCGATTCTAGTGTACGACCTAACGAAAGCCATTGAGCAACAATTGTCTCGTAATGTTCTTGATATGATGCGATTTCAAAGCCTTTGTTATTCGATGTTTTAAAATAAATTTTTAGTTTCACGCTTTATCCCATTTATCTCATACACAGCATATTTAAGACGAGGTTTGTGTGAGCAATTGAACGTTCTTAATAGACTTAGGCCAAAAAAAACCACTATATACGCAATTGAGCACTATTATAAAGTTACATGCATATCAACACTTTGTGAGTATTGCGTTATGGCTTTGTGTAAAATAAAAAAATACGACACTTTAGTAGATGCTCATACGATTAAACTTCTCGAAAATTTAACAATGGAAATTGGAAATGAAGAAGTTGCTCTACAAGTCACTATTTTGTCATTTGAAAAACTTTGGCATCAAATGGAAATGCATGGAGAGCCCAAAAACACATTTGAATGGCTTCAAATCGAAGCAAAGAAGCTCATAATTTAAAGCAACATAACGTTGTGGTGGTGATTATTATTCCTATTATGTTAAACGGGCGAGTTAGCTACCAAAAACACGCCTCAGACCCCCTCAGACGCTCGTAGCGAAGATTTAGGACGCTTGATCAAGGCAATATGCTTCCATACTGCCTTGTAAGTTTGTGACGCTTCTGAAGCGATTTACAGCGCAAAAACAAGACTACGCATTTCAATTAAAAATCACCCCGTAACGTCCATTTCCACACATGAAGATCAAGTTTGTTTTTCCTGGTCCAATAAGCGAAGTGTTTTGACTAGGAAAAGCAAACCGGCAACGAGCAAAGCGAGGCGACAGGATGTTTTACGAGGGTAAAGGGAGCGTCAGCGTCCCTTTCCAGTTCACAGAGAAATGAGCGCAGCGAGTGCACTTTGTGTATGCTGGCTTAATACAAATTGCAAAAGGTTTCCGCACACATCGACACGAGAAGGCTTTTCCAATTCAGTAGAGTTAGCGCTCATGTGGAAAAGTTTGGACAGGCAAGCTGTCCA
>NZ_JAWPOJ010000225.1:0-1322 GCF_033344235.1 Vibrio sp. Vb1554 | reverse complement strand
CAGGGAAAATTCATGACGGCCATTGATTTTTAAGAGTTTTTATTTTTACGATTCTACCTAAGAGAAAAAATAGTCTGATACAAATCAACGAACATTCAAATACTCAAGGATCGATTTGACGATCATTTCCAGTGTTTTCTAATACCTCCATAGACAATTTGGAGGTCAACCGATGAGCGAACAACACCCATTTATGCATTTCAACGTGATAAGAGATTTCCGCCAAAAAGGCAAAGTCGAGCACAAGTTAATGGATATTATTTTATTAACAATTTGTGCGGTACTGTCTGGCCAGGATGACTGGAAGGGTATCTATCATTTCGGAGAAAGTCGAATTGATTTTCTGAAGCAATTTGGTGATTTTTCGGCTGGCTTACCATCGGCATCGACGATTGCACGAGTGATGGGAATGATTAATCCAACGCAGTTACAGCGCTGCTTCATTGAATGGATGAAAGAGTGCGTAAAACTGACAGAAGGTGAAGTAGTCGCGATCGATGGTAAGACCGTTCGTGGCTCTTATGATGATAGTCGAGGATTGGGTGCTATTCACATGGTAAATGCCTTTGCTACTGAGAACGGAGTCAGTCTTGGTCAGCATAAAGTGTTTGAGAAAAGCAATGAGATTACAGCGATCCCTAAGCTATTGGATTTATTGAATGTATCAGGCTGTTTAGTCACGATTGATGCGATGGGATGCCAGAAGAAAATCGCGCAAAAAATCCTGGAGAAAAACGCTGATTACTTACTTGCAGTGAAAGGTAATCAAGGTCGTTTAGAGCAGGCTTTTAATGAGTATTTTCATATGGGTATGCTGCAAAATCACGATGGTGATTCTTACAGTACCCAGGAAAAATCCCGAGGACGGCAAGAGACAAGATTAGCGTTAGTGAATGAAGATTTGAGCGTTCTAGGCGACCTTGAATTCGATTGGCCAGGTTTAAAAACGATGGGGATTGTGGTGTCAATTCGGCAAGAATCTGACGTTATCCAAGAGTCAGAAGTGTCGGTAAAGTATTACATAAGTTCGAAGCAACTAGATGCTAAAACTTTGTTAAATGCTACCCGTTCGCACTGGTTAGTGGAATCGATGCACTGGATGTTGGATACCGAGTTTGGTGAAGATGATTGCCGGAAACGAGCAGAGGACAGCGCAGAGAATTTCGCAAGGATCAGACAGATGTGTTTAAACATGCTTCGTAATGAAACGACGTTTAAAGCGAGTTTGAAACACAAAAGAGCGAAGTGTGCGATGGAACCGGAGTACCTTTATAAGGTTTTGACAGCCCTTGTAGGACGGGAATGTTCATGAATTTTCCCTG
>NZ_JAWPOJ010000224.1:0-1325 GCF_033344235.1 Vibrio sp. Vb1554 | reverse complement strand
GATTTTACGTCGCACGAGCATCATGCTTATCGCATTCGTACTATTGTTTGTTTTCTCGTGCGTATTGGCACTATCGCCAGAGCAACTTGCACAGGCAAAAGCGCAAAACGTATCCGTACTCTCTTACCTTGCAAACGCAACGGATAACCCGTTCATCGCAACACTTGGTCCTTTGGTGGCGTTTGTCGCGATCACTTCTTCTTTCCTTGGTCATTTCTTAGGCGCACGTGAAAGCTTGAACGGCTTAATCACAAAGCACTCAAATTTGTCTGAAACACGTGTTGATCGTATTAGCGTAGTGGTTCTTTTCTTGTCAATTTGGGCTGCAGCAATCATGAACCCAAGCATTTTAGGCATGATGGAAGCGTTATCTGGGCCAGTTATCGCAATGATCTTGTTCATTATGCCGATGTTGGCGGTACATAAGATTGAGTCGATGAAGCAGTATCGTGGAAAGCTCTCTACCTATTTTGTTCTGATCACAGGTATTGTTGCGGTAAGTGCTTTGGTTTTTAGCTTACTCAGCTAAGAAGGGGTTACTTTGAGTGATTTTCAGGGGAATACCGTTTACAACTGAAGGTAATTCCCTGAATTTTGCTTTTGTTTTCTAAAACGTAATCTAGCTTACGTCACTCCACTAAATAAGAGCGAAAACACCCGCCAACATTACTACTGAGGCGATACAAGTGCGAGCAATGATGCCGAAGTGCGACGGTTGAATCATTTCGTTATGCATAAATAATCTCCTGTTTGTTATGAACAGCCAATTTACTTTGGCTTAATAACACTATGTCGAATATCCATTTTTTTAACAACCCATACAAACATTAAATATTTATGACACCAAAATCATCTTTTGGAGGTCGGAATTACTTTTGGGAGCAGTATCACACATAATTCACATGGAAATATCTTCATCGATTATCGCTATTTCTCAGTCAAAACCTCCGGTTCCCTTATATTGCGATTAAAATTATTTCCCAACTTATAAAAAGCACTTTTCTTTATAAATCAAAAAATTAAATCAAATCAATCAATTATACTCGCCTTAAAATCCCTTATTCTTGGGGAATCCATAAGCACTTAATAGATAAGAAGTGATAGAATTAGGAAGTACTGCTACTTAACGAGATCACAATTTATTAATAAGCTCATGCACTTTCCGATTAAAACGCTGTCTTGCGCTCTATTAGCGGTGATTGGACTCTTCTTCCAGACTGGTTATGTCTTCGCCAATACAGATAAACATATCTATCTCGAAGAACACATTTCGCCCGAAAGCCAACCCATGTTGAGTACCTACTTCCGTTCTATGGGTAAACCTC
>NZ_JAWPOJ010000223.1:0-1325 GCF_033344235.1 Vibrio sp. Vb1554 | reverse complement strand
TCGGCGTACCGCATTACGCACCGTCATTGCGCCAATCCAGCGAAACGGCTCTGGAGGGAAATGCCCCAATGGTCCTTTGGCTAAGCCACTTCGAGTCCATTCGTTATCCAACCCTAACACCATAGAAGAGAGGATTTTTCCGCCCATGCGAGTCTGCGCAACACCATTACCTGAATAACCAAAACCATAAAAGACATTACGTTGCTCGTTCAACTTCCCAAAAAATGGAAAGCCGGAGGTTGAACGATCGGATCCTCCTGTCCATGAGTATTCAAACTCCGCCTCTTTCAAACTCGGGAAAAGTTTATCGAATGACTTCCTTAGAAGATTTTGATAACGAGTTGATTTATTGAACATCACGTCCACTTTGTTGTTGAAAGAGAACAGATTGCCTCCCTTGCCTAACATGAGACGACCATCTGGCGTATCGCGGTAGTAATGAACAAAAATACGCGAATCCAACACGCTCGTTCCCGCTTGCCAGCCCGTTTTTCGTAACGACTCACCAAGCGGTTTGGTGATGACCATGTCGGAAGAAACCACCACGATACTGTTTTTGAACTGTGTAAAGTGCTCCACCATCCATGCGTTTAATGCCAGCACAACCTGCTTTGCTTGTATTTGTGCGTCAGGAGTGTACACGGTAGCTGGTTGGCCAAAATCCAATTTGGTCATTGGTGTGTTTTCGAAGATTTCGATCCCCATTTCTGATGCAACTCGGCGCAAACCTCTAGCCAACAAGGCGGGCTGGACGCTAGCAGCAACCGAAGAATGGAAACCTTCAAGATGACGGGGCGAGCCTGTATTCGCGTGCAGCTCATCTTCTTTGCAGCGACGCCAACTATTGACGCCTAAACGTGAAAGCTCATCGACGACAGGTTGCATGCTGCCCGCTTGCGCGTGATTTGTTGCCGTGTAATACACGCCTTTAAGCGACAACTGAGCATCAATATGGTGCTGTTTACAAAACGCGTCAATTTCAAGCACGGCTTGTTCGGACTCTTTGACTAACCAAGCAGCCTGAGCTTCACCAAACAAACGTTTTAAGGTCGGAAACTTTGTCGACCAAGTCAGCATGCAACCACCATTCGCTCCAGACGCGCCACTGCCGCACAGACCCTTTTCTATCACAACAACATGCTTTTTCGGTGCTTGCTGTTTGATCATAATGGCGGTCCAAAGTCCGGTGTAACCACCGCCAATAATCGCGACATCAGCGTCGATATCTTCATTCAGTGGCTTAGCTGGTTGAGGCTGTTCAAGTTCAAGCGCTTGCTTAAACCAGTAAGATAGGTGTGCCATTGTTTTTCCTTCGTGTCATTCAT
>NZ_JAWPOJ010000222.1:0-1326 GCF_033344235.1 Vibrio sp. Vb1554 | reverse complement strand
CTCACCGTAACCAACTGCGAAAGATTGTCGATACTCAAGTCCACATTGTTATTAGCAGGACGACTTAGAGAAAGTTTATTTGGCAATTGCGTTCCGTAATCCAAAAAGCTGAGTGAGACAATGTCCCGTCCCTCTTCTAGCATCACTTTAACGGCTTGACCTCGGAAAGAGCGCTTGATGATGTTGGCAAAGATACTGTTGAAGATAACATCCAGATTAAAACTCTCTAGAGCAATACGGCTAGACTTGTTCTCATCCTCTAACTCCACAGAGATCCCCGCTTTGGCGAAATCGTCTCGCCACACATCCACCACAGATTGCGTAATTTGGCTTAGGTTGTAGTTTTGACTGCCGTTACTCGCATCACCAGGAGCACTTTTAAGCTCATTCAGCTGCCAGTAAGTTTTTGATACGTGATCCTCTGTGATGGAATCTCTCTCCACTGGCAATTTTGACGAGATATAATCGACGCTGGTTTTTATAGACTGAGCAACATGGTCAACTAATAGATTTCTAACCTGAATTTGCTTTCTTAACTGTTGGTTACTCGTCAATAATACGCGGCTTTGATGCCTTAGCTGGTTGGTCTTTAGAGTGACCTGAGCAGCAAGCTCTCGGTTTGCTTGCATAACATATCGTGAACGCCAGTACATGATAAGGCCGATAAGCGTAGAAATTGAGACGAGAAAGCCTAATATCGCAAGCTGGGATAGATACCATGGTTTGAGCACTTCAAAACGAGACTCTAAGCCAACAACGCCCGCCGTTACCTGTGACTCGTTACTCACTTGAAGGTGGTATTCCCCAGAGTTGAGGTGCTCTAAGGTTAACTGCCCCCCTTCTAAGGTCTGCCATCGATCGTCTTCGTTTAAGCGGTAGTACAGGTTCTGGCTATCCGGTTTAGGCATGATGCCAAAGAGAAAACTCAGCGAAGAACCATAAGGCAGCTTAATCCCATCAAGGTCGGAACTCCCCACTTGGATTACATCGTTTTCAAGCATCACTTGGCTAACAATAAAGCGGGATTCTGGCGGGTTTGACACCAATAGTTTTGAAGCCTCTGCTTTAACTAATCCATATTTTGAGCCTAAAACAAGTTCACGTTCGCCATCTTCTGTGCGTTTCACTACGCTACATATCCCAGGAATAAACTCATTATTAATCAAGCCCGATGCAGATGAATAGTGTTTAACTAACTCACCGGACAATCGGTAGTAACTCAACCCAACAGAAGATGCAAGCCACACACCTTTCGCATCACTGATCAAACACGCCGGACGAGCATTCGCAACACTCATCTCCAAGACTTGCTTGGCTTCTCCACCA
>NZ_JAWPOJ010000221.1:0-1331 GCF_033344235.1 Vibrio sp. Vb1554 | reverse complement strand
TGCAATGGCGTACGGTACGAAAAGCGTCTCTAAAGTCGATAAAATTTTTGGCCCGGGTAACGCCTATGTGACGGAAGCAAAACGTCAAGTAAGCAATGACTTCCGTGGTGCTGCGATTGACATGCCGGCTGGCCCTTCTGAAGTTCTTGTGATTGCAGACGAAACCGCAGATCCAGACTTCATCGCAGCAGACTTGTTAAGCCAAGCTGAGCACGGCCCTGATTCACAGGTGGTTCTTGTGACACCATCACCAATTGTCGCGGATCAAGTAACGGATGCCGTTCAGCGTCAACTAAAAGCCTTGTCTCGTGCAGACATCGCGCAGAAGGCGTTGGCTTCAAGTCTGATTATTATTTCTGAGTCAATCACACAAGCGGTTTCTATTTCTAACTACTACGGCCCTGAGCACTTAATTGTGCAAACGAAGAACCCTCGTGAGCTACTTCCACTACTAGATAATGCGGGCTCAATCTTTCTTGGCGATTGGTCTCCTGAATCTGCAGGTGATTATGCGTCGGGAACTAACCACGTGCTTCCAACTTACGGGTATACTCGTACTTACTCAAGCCTTGGCCTTGCCGACTTTTCTAAACGAATGACAGTGCAAGAGTTATCGGCTGAAGGTTTACAGAATCTCGCTCCGACTGTGGTTACGATGGCGGAGGCGGAAGGTCTCGACGCTCACAAACGTGCAGTCACCATCCGAGTAGAAAAGCTGACCAAAAATAGATAATAAGAGAGTAAAGAGATGGAAAAGCTAGCACGCAAACAAGTTCAAGAATTAACCCCGTATTTATCTGCTCGCCGAATTGGCGGCACGGGTGACGTTTGGCTCAACGCCAATGAATCTCCATTTAATAATGAGTACAAAACGGATTTTGCTCGCTTAAACCGCTACAGCGAATGCCAGCCAAAAGCGCTTATTTCAGCTTACGCTGCCTACGCGGGCGTAAAGCCAGAACAGACGCTTACTTCTCGTGGCGCTGACGAAGGTATTGAGCTTTTAGTTCGCGCTTTCTGTGAGCCAGGACAAGACGCGATTTTGTACTGCCCACCGACTTACGGTATGTACGCAATCAGTGCTGAAACCATTGGTGTTGAACGTAAGACTGTACCGCTAACATCGGATTGGCAGCTTGACCTTGCTGGCATCGAATCCAATCTCGATAACGTCAAGCTGGTTTTTGTTTGTTCGCCAAACAACCCAACCGGTAACCTCGTTAAGCGTGAAGATATTGTCTCTCTGCTTGAGATGACAAAAGACCGAGCAATCGTGGTCATGGACGAAGCGTATATCGATTTTTGCCCTGAGGCGTCAACGGTGAGATCGG
>NZ_JAWPOJ010000220.1:0-1331 GCF_033344235.1 Vibrio sp. Vb1554 | reverse complement strand
GTTGAAGTGCAATTTGCTTTTATTTTGAATCTTGTCGTTCAAGAACATATACCCAAGGATGTTGACGCCGGATGAAACCTGCCTGCACACTCTTACTGCTTGCTTCTTTAAGCTCCCCCTTTCTTGCTAGCGCTCAACCCGTCAATGACCTCGTATTTACCGTAGGTATCGTTTCCGACAAAGCAAAAAGTAAAATCAAAAAAGCGACACCCTTTGCTCAATATGTATCCGGAAGACTGAATCACCTCGGTTATACCTCTGGGTCGGTACAAGTCTTCAACAACTATGGACAACTTGCAGTTGCTCTCAAAAATGGCAGCGTTCAAATTGCAACAGCTACACCGTTTAACGCCGTAACCCTAGAACGAGAATCTAACAGCCAAGTGCTCGCCGTAAGGTGGAAAAAGGGACTCGAAAAATACCACTCTGTATTTTTCACCCATCAAGACAGTGGCATTCATTCCTTGGCCGATCTGCGCGGCAAAACGCTCATTTTCGAGAGTCGTAACTCCACCAGCAGCTTTTACTTACCTGCCATTACATTGCTCAACCAAGGCGAAAAATTAGAATACCTTCGCTCTATTGATGCTCACCCAACGAAAGACCGTATCGGCTATTTGTTTTTGGATGAACATTTAGAACAATCCAACGAAATCAACCTATCCGTTTGGGTGTATAAACAGCGCGTTGCCGCCGGGGCGTTCAGTAATTTCAACTGGAACAACCCAAAAGATTTGCCAGAAAACATGAAGGAAAAACTGACCATTTTCCATAACTCGGTTGAGATCCCGCGTGATTTGGTTTTAGCGTCGCCTACTTTGAGCCAATCGACCCAAAATGAAATTACATCGATTTTATTGAAAATGGATGCCTCACCAGAAGGTTTGCATGCCTTGGATGTATTCCAAAATACCAAGCGCATATCAGCACTCACGCCAGATATGGCAACGTCTCTCGACACGGTTCGAAAGTCTGTTAACTTGCTACCAAAGGCAAACTGATGCTGAACAAACTTTCGCTAGAAACCAAATACATTTTCGCGACCATCTCCGTCGTTGTTTTGGTGGTTGCGGTCAACCTTGTACTTTACATGCATGGCTACGACACATACTCAAACAATCTCGCGCAGCAGATTACGCAAAATTCTCAAGATAAGACGGAATCCTACGTCAAACAAAAAGGATTAGTGTACGCGGAGTTGTTGTCTAAGCAGCTGTTTGATCCGCTTTACAACGATAACATCAGCCAAGTCTATGGACAGATTACGGCAACCTTAAGCCAACCGGACGTATCAAAAATCCATGTTGTAGATAACGATGGACTTGTATTCC
>NZ_JAWPOJ010000219.1:0-1334 GCF_033344235.1 Vibrio sp. Vb1554 | reverse complement strand
GGCTTCGCGCCCACTTAGCTTCTACGCATACAGTGTTGGAGTTGTGCAAGGGGCTGATTTGGCAGCCAGTCACTATGAGCGTTTTCTGCAGATAAAATCTTGGGGACTGCCAATGTGTCCAGAGACCAAGCGAGTCGACAGTTTGGCAGACGTAAAAACTTATTATCAAGACATTCTGCAGCGTCGTGATGCATTACCTTACGAAATTGACGGAGTCGTGATCAAAATTGACGATATTGCCGTCCAAGAGCGCCTGGGTTTTGTTGCTCGCGCTCCACGTTGGGCGATCGCATACAAATTCCCGGCTCAAGAAGAAATCACCACATTGAATGAAGTTGAGTTCCAAGTTGGCCGAACGGGAGCGATCACTCCGGTTGCTAAGTTAGAGCCGGTGTTTGTTGGTGGCGTGACGGTGAGTAACGCAACGCTGCATAATGCGGATGAAATTGAGCGCCTTCAAGTAAAGATTGGTGATCAGGTCGTGATTCGTCGTGCTGGCGATGTGATTCCTCAAGTGGTTTCTGTCATCAAAGAGCATCGACCAGAAACGGCGCGAGATATTATTTTCCCAACTCAGTGTCCTGTTTGTGGTTCGCACGTAGAGCGTATCGAAGGGGAGGCGGTGACTCGATGTACTGGCGGTTTGGTCTGTCAAGCTCAACGTAAGCAAGCGCTCAAGCACTTCGTCTCACGTAAAGCGTTGGATGTTGATGGTTTAGGTGACAAAGTTATCGAGCAATTGGTCGATCGTGAAATGGTAGAAACACCTGCCGATCTGTTCAAGCTTTCGGCTGGCGTATTAACCGTATTGGAGCGCATGGGGCCAAAATCTGCTCAAAACATTGTTAATGCATTAGAAAAATCGAAGTTAACAACCTTGCCACGTTTCTTATACTCGCTAGGTATTCGAGAAGTGGGCGAGGCAACGGCGGCAAACCTAGCTCAACACTTTAAATCACTGGAAGCGATTCAAGCTGCAACGGAAGAACAACTTATTGCTGTTCAAGATATTGGTGTGGTAGTTGCGAAGCACATTACGACTTTCTTTGAAGAAGAGCAAAACCAAGCTGTTGTTCAAGATCTCCTTGTGCAAGGTATCCACTGGCCAGAAGTTAGTGCACCTGAGCAAGGCGCAGAACTGCCACTAGAAGGTAAAACTGTCGTGCTAACGGGTACACTATCTCAACTTGGACGTACTGAAGCAAAAGAGGCGTTGCAATCTTTGGGTGCAAAAGTCACTGGCAGTGTTTCCAAGAAAACCGATATTTTATTTGCTGGTGAAAATGCAGGTTCTAAGCTCACTAAGGCTCAAGAATTGGGTATCGAGATAAAAA
>NZ_JAWPOJ010000218.1:0-1336 GCF_033344235.1 Vibrio sp. Vb1554 | reverse complement strand
GATATTATTCTCATCGACGAGAACCACATACGCGCCTACACCTATTGGCGCATCCGTAAAGTCGCGAATAACCATTGAGCGATACTGACGCAATTCGTCCTCACTCTCTTGTACTCGCATTGCTTGGCCATGAGCAAGATAGGAAGCCTCTAATGCAAGCGTGTCGTACTTATGCTCGGGCACTGTTTCTTCGTCCGTTGCGGCATCGATGGCTCTTTGGGTGGAAGCGTGTGCAATTCGAAGTTTTTCTTCCAATTGATGAATGATGATTTGGATTAACTCAGCTTTGTTCATACTTTTTGAAGGCGCGCTCAGTAGGCAGGATATGTTAATGTACCCTAGTCTATCACCGAAGAAAGGTTTCCCTAGCATGCAAAGTACCCAGTTACTACAAACGCTTCAATCCGTGTTTGGTTTTGACTCATTACGCCAAGGCCAACAACCAGTTATTGAATCGGTCATGAATGGTTACTCTGCAGCAGCAATATTTCCAACGGGCTCGGGCAAATCTCTTTGTTATCAACTCCCCGCCACCATGCTGCCAAACCTCACTTTAGTGATCTCGCCATTACTGGCACTAATGAAAGATCAGCTGAGCTTTTTGCAAAGCAAAGGGATCGCCGCCGCTTCTATTGATAGCAGCCAAAGCAGAGAAGAAGCGCAACGCGTAATGGTTGGAGTCAAAAACGGTGAAATCAAAATTCTGATGATTTCTGTCGAACGCCTCAAAAACGAGCGCTTTCGCGAGTTCATTCGTCAGGTGCCAATCTCTTTGATGGTGGTCGATGAAGCGCACTGTATCTCTGAGTGGGGGCATAACTTCCGTCCGGATTACCTCAAGTTGCCGCAATATCAGCGAGAACTGAATATTCCCCAAACCTTGTTGCTGACCGCCACAGCAACACCTGCCGTTATTGAGGACATGAAAAATAAATTCGATATTGCGAGTGACCACATTACTGTAACTGGCTTTTACCGTTCGAACCTCGATATTTCAGTCATCCCTTGCGAAGAGTCCGAAAAGCAAACGCAACTCAACACGATTGTCGCCGCAGCCCCTAAACTGCCAACTATCGTTTACGTAACGCAACAGCAAACTGCAGAGCAAGTAGCTAAGTCATTGATCCACATTGGCGTTAACGCTCATGCGTATCACGCGGGAATGAAAAGTGAAGTTCGTGAGCAAATACAACAGCAATTTATGGCGGGCCAAATTGACTGCATTGTGGCCACGATTGCCTTTGGGATGGGTGTCGACAAATCCGATATTCGCCGAGTGATCCACTTTGATCTGCCTAAATCCATTGAAAACTATGCCCAGGAAATAGGTCGAGCA
>NZ_JAWPOJ010000021.1:0-94129 GCF_033344235.1 Vibrio sp. Vb1554 | reverse complement strand
GGTTGATGAAGTACTGCCTGAACAACCCATGCGTCAGTGGGTGTTGAGCTTCCCGTTTCAGCTGCGTTTCCTGTTTGGGGTCGTTTGCGGGAAGGGGCGGAATCCTACGCTAAGGCTTTGGCCAGCGATATTCTCCGGTGAGATTGATGTGTTCCCAGGGGATAGGAGAAGTCGCTTGATATCTAGTATGACGTCTGTCGCACCTGCTTGATCGCGGCCGCGATAGCTAGATCGCGTTGCTCCTCTTCTCCATCCGCGTTCCAAGCTGCGGAAAGGCACCCATAAGCGTACGCCTGGTCGAGCAGGCGACGCGGATCGACGTCCAGCGCACGAGAGAATGCGTCCGCCATCTGTGCAATGCGTCTAGGATCGAGACAAAGGTCGTCTCTGTCAGCCGGATCGTAGAACATATTGGCGG
This sequence comes from Vibrio sp. Vb1554, assembly GCF_033344235.1. Classification (NCBI taxonomy): domain Bacteria; kingdom Pseudomonadati; phylum Pseudomonadota; class Gammaproteobacteria; order Vibrionales; family Vibrionaceae; genus Vibrio; species Vibrio sp. Vb1554. The sequence goes on along the minus strand of NZ_JAWPOJ010000021.1, from coordinate 93,711 downwards.
CGCCAAAGCCCACTTCACCGACCAGACCGACGGGATCTATCACCAGCCAGCCGCGACTGGAGAACATGATGTTTTCATGATGCAGATCGCCATGTAGCCCACGCAGTTCCGAGGCATTGCTCATCATTTGATCGGCTATAATCGCCGCGTGGACGTAGTCAGTTTGACAACCTGCGTTTTGATCATCGCGCGCCCGCTGAAACAAAGCTGCAAAGCGATCCCGGATCGGGAGAAGGGCAGAAGGCAGGGGTTCCTCAGATGCGGCATACAGCTTCGCCATTAGTTCCGCTGCAATTTCGGTCGCCTGGTAGTCGCCGTGCTCGGCAACGATGTGAGAGAGCATTCGCTCCCCGGCATATTCGAGCAACATCAGATTGTTCTCACGACCGAGCAACCGGACTGCTCCCCTCCCATTGCGCCATACCAGATAGTCGGCCCCGCGCAGTTCATCAGCAATGTCTTCTATAGGTTTCAATCCCTTGACGATTGCAGGAGTCCCGTCTGGCAATGAAACTTTCCAAACGAGGCTGGAAAAGGTGTCCGCAATGAGAACAGGTTGCGAAACGTGCCAATGAGCAGGAAAAACAGGCGGCATGAACATCAACCCCAAGTCAGAGGGTCCAATCGCAGATAGAAGGCAAGGCGTTCGCGGTCGGGGGCTTCGATCCCCAATACATTGAATAGGACAGCGAAGGCGCGCTCTGCTTCATCTGGCGCTGCCCAGTTCTCTTCGGCGTTAGCAATCATGAGTGCCAAATCGGCATAGCGATCTGCTGTTCCGAGCCGCCCAAGGTCGATCAGACCCGTGCATTGAAGAGTTTTAGGGTCCACCATGAAGTTCGGCATGCAGGGATCACCATGGCAAACAACCATATCGGTGCGCTCTTGGTCGAGCCGCACCGGTAGCTCTCGTTCGACACGAGCCAAAAGATCGAGCTGCGGCGTACTCTTGTCCTCGTCCGGTAAGAAGTCGGGATTGACGGCATTGCGGGACACCACATCAACGGCGCGTCCGAACATTCGCGACAGCCTGCGCTCAAACGGACATTGATCAACCGATAGGCTGTGAACAGCGCCAAGTTGCTGCCCCATTGACGGCCACGCTTTGAGCAAATCCGCTCCAGACAGATCAGCCGCCGGTACTCCCGGAATTGCCGTTATCACCAAGCATGCACCCTCCTGTTCCTCCTGCCAGTTGATGACCTCGGGGCAAGCCACACCTCGACCTTTGAGCCAAATGAGGCGGTCACGCTCTCCAGCGAGCTCACCGCGGCGGGAAGCAGGTGCGATTTTCGCGAAGGCATGCCCGTCACCACGTCGAAAAACAAAATCACCAGATTCTCCGCCTCTGACAGGCAACCAGTCAGAATGCGATTCACCAAAAAAAATATTAGTTCGATTCAATGGAGGTTCCTTCAGTTTTCTGATGAAGCGCGAATATAGAGAAATATCCCGAATGTGCAGTTAACGAATTCTTGCGGTTTCTTTCAGCGCCGCCAATACCGCCAGCCCGTCGCGCAAGGGGCGCGGCTCGTGTGTGCGGATGAAGTCAGCTCCACCTGCGGCGGCGGCAAGCTCTGCAGCGAGTGTCGCGGCCCCGACATCCCCCGGACCACGGCCTGTGAGCGCGCGCAGAAAGGATTTGCGCGAAACAGACAGAAGCACCGGCAAATCGAAGCGCAGCCGCAATTCATCGAACCGCGCCAGCACCGAGAGCGAGGTTTCGGGAGCAGCCCCCAGAAAAAACCCCATGCCGGGATCAAGGACAAGGCGGTTGCGTTTGATACCGGCACCCGTCAGCGCCGCGATGCGCGCGTCAAAGAACGCCGCAATGTGATCCATGATGTCGCCAGCGGGTGCCTCGCGCCGATCTGCCTGCCCGTCTTGCACCGAATGCATAACGACGAGTTTGGCAGATGATTTCGCCAATTGCGGATAGAACGCAGCGTCTGGAAAACCGCGAATATCATTGAGATAGGCCACACCACGCGACAAGGCATAGGCTTGCGTCGCGGGTTGATAACTGTCGAGCGAGACGGGAATGCCATCTGCCTTGAGCGCGTCCAGCACCGGCGCGATACGCGCGATTTCTGTGTCGGACGAAACAGGCGCGGCGTCGGGATTGCTGGATGCCGGACCGAGGTCGATCACATCTGCCCCCTCGGCCATCAGCTTACGCGCCTGCGCAATGGCTGCGTCTGGCGCCAGATACCGGCCTCCATCGGAGAAACTGTCCGAGGTTATGTTGACGATGCCGAAAATGATGAGCGATTTATTCATGGGGGCTTCTATAATAATAATAATCGAGCATGAGTCTCATACGGATGCTCGGGTCGAAAGGGAATCCCCAGGCGAGTAACCTGTTTGCGGTGATCCATTAGCTGCAGGAGCAGAATAGCATACATCTGGAAGCAAAGCCAGGAAAGCGGCCTATGGAGCTGTGCGGCAGCGCTCAGTAGGCAATTTTTCAAAATATTGTTAAGCCTTTTCTGAGCATGGTATTTTTCATGGTATTACCAATTAGCAGGAAAATAAGCCATTGAATATAAAAGATAAAAATGTCTTGTTTACAATAGAGTGGGATACAGACACGCTTGATATGTTTGGAGATGGGGTTCTAGGGATTTTCCCCTCTAAAAAGACTTAATCCTCTGTAGACCACACCAATAAATGGCTGCGGAGGTGGGTTACTACTTATAAGTGTGGCAAATTAGGTAAATATCGTACATTTAATACGGAACAGCCCTGATATGGCCATCAAAAACGAAATTACTATTCTCACGAGAGCAGAACAGGCAGATCTTTATTCCCCACCCATTTTTTCAATCGAAGAACAACGTCTGTACTTTTCTCTGAACGATGCGGAATTGGCAGTTTTTCGGTCAATTCGTCTCAGAGCTCATAGATGTTACTTTGTCGCGATTTTGGGATACTTCAAATCAAAGCCCGTCATCCTAGATATCGCTTACTCGCAGGTTTCTAAGGATTTAATGTTCATCAGTAAAGAGCTGCTTGGCGGCAAGGGGCTCAGACCATTCACTCCCTCACAAAAACAAAAAGATCGACTCTACGCAAAAGTATTAGACCTTGCTGGTTATCACAAATGGGACGAAAGTCAGCACTTCAATTCTCTTTTCGACCACCTTGTTCAGGTGGGCAATGCCTGGCTGGAGCCGCGTTACCTCTTTGATACTGCTATTGAATTCCTAACCAGTCACAGCATTGCTATCCCTAGGTACACCGTACTCCAGAGACTGATAAGCAGAGCGATGCAGCAGGTCAGAAAAGACCTGGCGCACCAACTTAATCAACTCACCAGTCCTGAACTTCACGTCTTTCTGGACAGCATAACAGCCATTGATGACGGACTAAGCCTGAACCAGCTCAGAGGCGGTGCAAAAAGTCTGACCGTACCTGAACTTAAAAAAGAGCTTGCCCTTTATCATCAGTTAGCGCCATGGCGCACGCAAATCAATGGCGTTATCGATGGGCTTAATCTGTCTCTTAAAAATCGACAACACTTCGGTGAGCTCATCAACTATTACGGTAGTAAACTCAAACGATTCAAACGCGCACAGCAGCATCTATGGTTGCTATGTCACCTGACAGAGCGGATACAACTGGCACTGGAACGGTTAACTGATGGGTTCATTTACCATATCCGCAAGCAACAAGAAGCTGCCAACACCTTTGCACAACAAGCAGTGTTCCTGTCCTGGCAGTCAGCCGCGGACTGACACATCAAAATCAAGCACTGGAAGCATCGAGTCGAGATTCATCTTTTTTTGAAGAGCTGAGGATTCCAACAAACCAAACTCTTCACCATTATGATACTGAAATTGGTATTTTTTAGGCTCACTAGCAATGTCAACTAAGCGCCGTAACTCACCTGAGTTACCAGCGTAATAAAGATATCCAGCCTGACTAAAAGGGTCGAACTTCTTAATGTCGCAAAATGCAATGTAAGTCTTTAAGGCGCTTAATTTAACTACTAGAGACCATGCATTGGTTTCATTTTTCTTCTCTTGATCAACCCATCTTTTTAGCTTTTGCATTCTTTCCAGTCGAGAGGGTTTAGCTAATGGTTTTTTGGGATCACACTGTTCATGACACCAATAAATAAAATTGTGTCTTGTGCTGTTTAGCACCCCTTCTGGCCGTATATCAACGATCAAATCTAATGAAGTAACATTTTTCTTAGTAATCGGCGGAGCGGGTGATTTATTTTGATTTCTCGATGCTGCTAATCGACTTTTTGCCATATCATCACCTCAGCGATTGTTGTGCGAATTGATTTTTACGCTGAGCGAATTCCAACCATGTTTTATTGTCATTCATGTAGTTAACGTATTTTTGAGTGGTAGAGGTGCTTTCATGCCCCATCAAATCAGCCAGCTCCTGTAACAAAGCCTCGAAGGGCTTACCTGTTTCCATATGTTTGCTGTACAGCCAGTCGGTTGCGAAAGTGGCTCGTAAGTCATGAGGGGCAAAATAAATATCAAGCCCACAGTGTGTCAAATCATTGCGGATAGTTTCCACATACTTTTGAATGGTGTTTGGAGCGTAGATATTGCCATTCGATTTAACGAATAAGTGGTTATGGCGAAGTAATCCTTTTTCAATAGCCTTCTTCCTCGCCTTACTTAACTTGTACTCGTACAACAGATCCATGACACTGGCTGGGATTTCAATTGTTCTGTTTTTTTTGAACTTGGTTAAGCAACCGTTAATATTCTCACCAATTTGCACCTTAACTACTTTAGCTTTTGGCTTGTCCACGACAGAGGCAGGAAATGTTATTAATTCCTCCAATCTCAATCCCGTTTCAGTTTTTAAGTACACCATTAGGGCTTTAGTGTCAGATGAATTTTCAATATCAAGGTGTTTATAAAGCTCTTGTTTTTCATCTTCACGAAGTGGGTTAAGCTCTCGAATATCAGCATCTTGAGGTTTTTTTATGTTCTTAAATGGTCTAGTGAGACCTGTGGTGTATACAATAATTTCCTTACTGTGACTGCGATTGAGATGTGAGAGCATTTCATGTTGTGCTCTGTTTCCTTTGTTGCTTATGCGAACAGTCTTTGCCTTAAACTCAAATGGTCGAAAGGTTTTGCTGATTGAAATGATCCGCTGGCGATGAAGGAAGATGAAGTAATTGACAACTTTCAAAACATAGTTAGAGGCTGTACTTGGAGAACCACCGACTTTTCCAGTTTCATCCTTGGTATAAAGGTTTTCCAATAAATAGTCTCGATATCTCACGATTGGACTTTCCTCTACCTTCTCGGTGCAGTCATATATTGTTAACGGAGGTTTTTCATCAACCAGAAGGCCAGTCCTTGGGTGTGTATGTTCGGGGATTTCCGTGCTCAACCACCGATAGAAGCTCAATAACGCAACTGCATGGGATTGAATCGTCTTATCGGAGGATATATCTGGATCTGCCAACAAAGAGTGAAGATATAGATTCACTGGCACCACATTGATACCATCGGGGTCTATTAAAATTGGAAGTTTATGAGCAAATGGTTTTGAGTTGTCCCTAACGTCATGGATGATCTCGCCACTGTCTGTCAGGGTGTGGCCTACTTATAAATGAGGGATATTTCTCCGTACTAATCCACATAAGACAATAGTCAAAGCCGAAGTCATCTGGAAACGACCTATTTTGTTCAATCACATTAACACCTAAATCATCCGTTATTCACACTGCTAAGCCTTCCCCCAGGGGGTTACGCGTTCATACATCTACTTTTTCAAGATATTTCTTAACCAATAGTAAAAATTGTAACCACCCCTCATCTCGACGTCTAATTTATACAACCTGAAACATTACAACATGTGATGTCTAAAGTATTTCCCAACTGTAAGCGCATAGTTGGACGAGAATGCCAAAATGCCATGGCGCTGCATTTCAGCTTTGATTTGAAAGACGGGTACGCCCATTTTAATACCGAGTAACTTAGCTTCACGCGACCGTGCAACCACGCAGCCGTCATTGTTGGACAGCACCACAATCGGCGTATCTTTTAAATCAGGACGAAACAGCTTCTCACAACTGGCGTAAAAGTTGTTGCAGTCCACCAAGGCAAATACTGGCATGGGATAGTCACGACTTACGGCGTATGTTTCGCACCACATTGGTGACCACACCAAATATCTCTAACTCTGTCCCTTCAGGAATATGAATGGGCTCATACACCTGGTTTCTTGGGATCAGCATGACGCACGGCCTTAGTTGAAGCTCCTTTACCGTGAGTTCACCATGGATGCCAGCGATGACAATGTCACCGTGTTCGGCTTGGACAGAGCGATCAACCACCAGAATATCATCTGGGTGAATCCCGGCATCAATCATTGAATCACCTTCAACACGCACAAAGAACGTTGCAGCCGGTCGCTTGATGCACAGCTCGTTGAGGTCGAGCGTTTGCTCAACATAATCCTGCGCTGGTGAAGGAAAACCAGCAGAAACACGTTCCATGAACAATGGAATACGAAGGCGCTTGGCTTTGATGAAGACAAGTGCGCCGCTACGGCCTATCAGCGAGACACTCATGACGAACCTCGAAAAATCATAATTAATACTGTTTGTTTATACAGTATCTAATGCTATGCTGATTTCTACAAGTAAAATTGTAGGTAAAACTGTAGTTGTTCGAGTAAGACGTTGTGTCGTGGGTGATTTATTTCTTGTGTTGAAAAGCTTGATGTGGGGATTGCTCGCCCTCGTCAAAGCCTGCAAGGCTTGGACAATACTGCTTCTGCCTACTGCTCTTGTTTCTGTTACTGATCCTGTTACTGCTACTGGTTAACGCATGGGTCAAGTAACCGTCAGACAAGGCTTGTTGGACCCTTCGCAAAGGGTTTCAAAACAGTTAGTAAAATTCTGTTTCGTATTGAATTTACTGGCTTAAAGGGAAGTCAGGAGCATCATTAAAATGCTCAGTCGAACTCAGTTAAAGCCTTTTTCAACCGTTTGAAAAGGGGTTGGCTAAGCCATACGTAAAGGGTATTGGTAAGGGTTACCTAAAGGGTTTAGCTAAGGCTTTCTGAAAGGCTTAGCCAAAGCCTTCATACATGGGTTCACCCAGTAGAAAGATTAAAAAAACGCTGAGGTATCCAAGGTGCATTTTGAAAAACCTGTGGCACAGTGAAATAACCCAAAGCGAACAATAGAATTGAAGAGGAACCATCAATGACAAGAGCCCCTGCGCCATTTCCGCTAGAGCGCCTCGCGGAGATCCCAGAAAGACCAGAAGATTTTAGATTGCTGGAGCGCATTCCATTAACGCGTGAACCGCAGTCCTGGCCACTTGAACTTTCTCCTGTGGTCGGTGATGAACAGCCAATGGTGCTGCTCGATACAGAGACAACCGGACTGTCTGCCGATGACGAGTCCATTATTGAGCTTGGTATGGTTAAGGTGCTTTACAGCCCATCAGCTATGCGGATTGTGTCGATTGTTGATGTGATCAGCCTGTATGAAGATCCCGGCAAGCCAATCCCCGAGCTGATCACCGAGTTAACCGGTATCACCGATGATATGGTGCAAGGCCAGCGCATTGATGATGCAATTGTAGCGAGTTGGTTATCCGATGATCCGCTGGTGGTTGCACACAATGCACAGTTTGATCGTCCTTTCTTTGAAAAGCGGTTTGCTGCATTAGGCCATCTATCTTGGGCCTGTTCAGCCAGTGGCATAGATTGGAAAGCACTGGGCTTTGAAAGTAGAAAGCTTGAGTACCTGCTGCTTCGCTTAGGTTGGTTCTATGAAGGACACCGAGCTGCAACCGATTGTTTGGCGATGGCCTGGTTGTTCTATTTGTTGCCCGAGTCCGTTGCAAACTTGTTGTCTGAAGCAGACAGGCGAACTGTATTAGTTCGTGCGTTTGGTGCGCCGTTTGACGTAAAGGACTATTTAAAAGAGCGCGGTTACCGTTGGCATGACGGTGTTAAAGGTGCCAACAAACATTGGTGGCGCGAAATCAGCGAAGACGAGCTGCCGCTGGAGCAAGCTTACCTGGATGATTTGTACCATCGTGGCTCAGAACATGCCCACTATGACTACAAAGATGCCCGCAATCGATTTAAAGCGCTTTAGCTTTTTATAAGGCAAGCCTTGCATATTTGAAAACCTCTGGAAAATGGAAAGTGAACTTACGTTATACCCAAACTACTTGGTGTTGCAGCTAGGCGGCAAGTGAGCGAGTCCCCATGAGCATAGATCTTCTATGTGATTGGGGTGAGCGAATGCAGGTAACACCGCTGCGGCTGCAAGTAGGCAGGGTATATAACCTACAAGAGGAATCTTTCCATGTACCAAGACACCTACATTGAATACTGGGGCGAAATCTTCGTCTCTGCCCGCATCATTGAATTTGGCATCACGTTCGAGCGCTTTCTTAAAGATCCATGGAAGCACTTAATTTCCTGTGGCCAAGAGTCTGCCCCAGACGCGATTGCTGAAGGGATGCTGCCATTGCTACCAGCCCAGGCAGAAGTTGCCAGGCGCATTCGGGAGAGTGAGCAACGAGCCCTGATGTCTACAGAGACGGACAAAGGGGTATCTCATCGCGGTAACATCGTGGTGCCATTGGTTCGGGTAGCGCATTGATAGCGGCTATCAGCAATGGCATGAAACAATTTCTTCACGCCCATACCTGAGCGGCAATTGCAATCTAGATCAAAAAGTTGCCGCTTAGTCTTCCCTACAAAATAATTTGTGATAGGATGATACCTGATAAAATTTATTAGGTTGAAGCCTATTCAGTGTTTTATGGCCATCTGTTCAGCTTCAACCGGTAGAGACTGCTAAGTCATTGCGGATAAAGAGCAGCATTGAGTGACACTATTCAATGTGATTACGCGATGTCTGACCGTACTTTATAAACAGAGTTTTAAGAAACTGGTTGAATTGGATAAACAAGACGCATGACAAATGATGGTCTGAAACAAACGGTAGTGGCGAAGTCAGATAGGCTTTCACAGATAGCGCAGTTGCCACAAGCAACCAGGGATCGCATTGCCCACATCGATTTCACCTTATTGTTTAAGGGAGAAGCGGTACGGGCGGATTTAGTCGATCGCTTCAGCATAGCCGCTGCACAAGCAACGAAAGACTTCACCCTTTACCGAGAGCTTGCGCCAGGCAACATTGAGTATGACCAAAAGCTCAAATTGCATAAGCGTGGTGAAGCTTTTGCCCCATTGTTCGACTATGACGTTGTGAGAACACTGGCAACCATTAGCCAAGGATACGGAGATGGCTTTACTGGAAAGGTAAAACCACCACTGGCTTGTGAAGCGCCTTATCACCTTAACAAGCCCAGTTTATCTATAGTAGCGAAAGTCACCGAGGCCATTCACAAAGGCAAAGCCTTGAGCATCACCTATGTGTCGTTATCGAGTGGTGAAACTACGCGTGAAATTGTTCCGCATACGCTGGTGGACAATGGCCTGCGTTGGCATGTTCGTGGTTTTGACCGCAAGCATGCTGAGTTCCGTGACTTTGTGCTGACCCGAATTAAAGCAGCGGTTGTACTTGAAGACTCAAGGTTATCTGAAGCTGAACTAGAAACCCAGGACCGGCAATGGAATCGCTTTGTAGAGCTTGAGTTAGTGCCGCACCCACGCATAGAGCACAGCGAAGCGATTGAACTGGATTATGGCATGACGGGTGGCGTTCTAAAGGTTGAGATTAGAGCGGCAACTGCTGGGTATTTGCTTCGCCAATGGCATGTGGATTGTTCTACGGAGCACTCATTAATTGGCTTTGAGTATCAGCTTTGGTTGCGTAACAGCCAAGCACTTTATGGTGTCACAAACTTAAGCATTGCACCGGGAAGAACAAGTTAATCGAACCAGTAAATCATGAAGATTATTGTTTGAAAAGTTCAATTATTTGATTTTAACTCAAATAAATTGAGAAAAATCATATTTGTGGTAGGTTGTGCACAGTGATAAAGCCCCAATTTTATGGTTAAGAAAACACCGTGGAGAGAGCATGATCCGCTGCCACCTAGCCCGATTAATGGGTGAGAGAAAAATGCGCATTAGCGACGTGATGCGAGAAACCGGCCTAAGCCGCACAACAGTCACGCTACTTTACAAAGAAACCGCGCTCAAGGTGGACTTAGAGGCGCTCGATAAGCTGTGTGATTTGTTTGATTGTGAAATCCAAGATCTATTACAAAAATCGCCAGCAGAAACCGAATTTAATGAGAACAAGTAATGACAACAACCAACGATAAAAAGCCATCAGAAGTACTCGCCATCGAAGATGGCATGATGCTGGATTACCTAACGAATAATCCTATCAAAGAAACACCTAAAGAATTGGTTCGTCAAAAAACCTTACGCGCCTTGTTCCATGAATACGGCATCAGCGCTGAAGATATGGAGCTTGATGTAAAAGTTAAGATTGATGGTAAGCAGAAGAAAATTGATATCGCCATTTTCGAGCATGGTTCTGAGCATATTCCTGAAAATATCCGCCGCATTGTTATCTGTGATAAAGAGCCGAAAAAAGGCAAAAAATCCGCAGTAAAAATGCGTGATCACGATCAAGCGCATAAAGACCTTCAGTTGATGGAGGATATGATGCGTGAACAGGTTGGTGATAAGTACCTGCTAGAAAAGTGCCAGTGGGGTTTATGGACCAACGGCATCGAATTTTTCTTTGTTGAAAAAGAAGAGTCGCGATTCGATACCAAGTTCAACGCAGTTGGCGATTGGCCATTAGCAGATGAGACTTTGGGGAGTCGAGACGTTGCATCAAACGCACAGCTAAGAACCGCTGACCGTGAGATGCTACTTACTGCATTCCGTCGTTGTCATAATTTTATTCACGGTAACGAAGGTATGCCTAAAGATGCGGCATTCTGGCAGTTCTTATACCTTATATTCTCTAAAATGTATGATGAGCGCATCGGCAATCGAGACCGTGAGTTTTGGGCATCACCAACTGAGCAGTTTGACGACGAAGGTCGTAAGAGAATCAGAGCACGCATTAACCCCCTATTTGAAAAGGTAAAAAAAGCCTATCCAGAAATTTTTGCTGGCAACGAAGATATCACTTTGTCAGATCGGGCTTTGGCATTCATGGTTTCTGAACTTGCTAAGTACGACTTTACCCGTACTGAAATGGACGCCAAAGGTGCAGCCTATCAAGAAGTGGTGGGTGATAACCTACGTGGTGACCGTGGTCAGTACTTTACACCTCGCGGTGCAATCAAGCTTATTGTCGAAATGATGGCACCGCAACCACATGAAAAAGTGCTGGACCCATCATGCGGTACAGGTGGTTTCCTAGAGCAGACCCTGAGCTTCATCAACAAGCAGCTAAGAGAAAAAGAAGCTATTAGCCTGGCAGCTGAAACCACCGAAGAATTTATTTCTATTCAGCAACAAATTAAAGAGTTTGCCGAAAACAATCTGTTTGGTTGTGACTTTGACCCCTTCCTGTGCCGTGCATCGCAAATGAACGTGGTGATGGCAAGTAATGCCATGGCTAACATCTACCACATGAACTCATTGGAATACCCACACGGACATTTAAAGGGCGTAGACCCCGCCAAGAAAACGATTCCTGTTGGCGATTCCAGCGGTAAAGACGGCAGTGTTGATGTGATCTTAACTAACCCACCGTTTGGTTCCGATATCCCAGTTACCGACAAGCAGATTCTAGAGCAATACGACCTTGCCTATGTGTGGGAGCGCACTGAAAACGGCGGCTTTAGAAAAACAGAGCGCCGTAAAGATGCAGTTTCGCCCGAAATTTTGTTTATTGAGCGTTGCGTGCAATGGCTTAAGCAAGGCGGACGTATGGGTATCGTGTTACCCGACGGCATTCTAGGTAACCCAGGTGACGAGTATATTCGCTGGTGGTTAATGCAAGAGTGCTGGGTGCTTGGTTGTGTCGACTTACCTGTTGAGTCATTTATCGTTGAAGCTAACGTAAACATCTTAACTAGCCTGCTGTTCTTGAAAAAGAAAACTGATACTGAAAAAGATGCTATTGCCATCGGTGGAGAGCCCGAATACCCGGTATTTATGGCAGTTGCAGAAAAAGTAGGCTTTGATCGTCGTGGTAATACGCTGTATGAGCGTCACCCAGACGGCGAAGAGAAAGTTATCGAAGAAGAAGTTGAAGAGCGTATTCGCATCAACGGCCACAATGTGGTGCGTAAGCTGAAGCGTCGTAGCAAAATTTTAGATGACGACCTGCCAAAAATTGCTAAAGCCTGGAAAGAGTTTCGTGCTAGCAATCCGGAGCCATCAGTATGATCTCAAGAATAGAGGCCTACAAATACCGTTGCTTTAATACGCTGGACCTAGCATTAGAGCAGCAGCATGTATTTGCAGGCTCTAATGGTTCAGGTAAAACAACGTTACTTGATATCCCAGCTTTGTTTGGTGATTTACTGAATGTGTCGGATATAAACGATGCGTTCTTTAAACCAACCAACGGTAGAGAGCGTGCTCGCGCAGAAGCAGCCAAAGAAGTCGTTCATCAGCTTCGAGGCGAGTACTTTATCTTGGCACTAGAAGTGAGCTTGCCTCCTTCAGTTATTGAGGAACTGTTAAGAGGCGCGAGCGACGCCTGGCAGAATAAGTTCCAGAAAAGTGAATTAAGACCCGATACTGCGCGATACGAAATATCGTTCAGAATCAACCAGCATAAATTTCAAGTTACAGAAGAGCACTTAACGCTTTTTCCAAATAATGAGTTGCGCCCCGAACATGGCATGGGTCTTATTGGCGTAGATGATTTCAGGCGCAGTGCGCCTTGGTTTAAGGTGTTATCGCGCAGTTTAGGTACCAAGGTTAAATACCAGGCAGAGTATCAAGCTGGAAAATCATCCATCCTTGAATTTGGACTACGAGATAGCCAATTGGCTTTGGCTGCGCTACCTGCTGACCATGATTTATACCCCGCAGCGCTATGGCTTCAAGAGTTTCTTATACAAGGCTCACATTGCTACGAGCCACAATGGCCTGCAATGCGATTAGCTGCATCGCCAAGAGATAAACACGCCTTTAAAGCGGACGGGAGTAGTTTACCTTGGCAAGTACATGCCTTGCAGCAGCGCGATCCCGAAGGCTTAAACGAATGGTTAGAGTTGGTGCAAATGGCGCTGCCCTCTATTACTAAAATTGAAGCCAAGCAACGTATCGATGATAGCTTTTGTTACCTAGAAGTAACCTATAGCAACGGTATGGTGGTGCCTTCGAGTGGCTTGTCGCACGGTACTTTGCATATATTAGCGTTGACAATTATCCCGTATTTGCAAAATGCACCTAAGATCATCACCTTAGAAGAGCCTGAAAACGGTATTCACCCTAAGGCAATTGATGCGGTGTTAGAAGCGTTAAAGCTCACCTCTGATACGCAATTGTGGTTATCAACGCACTCACCTGTGGTGCTCGCCAATACCGAAGTAGAGCAAATCATCACCATGCGCTTTAACCAAGACGGCGCAACAGAAGTATTAAAAGGCCATGAACACCCCCGCCTAAAAACATGGAAGGGCGAAGTGGATTTAGGAACCCTATTTGCGGCCGGAGTGTTGGAATAATCATGAGAGATATTGTTTTTTTAGTAGCCGACGGTGAAATGCAAGCGACCGTAGAAGGCTTTTTTGAAAATCCGGCGTTTGATACACGACTGCAATGCGCCAGATTTGAATTCGACACCAAGCAAGATTTAATCAAACACCCAAGAAAAGATCCGGGTGTTTATCAGGATGGTCATAACCTACTGAAAAGCTATGTTGATACCCATAACTACGCGGTTGTTATGGTCGACTTTGCGTTTAATGACAATTTGCGAACAATGGATTACCAAGCGTTTTGTGAAACCATGAAAGCCAATATGCGTGCCGCAGGTTGGCCAGATGACCGCTTTTTTGTAATGGCGATAAACCCAGAGCTGGAAGTATTGATGTGGCAAGCGGATACACGACGAATTGAGTCAGTATTTGATTATCCAGGTGCTAGTGGCAGCCTGAGAGCTTGGTTGCAAGAAAGAAACCTTTGGGATGCGGGTGAACTTAAACCTGCCGATCCTAAAGCAGCAATTGATGCGGTAAGAGGCCAAAACTGGGGGCGGAAAAAGACCCACTCTCAGCTGTTTAAGCGCATTGCCAAAGACGTGTCTTTCCGTGGTTGTGAAGATGAGTCGTTTAATGGCTTATTGCATCAGATTCAGGCTTGGTATCCGAGGATTTACGCATGAGAATAAAAACCATACCAAGTAATTGGCTGAGTGATGAAGGGCGACGCCTTGATTGTGGTCCTTACATGACTGGAGCTAAAGAGGCGGAAAAAATAATTGACGACTGCTTATTGCCTAAGAAGGAATTAAAAGACTTTTTAGTAAATGGAGCTAAAGGTGCTTTTCATGCGGGGAGAGAAGGTCGAGTTTGGGTAAAGGAAGAGCGTTATGGCGTTCCTTTCATGGGAAGTGTGGATATTATTCAGGCCAATTTAGATAGATTACCTTTGATATCCAAAGAACAGGTAAGTCGCAAACCATTATTCAGAGTTTTCAAAGATTGGGTTCTGATCACTAGGTCTGGAACCATCGGGAGAATGACTTTAGCTAGACAGGAAATGGATGGCCACGCTTGTTCAGAGCATGTTATGAGGGTTGTTCCCGATCCAGAGAAAATATTCCCTGGATATCTGTACTGCTATCTGAGAAGTAAATTCGGTGTCCCACTTGTAGTCAGTTCGACGTACGGAGCAATTATTCAGCATATTGAGCCTCATCACGTAATTAATTTGCCTGTCCCAATTGTTGATAAGCAACTTGAGGAAAAAGCGCATGAGCTAATAAATAAGTGTGGTGATAATCGAACTGAATCTAATGCATTATTGAAAAAAGCAGGGCAGCTTATCAACAAACATTTTAGTTTTCCAAATAAACTCGCCTTATCTCATCGCATTTTTACTCACTCAGCAGCTTCATCGTCGTTAGTTCAAAAACGTATGGATGCAACTTATCACGATCGGGTTGCCCAAATGAGTGATGACTTGGTTGAACAGGCTGGCGCAGAGAAAACCTTGGCTGAGTTAGGAGTGAACACCGGCGAATCTGGTCGAATGAAACTGGTTTTCACCGAAAGTGATCATGGGGTTCCTTTTACAACGAGTGGTGAAATTTTTCGGGCCCGTTACGAACCACAACGGTTTTTAGCAAAATCAAAGTTAGGTGATGTTGCAGATTGGGGGGTACGACAAGAAGATATTCTATTGGCTCGAAGTGGGCAAGTAGGCGGCATTATTGGCACAGGTGTTTGGGCTGATTCCCGCTTTGAAAACGCAGCAGTGTCAGTCGACGTGATAAGAATTAAAGCTCAAGAATCAGAGGTTTTACCTGGTTATCTGTATGCCTATCTTATGTGTACGGATGTTGGTTACAGACAACTTATTCGGTCAGCTGCTGGAAGCTCAATTCCACACTTATCTTCCGACGATGTTTTGAAACTAAAGCTTCCTCGTATGGGGGCTATGGAAGAAAAAGCAGTACATGAGCTAGTTCAAAAAGCAGGTGAGCTGGCTGCAGAAGCACAGAAGCTCGAAGATGAAGCAGTAAAAATGGTCGAAGACGCAATAGAAGCAGCAGCACCAAAGCATTAAGGAGAGGTTATGGCACAGGTATTTGCAATTGGTGATGTGGTTAACGATGAAGAGCGTAAAGCCATCGCTTGGTTAAAAGAAAAGTTACCCGACGATTACTTTATTATTCATAGCTTTGAAGTTGAACAGTATGACCAGCTGTTTGAAGTGGATATCTGTGTTGTAGCGCCCCATGCTATTTACTTGGTGGATGCCAAGGGCATACACGGAAAAGTTGAGGTGGACGGCACCATGTGGCACACCGCCCACAACAGCTATCGTTCACCGCTACCTAAATTACGCGGCAATGCAAAGTCGTTATCGGGCCTCATTTGTAAGCAGAATCGCGCAAATAGAGATTTAAAAAACATCTATGTGGATACTGCGGTGGTGCTCACCATAGATGATTGCGAGTTCAAGGACCCAGAAGATCGAGAGCGCGGCCATGTAGTGGCACTAAAAAACAGCACCCGTTTCTTTACCGACAGTGCCCGTATTCCAGAGCGCTTTGAGCGCAATGTGACTAAGTACATTCAGATTATCGCAGAGGCCTTGGGTAAATCGGCCAAAAAGCGTAGCCATGGTGAACGCTTTGGTAACTGGGAAGTGGCTGAAACCTTGACCGATAATCAGTACTTTACGGAATACCGTGTATTTAACATTACCGCTGGTCGCAAAGGCGGCACTGTGCTGGCTAAAGCCTATAAAGCCGACCCTTACTTACCAGATGAAGAACGCAGCAAACAAAAGCGCCTGATTGAAAATGCTTATCGTGCCATTGCAAAAATGCCCTCGCATTCCGCCATTATTGGTGTGAAAGACTTCTTTGTTACCGAAGCGCAAGATAAATACTTGTTATTAACGGATGACATTCCGGGCGAAATCCTCAGCAAAAAGCTTAAAGACGCAAGCTCACTGCTCACATTAGATCAAAAGAAGCGAATCGTTAATGACCTGTTGCTGGCGTTAGCGCACTTATGCCGCTATGGCGTTGTGCATCGCAATATTTCCCCTGAGCATATTTTGATGGGAGCCGACGGCCAGCCAAGGCTGATTGATTTTGACTACGCTCGGATAGGGAGTGAAAACACCACCACGATTGCCGACGAAGTACAGCAGCGGATCTCAAACCGTTATAAAGCCCCCGAACTCTGGGCTGATAGCCATGCAGCGAGCTGCGCCTCGGATATGTACAGTTTAGGTCTGGTTATTTTTGAGCTGTTTAGTGGTGATGCGGCCTTTGATTCGGTCACCCAAGCTATTGAGAAATCGTGTCTGCTCAGTACAAAGTTGAGTGAGCGATATAAACAGCTACCAGTAGAGTTTGATGATTGGCTGCAAACCTTATGTCACAAAGATGCACTGCAACGGCCAAGCCCTGAAGATGCGCTGGCGCAATTTAATGCACTCTGGCAACCCAAAGCAGCAGTAGAAACAATTGAGCCTAATAAACCCGAACAGCTGGGTGTTAAAACGAAGAATAACCATGAGCTTTCAGTCAATTACAAGCGTTTACCGAGCGGCTACCAGCTAACTAATAAATACGTCGTACAGCAACCGCTGGGTAAACCTGGCGGTTTTGGTATCGTTTATAAGGTAACGGATACCTTTGGTGATGTTTCGCGCGCAGTGAAACTGATTTTGAATGATAGAGAATCGGTATTAGAGCGCTTAAAGCAGGAATACCGCACCTTGGTTAAACTGCCAGAGCACCCTTATGTGGTAAAGGTGTACGATGCAGACGTACTTCCTAATCAAGGTCCTCCTTATATTGTTTTTGAGTACCTTGAAGGCCTAGATGTCAGTGAACTGATCCAGCAGCGCTCATTAACGGCACACGAAGTGTGGACCATGGCTAAGCAGGTAGCGGAAGGTTTACAGCATTTACACGAGCACAATATCTTCCATTGTGACATCAAGCCACAAAACCTGATTTGGAAAGACGGTAAAGTTCGTATCATCGATTTTAATGTATCGGTAGATGCTGAAGACCTAACCTTAGGGGGCGGCTCACGAAAGTATTTACCACCAGATTTAAGCATTACCGAAACACCGCAAGCTTCTGATTTGGTTGATAGGGATTTATATGCCTTGGGCATTACCCTGTATCGAGCTATGACCGGTGAATACCCATGGGCCAATGTGCAGTGCCCACCTATGGACGAGTTAGCTCGTCACCCTAGTGAGTTTACCCAGAGCTTTAACTTAACCGATGATGTTTCGGCGGTCCTGCTAAAACTGATCGCCCCAAAACGAGTTGACCGTTTTGAATCTGCCGAACAATTGCTGAAAGCACTGAATAAAGTCCAGCAATTGAAAAAGGCGCAAACTTTATCGGAAGAAAGTACTTCGCAGTTTCATTTGCCGCCACTTGCGGATGGCTCTAACCCAAGTAAATCTGCGTTTCATGATTTTATGCTGACGCTGTATAGCCAAAGTCGGCATTCAAATGCCGGCACCCGTGGCTTAGATGATTACGCAAAGTTAATTTACGTTGAAACCGCCTTAGATACCGAGCTTGCTCCTGCAATTCTGGCTGGGCAACTGCGCTTGGTACTGATTACCGGTAATGCAGGTGATGGCAAAACCGCATTTTTGCAGCAATTGGAGGCTCAAGTTGAAGCGCAAGGAACAAGTGTTCACTTAAACCCACAAGGGAATGGTAGCTGGTTTGAAATAAATGGTCATAAATACCTGACTAACTACGATGGTAGTCAAGACGAAGGTAACAAAGATAATGACGCGGTACTCGAAGAGTTCTTTAGCGTCTATCAAGGTAACGATTCAAATGCATGGCCACATCACGAGACCCGGTTAATTGCCATTAACGAAGGTCGGCTAGTCGACTTTTTAACCCAACATTCAGAAAGTTTTTCTGCTCTAAAAGCCGTAGTTGAACAAAGTTTAAAAGATGGCTCAGTGCAAAATGACGTGGCGGTAGTTAACCTAAATATGCGCGATGTGCTGGCTTCGACGCAAAGTCAACCTGAGTCTATTTTTGAGCGAATCATCGGAAAAATGACCTCGGCCAAGGTTTGGCAAGGCTGTGATTATTGTGCGCTAAAAGACAAATGCTACGTTAAGCACAATATTGCTACCTTTCAAGACGAGCAAACTGGCCCTAAAGTCATCGAGCGTTTGAAGTATATTTACAAACTGACCAGTTTACGCAATCAGCTACATATCACGATGCGAGATTTACGCTCGGCACTGAGTTATACGCTAGTTGGTGAATACTCCTGTAACGAAATTAAAGAAATTTATGCCAATGGCGAAGCCGACAAAATTCTTCACGGTTATTACTTTAACGCTTGGTGCGGTAACGACAATACCCAAGATAGATTGTTAAAGCTGCTGAGGGAAACCGACATTGCTCAAGGGTCTGACGTTCGCTTAGATCGCGGGCTGGACTTTTTAGGCTTAGATGCTGTTGATTGGTTGCAGTTTGATCAGCGTAGTGAACACGAAACTCAGCTGCTAGCCAATGTTCATCAGAGCTTACCCAATGACACGGCACTAAGTGAGAGTAAGGAACGCTATCTATCTCATCGTAATGTGGTCGGGATGTTACGCAGAAAGGCCTACTTTGAGCGCCGTGGAGAAAACTGGCAAACATTACTGCCTTATCGTTCAGCGAAGTTATTAGTACGTTACCTCGAAGACAGTACGTTACTAAATGAAGCGAAATCGCTTGCCATTAATGCAATTAACCGCGGTGAAGGTTTACATAACCCGATGTATTTTAATGGTCAACTGGCGATGCAAGTACGTAAGGTACACTTAGGCACTATTAGAAGTTATCGCTTATTCCCATCGGATGTTTTTTCCATTGAAGTGAAAGACTCAGCGATGAACTCGTCATTTGTGGAGCATAGTCCGCAGTCACTATTGCTCAAGTACCAAGATGCAACCGGCCTTACCGCAGAGTTGGAATTAGATTTAGACTTGTTTGAAATGCTGCATCGTCTTAATCAAGGCTACGTGCCTTCGGCGCAAGCGGAGCAGAGTTTTTATTTAAGTTTAACCGTATTTAAGAACGTACTGGCTTCAGCGCCTTATCAAGAGGTTTTGTTAACTACCAACGGCCAACAGTATGAAAAAATAACCCGCGACGAAGGTGGTGTGTTGCAATTAGAACGATTGGTAGCGGAGGTTCAGCCATGAAGTTAGGTAAAAAAGATAAGGCTTTTCGCACCAATAAAGTGAGCTATCTTGATTACAAAATTGTTGAAATGGATAGGGTCTTAACTCATCTATTCGCTCGGCTAAAGCACAATGGCGCTTCTAGTAAACTAAGTGCTAAAGGTATGACGGTTGAGTTGTTTAAAGACGAGTTTCTAGACTCTCGTAATGGAACACATTTTAAAAACTTCTCTCAAGCCCCTATTACTATTGAAAAGTGGATTGAAACCCACTTGGTGGACTTAATTAATCGTGGCAAGGCTAACGAAGCGGTTGCTGCGCCGAGACCACTTCACGGCAATACTTATTTGTTTCGAAATCCTAAAAATTGCCGGGATTATGGTGCCTCTAAGCAAGTATATGAGTTGCTTTACCATGCCAATAATGGTCAGACCGCGATTAACCGACTCAAACAGTTTTTCTTTGCTGGTGTCGATTCTACGACAGGTCAGTATGATAGTTCGTCGCAAGTAGATGTTGAAACGCAGGCAATATTAAGACTGTCTGATCAAGTAAAGTCTGACGCGCCGGATCATACTGACTTACAAGAACGGTTTGCGCCGCTTAATCAACAAGCTGCGGATATTTTAGCTGAAGATATCATTAAGCTTCTGACGTATCGCCAGTATATTCCTCGTTCAGTGATGGTTGAGTACATAAAGATATTGTTAGCCTTTCACCTGGCGCTATACCAATTGAAATTGTTTAAGTTGCTACCGGCTTTGGCTAAGAGTAAGGGCCGTAATCTCCAAGAGAGCAATAAACAAAAGACGGCGCTCTATGTGGACATGACAAATGGCGCTAATAGCTTGAGTGAATCGATGGCTGAGCAAAGTGCGACGTTACACTACAAGCGTATTCCAGCTTTTATTAAAGCCTATTTCGGCGTTAAAAAACTCGATGAATTTGCAGAGTATCTATCGAAAAAAGGTAAATTATCGGGGGCAAAATCGATAAAACAAATGTCAGTGCCTGATTTGTTCACTCTGCTGGAGTCGCCGTTAGAGCAAGAGCGCGATCAGTTTTTTGGTCAACGTAACGCTGGAATTTTAGATGCGTCAGTGTCATCTGCACATGAGTCAGAGGAAATTCCGCCAGAGATTCATGCTATTACCCAGCTCGGCTTACCTGAGTATGAAACCTACATAGAGATTTTGTTGTTTGTTCAAGGTAATGCAATTCGCTCTGGTTTAGTCAAAAACCTAGATAGTCTTATGCTCAAGAATAAACCTGGTGCTTTGTTAGAACAACAAAGTGGTAGCACTGGTGGGCGTCGATTTAGCGTTGATGGACGACTGCTAGAAGTGTTGTTACAGCTGGCAGTACTCACCAAAGGTGGTGACTTGGGTTTTCACACTAAGGAGTTAAGAGTTGATGAGCTGTTAATTTTCTTAAAAGAACGATATGGCATTTTTATTGATTCGTTACCCGATACAGATGCTTTCTGTGAGTCATCAATTGATGTGAATAAAGCGCTTAGAGATAACTTATCTGGTTTTAAACGCCGGTTACGAGAAATTGGTTTTTATCGCGATCTTTCTGATGCGTATGTAACACAAACGGTTACTCCAAGGTATCAGATAAATAGTAAGCAAAATGAGAGTATGAAAGGACATAACGCATGATTAAGGGAATTCAAACCGTTATTAAGTCAGATATTGACGGCAGCTTAATCAGTGTCCTTGTACCTAAGTTTAAGTTGTTATTAGAAACTCGCGGTGCGGGCCACTGCATGAAGGTATCTGATTTAGAAACAGAGCTGATGTATCAGCTTAGTGAAGTCGTATCAGGTGCGGTTGAGTATGCCCAGGTTGCCGTATTGGCAGAGAAAGCGACGCGTAATTTTTCGGTTACCAGCACCAAGCTTGTTGAACTGCGAAACCCTGATGAACACGGCCAGCTTCGCCAGCCATTACTGATTTTTGTACCCAATGAATTAAAAACGTCCTCTGAAGACTCTTTTGGTGCTGCGACCTTTGAACAAATTGATATTTCAGATGCTTATTGGCTTGCGTTTAATCAAGTAAAGGCTGAATCTCCTGATCCGATTAAGCGGTTGTTGGACGAAGTTTACTTCATTCTTCAAGAAAAGGCGGCGTTAAAACTCAGTGCTTATCAATGGTTGCGATACGCGTTAACGATTAAGGTTAATGGCTTTGATCCAAGTGTTGCTGGTGCTGCTCTTTACGAGTTGGGGTTGATTCCTGATCTTGAGTTGCATCAAGATCATTCTATGTTGGTACGCAAATTAGTTAAAAATCGTGAGTGTGTACAAATTATAAACCGCTCTGAGAAATCAGCGATTGCAACCGTTTATGACCTACAGCTAGAAGGTGAAGATTTTAACAAGAGATTAGCGCTCTTTTTAAATGATCAGGAAAATCTACTCGATAGCAGTTGGCGCAAGCAATTAGTGGTGGATAGCAGCAACTGGGCACTCACTTTTGATAAATGGCGCTTTCAATATGAGGAAGATGCCACTGATGCAGTTTGTTTAATGGTGACTGAGGTTGGTTTGCCGCTTATTCCTGAAGATGAAACAGACCCAAACTTGCAACAACTGATTGGCCAACAAGTATTAACTACTGGCCAAGGTGGTTTGAAAAAGTTTTCTGTGACTTTTTCTGTTTCACCAAAGCCTAGTGAAGTTAATGGTTTAGCGAAATATAAAGCTCAGGTGTTTACTCAACAAGGTGATTTTGTTGGGTTAATTAAGGTAGGTAAAGCTACATCAAAATCCACAGTTACAATCACGTTTAATAAGTTGACTGGAATCGAATGGGAAGAAGGTTGGCATTACATTCGAATTCAAGCGTTTGATGAAAACGATGAATTACTACCTTTGGTTGATGACAAACAGTGTCCAATACCGTGGGGTACGTCCAGTGCGGAGGAAGCTGGCTCACGAATTAATGAAAGTGATCTGTTTTATGTATTGCCAGCAGCAGATGCAGAGGTTGAGCCAATTGAGGGGCGAAAAGTCAGAGAGGCGTCATTAGCGCATGCGAAGATTAAAGCTGAATTTGCCAACGTCATCGAAACTGTGAAATTTGCCAATGCTGAAGTAATGGAAACGACTTGGCAGGATAGTAAGAGTAAGGCTGAGTCGATCGTCAATGTGAAATTCAAGAAAGGAAGTGGTATTCAAATCCCCGTTACCACTTACTTAAAAGACTTTGAGCAAAAAATTCTAGCTAATCCAATGGCCGCTTTGACTTGGCGTGTAGAAATTCGCAATCAAGAAGCAAGTGAGTCTGGTGCCGATGCTGTAGATTGGCCAATAAAGGGTGTAGAAAGCCAGTTTGAAAAGTTTAAAGTGGCACGTGAAACGTACTTTCAAATTATACATCAAGATGAGAAAGAGCTAATTTCTGTCGCTCATGATCATGTGTCTTCATTACATGAAGCCTACTTGTATTCCAGCAGCTATTTAGAATACCTAGCAGCGGTATTTCAGGAAACTGAAAATGGACATGACTATTCGACTGAATTAGCCGCGTTACTTCGCTTGGATTCACTTTCAATCGTGATATGGAATTATGACGGCAGCTATAAAAAAGCCATGTTACTGGGGCCTACACATCCACTGAGGGCTTTATGGCTAGGTGGATGGGCTTCTCTTGCGGAAGCTTGGGCAAGACAGAGTGAGAAGGTTGGTAAGGAAATCGCGGTAGGAACTAAAAACAGTTTATTAGAAGAACTCGCATTAACCAATTTTCCTTACGTTCTGCCAGACTCTCAAGGCCAGTTGATGGTCGCACTTGATAGTATTCATCCATTTTGGAGTATTCTGTCGTCTGCACAAGAAAAAGAGCCACAAGCACTCATTGATAAAATTAAAACTGCATTTGGTATTAAAAATGATTACCAGCAAGTTGGTAAGCAAAGTAGTACCTTTCTCGCCACAAAAGTCGAAAGATATCTGATACAACACCCCTATGTGAATTGTTTATCGATCAATGTGTTTAACGCGGGGTCTGCGGGAGCCGTAGCGGGCATGTTGTTGGCTTTGAGAAAGAAACCGGAGCTAAAGCATATTAGTTTTGATATTCGTCTATTCGTAGCTGACCCATACGCGACAGAAGTAGGCGCTGATTTATTTAAGCTGATAAATAGTGGCGAAGACAGTGAGAATGAAAATCAGCTATTTCATTCAGCAGAAAATCACTTGCAGCCAAAGTTAAGCATTTCGCTCAGAGCTAGCTCTGAGTTTGAGCAGTCGCCTGATGAGTTTCAGTCTCATCTAAGCATGTTATTCGATGTGTTCCCTGCACAAGAGTTATCGGTAGTAAAACCGCAGGCAGATGAACAAGTTGCTCCTATATATGGGTTGTATCAGGACTATTGCATTGATTACTTCGATGAGAATGGGGTTGTTGCTTGGGATCGTCACACGAGACATGGTGCTGCGAAAATGCTTTTTGGTGGCCAGATATCGGAGGCTATAGCAAAACTGCCTAAAATGATGGCGGGAATAACCGCATCATTAGCGACGGGCGACTTTTCTTTAGAACAGGTGCCTGTAGTCAGGTTGGCTCTTGATAGCGCTGAAAGAGCTTTGTTAAATCAATTACACGAAGTCAGTGATTGGGTATTCACTGTGGATAGAAACTTGGGCATTGAATTTTTTGATCACGGTGGTAAAGATGGTCGTCCAGATTATCTGATTGATCACAGCCCTGAAATGGCTTCTTCAAACACGCACAACTTTGTTATTACTTCGCGTTCTACTACAGAAATAGAAGCATTATTGAGAGGGACCTTAGAACAGCATCAAATTGTTCCTGATGTTAATAAGGCGACGAGGGTTTTAGACTCACTTAGAGCGTTGTCAGGCAGGCTTGCACTAAAACTGGCTTCAAATAGCGCTTCAAAGTCGGAAGCCTTAGGGTTGGCGCTATCCAAACTTTATCTTGAATACCAGGGGGTGTTCAAAGATCAGATCATTGTTCCTTTAGATGCCCACCTAGAGCTATATTCCGAGCTTCAAAAAGGAGATGGGGAGCTTGGTGCTGACGTTAGCTTTAAAAGAACTGATTTAGCATTGTTCGATTTAGATGCTTCATCACGCACAATTCGTTGTAATTTAGTCGAAGTTAAGTGTTATTCAGAAGTCGGCGATATGACGAAGTACGAAGGTTTAAAAAAGAGTATTGCTGAGCAAATCTCGGAATCTGAACGTGTTCTTCAGCGTCATTTTGATTTGACTCGTACAACACCGGATAGACCTGATCGCTTGGTTAAAACACAAAAGCTCTGTGTCCTTCTTGAACATTACCTTAAACGATCTGAACGTTTTGGTTTATTGACTTCTGAGGTTGTTGAGGAGGCGAGATTTTTGCTTCGGACCTTGGAACAGGGATACAAGCTTTCAATTACCCGAAGTGCAGTTATTTTTGATTTCGGTCAGAATAGTTCCGGCGTTGAAAAAGAAGTTGGTATCGAGTTTCATCGTGTTGGGCGAAACCATATTGACGAATTGCTCTCCGCTAAAGTGCCTGAGGATAATGAACACAGTGAAGGAACGTTGGATTCACTTGAGCTAACGCTGCCTAAGTTAACTTCGGCCGAATTTTTACATAAAGAGCGAGATAGAACCGTATCTTGGGCTGAATTAGTATCTCAAGCTGCGATCACTTTACCTGAGCGGCCAGATACTTCGAAAGATGAAACGATTAAAGTACTGCCTTTTAATGATGATGAGCCAGCTACTGTTTCGCCGTCGATTAATCAGGGCGTTGAAGAAGTAAAACCTGTTGGTAATCCAGCTCCTGCAATAACTAATACTGTAGAGCTAGAGCCAGAGCCAGAGCCTGACGAAAATTTGCACATCCCTAACATCACAACGGGTAATAAAATTGAGGTCGTTCCCCACGATATTGTTCTTGGTGTCAACGGTGACTCTGCTCAGTTTGGCCTATTGGGAGAGGTCCATGGACGGAAAATAGCCTTAGATTTAAACCATACACACACACTAAGTTTATTTGGTGTTCAAGGTGGGGGCAAAAGCTATACATTAGGCTCAGTTGTGGAGATGGCAACTAAATCAATTCCATCGATCAATACGCTGCATAAAGAGTTGGCCAGTGTGATATTCCATTACAGTGCTACTCAGGACTATAAACCTGAGTTTACGTCGATGATAGCCCCAAATGACGATGTTACGCAGTTAGCTAAGCTTAAAGAAGTATATGGTGCGGAGCCAGCTTCCTTAGATGATGTTGTGTTGTTAGCTCCTGAAGACAAGTTAAACGAACGTCGTGCTGAGTACCCTGGAATTGAGGTACATCCGTTGAAGTTTTGTTCTTCTGAATTGCAAGCTGGGCACTGGAAATTTTTGATGGGGGCTATCGGCAACCAAGCCGCATATATCCGCCAACTAGGCAATATTATGCGTAAAAATCGAAATAACCTCTCGATCCAAGCGATAAGGGATGGAATACAAAACTCTAGTCTTTCGGATTCACTTAAAGACCTAGCAGACATGCGTTTGGATTTTGCTGAACAGTACATTGATGACCAATTAAACGTTGGTTCGCTGATTCGACCAGGCAGAATGATCGTTGTAGATGTTCGAGACGAATTCATCGAAAAAGATGAGGCATTAGGCTTATTTGTGGTGCTTCTGCAAATATTCTCGGAAGCCAAGTACCAAGGGCAATCTTTTAACAAGCTAATTGTGTTTGATGAATGTCATAAATACATCGATAGTCCAGACCTAGTAAAAGGGCTTGTGGAAACGGTACGCGAAATGCGCCACAAGGGCACCAGTGTCATGATTGCCAGCCAAGATCCACCGTCTGTACCGGTGGAACTTATTCAGCTTTCATCACAGATTATTCTGCATAAGTTCAACGCTCCGGACTGGTTAAAGCATATTCAAAAAGCCTGTATCGGTTTGAAATCACTAACGCCTGAGAAGCTTGGAGCGTTAAAACCAGGTGAGGCATATATTTGGTCTAGCAAAGCCAGTGATAACGCATTTGTCAGCGACGCAATGAAGATTCAGTGTCGCCCAAGAGTTACTAAGCATGGTGGGGATACTTTGACTGCCGTGTAAGCAATGGTCGTTTATCGTAGACGCAATTTCGAAATTGCTTCTGAGTGCGCGTTGACTTAACTCGATGCGATGCCAATGTTTATCGATTAGATGAGCTTTTTTTGTATCTTCCTAACTCACCAGCTCAAAGTGAACCTTCACACTATAGTGTCGGAGGTTCACTATGTTCAAACACCTATTTTTTCAAGCCAAAGCATTACCAGAGCTGTCATCTCAACTGGATACAGACATTCCACGCTATCCGCCATTCTTGAAGGGATTGCCAGCTGCGTCACCCGAGGATTTGCAGTCCACACAAGACGAGCTAATTGCCAAACTGCGCCAAGTACTTGGCTTTAACCAGCGTGACTTTCAAAAGCTGATCCAGCCCTGCATTGATCATCTGGCTGCTTATGTTCATTTGTTGCCGGCTTCTGAGCATCATCATCACAGTGGTGCGGGTGGTTTATTACGTCATTCGTTGGAAGTTGCTTTCTGGGCGGCACAAGCAGCTGAAGGGATCATCTTTGTTGCCAGTGGCATACCGGTTGAGAAAAAAGAGCTTGAACCAAGGTGGCGTGTCGCGGCGGCTCTTGGCGGTTTGTTCCATGATATTGGTAAGCCCGTTTCAGATCTGTCCATCACAGACGAAGATGGACGCTATCAGTGGAACCCGTTTTTAGAAACCTTATCTCAGTGGACCACTAATAACAGCATTGAACGCTATTTCATTCGCTGGCGCGACGGACGGTGCAAGCGGCACGAGCAATTCTCAATTCTGGTGTTAAACCGGGTGATGACACCTGAGTTGCTCGCCTGGTTAACCCAACCGGGCCCTGAAATTTTGCAAGCCATGCTGGAGGCAATTGGCAATACCGATCCAGAGCATGTCCTGTCTAAACTGGTCATTGAAGCCGACCAAACCAGTGTACAGCGAGACCTGAAGGCTCAACGCATTTCCGTTGACGACAATGCCCTTGGTGTTCCAGTTGAACGCTATCTACTTGATGCCATGAGGCGATTGCTTGCCAGTTCCCAGTGGTTAGTCAATCAGCGAGACGCCAGAGTCTGGGTACGAAAATCGAATCAATCAACCAATCTTTACCTGGTTTGGAAAAGCGCGGCTAAGGACATCATTGAGCTATTGGCCAAAGACAAGATACCTGGCATCCCAAGAGACCCCGATACCCTTGCGGACATCCTTATTGAGCGAGGATTGGCCACTAAATCCGTCTCAAATGAGCGATATGAAAGTCTTGCCCCTGAAGTGCTGATCAAAGACGACAAGCCAATCTGGTTACCCATGCTTCATATATCTGAGGCCGATTTATTGTTCAGCTCGAATGTACCAAGTAGCGTGAGACTGTTTAGCAAATCTGAGTGGGAAGCAACACAGCAAACACAAGCAGAGCCTCAGAGTCGTTCCAGAGAGCAGCCAGGCTTGTCTGAAGCGTCATCATCAATCGAACATAGCAATTCGGCTAAGTCGCCATCGACAAAACCGTCCGAACAAGATGATGAACTTCGTCATGCCAGTGATGTTAATCACCTTCAGGCAAATGAAAATGCTCCAGCTGATGGATGTGAAAAGCCTAACAATTCATATGATGGCGCTATCTCAAATAACGTAAACCAGCACGATGCAGAAGCATTGAATCTGCCTGAATCTTTGGCATGGCTCCCAGAGGCCAGTAGCGCGCTGGTTGTGGTTGGTGAACAGATACTGATCCGCTATCCCGATGCCGTAAGACCTTGGTGTGCTCCCCGAAAACTGCTTGCTGAACTCAGTCGATTAGATTGGCTTGAACTAGATCCCGCAAACCCGACACGTAAGGCTAGAACTATTACTACGAAAGATGGCGTTCAGGAGCAAGGGTTGCTGCTGAAAATATCGATTTCTAAAGGGCTTACTGCACTGATTGACCTTCCCAAACAAGACGCAGAACCGGCGGCAGCAATTCAGAACGAAGAGGCTTCACCGCGACCGAGTCGAACTGAGACAACCAATGCCCAAGCAAAAGAACCCGCCACAAGAACGGAGCGAAAGCAAAAGCCGATTGCGGCCAATGCGAACTCAAGTACCGACCCCAAACACGCGCAGCGGCAACAGATGGTTAATTTTGTGAAAGATTTGCCCATCTTACTGACCGATGGTGATTACCCAGACGTGGATCATAGTGCCGATGGTATTCGCGTCACGATTCAAACCTTACGCCAAGTCGCCAATGAGCATGGTATTCCAGCCGGACAGCTGCTTCGGGGGATCTCGGCCAGTGACCAATGCCAGTTTGATGAGGGGGAAACGGTTCTGTTTACCGCTCACGCTAAGCGTTAATCCATTTGAAATTAATCGGATTGCAAACGGTTATTTTGCGGAGCATGAATGAAAGAAAACGCATATGAGATGCCCTGGCGCACGAACTATGAAGCCATGGCAGCAGCTGGTTGGCTGGTTGGAGCCACTGGGGCGATTGCCGCAGAAATGCTGACAGAGTTACCGCCCGAACCATTTTGGTGGATGACAGGGATTTCCTCGGGCATGGCGTTGTATCGCCTTCCTGAGGCTTATCGCCTTTATAAGTTGCAGATGGGGCTAAAAGGCAAACCATTGGCATTTATGGCGCTGTCGCATTTGCAAAAGGTGATGGCAAAACATCCTGATGAATTGTGGTTAGGGTATGGCTTTGAGTGGGACCAACGTCATGCCCAACGTGCTTATGAAATCTTAAAGCGGGATAAGCAAACCTTGCTTAACCAAGGTCACGGCAGACAAATGGGTTCAACCTGGATTCATGGTGTTGAGCCCAAAGAAGAAGATGTGTACCAGCCAGTTGGTCACACTGAGGGGCATACATTAATTGTCGGTACGACCGGTGCCGGAAAAACCCGATGCTTTGATGCGATGATCACTCAGGCCATTTTGCGTAATGAAGCCGTGATTATTATTGACCCTAAGGGAGACAAGGAACTTAAGGATAATGCACAGCGAGCCTGTATTGCCGCCGGTAGTCCTGAGCGCTTTGTGTATTTTCATCCGGGTTTTCCTGAGCATTCTGTACGTCTTAATCCTCTTAGAAACTTTAACCGTGGCACTGAAATTGCCAGCCGAATTGCGGCCTTAATCCCATCCGAAACCGGTGCTGATCCATTTAAAGCCTTTGGCCAAATGGCACTGAATAACATCGTGCAAGGTTTGTTGCTTACTTCACAACGTCCTGATCTGAAAACACTGAGACGATTCTTGGAAGGTGGCCCAGAAGGTTTGGTAGTAAAAGCCGTCACGGCTTGGGGTGAGCAGGTATATCCGAACTTTAGTGTGGAGATTAAGCGCTTTACCGAAAAGGCCAATACCTTGGCAAAACAAGCCATGGCGATGCTGCTTTTTTATTACGAACGCATTCAGCCCGTTGCCGCCAATACCGATTTGGAAGGGCTATTGAGTATGTTTGAGCATGACAGAACCCACTATTCCAAGATGGTGGCTTCACTGATGCCGGTGCTCAATATGCTCACCTCAAGTGAATTAGGCCCACTGTTATCACCGATTGCAAACGATGTGGATGACAGCCGGTTAATTACGGATTCTGGTCGAATTATCAACAATGCCCAAGTGGCGTATATCGGCTTGGATTCATTAACCGACGCCATGGTTGGCAGCGCCATTGGTTCGTTGCTTTTATCGGATCTCACTGCTGTGGCCGGTGACCGCTATAACTATGGTGTTGAAAATCGTCCCGTAAATATCTTCATCGATGAGGCGGCTGAAGTCGTCAACGATCCCTTCATTCAACTTCTCAACAAAGGCCGTGGCGCAAAAATGCGTTGTGTGATTGCTACTCAGACCTTTGCTGATTTTTCAGCTCGTACAGGCAGCGAAGCTAAGGCCCGTCAGGTGTTAGGTAACATCAACAACCTGATAGCTCTTCGGGTGATGGATGCCGAAACGCAGCAGTACATTACCGACAATCTGCCTAAGACTCGGTTGCAGTACATCATGCAAACTCAAGGTATGTCGTCCAACTCGGACAGCCCCGCGTTGTTTACCGGCAATCATGGCGAACGCTTGATGGAGGAAGAAGGCGATATGTTTCCACCGCAGTTATTAGGCCAGCTTCCCAACCTGGAGTACATCGCCAAGCTTTCAGGTGGCCGCGTGATCAAAGGCCGCATTCCTATTTTAACCAGCTCTACACAGGCAGCATAAGGAGTCTGTATGCATCATTCTGTCTGTCTGAAAATGACAACACTTACCAGTAAAGAAATGCTCGCTCAGTGGCAGCAACATAACCCCCAGTTCAAGGAAACCTTAAGACTGCTTGAAACCGACTGGCCTCATGCTTTGGCCTCGGTGTATTGCTTGGCGGACTACTTAACGGATGCGTTCACGTTAGATGGCCATTCCATCTTTGATTTGTGTCTGTGTAATGGCTTGGGCAGTTATGAAGAAGTCAGTTGTGATGATGACAGTGTACGCCTGTGGCATTTCATTGAGGCACTGACCTGGACTGCCGCCAGTGCTTTAACGGGGATTCGCCTGCGTGATCCTGACCATTTCGAGTGGGCCGCCGTGGATGGTGTGTATTTCTACTCCTGGATTCGTAATCGTCCAAATCGAATGGGGTATCTGGCTGAAGGACGCATCGATGTGCGTTATGTCAGTGGCCATACGACGACAAAGCGGCTTCAACAAGTGATTAAAGCCCGGATTATGACGCCAACCGTTGCAGCCATGCTGGCGCGAGTAGAAGAGGATGTTTGGCATGAGCAAGCATAAGTCGGTTTGGCTGCTGTGTCTGGCACTGATGCTGGAGATTATTGCCATTGGCGTGTTAGTGCCCGGTGATTGGACTGGCCGGGTTATTAATAAAGAGAAGCAGATGATTCAAAACCAATTGGGCGCACAAACAAGCTATTGGATTGGTCAAACTAGCCATGGCTGGTATCAGTCATGGATTGTGGATACACAGATGGAGCAATCTGTGCGTGATTTTCTAATCCCCACTGAAGAGCAACGACTGCGCTCTAAAGGGATGGAGAACATGGGAGGCTTTTGGTTTGTGTGGGTAGAAGACCGTATTCAGGCATTTTTTGATGTGTTGTACCAAGTGTTCACTCGATTTGCTTTGCTGATGGTCTGGTTGCCCTTTGCGCTTATTCTCATGTTACCGGCGCTGTGGGACGGCTTGATGACCTGGAAGATTAAGAAGACAACCTTTGATTTTTCGAGCCCAATCATTCACCGCTACAGCATGATTATCCTGGGCTCAGGTGTCATTTTGCTGTTTATGGGATTGTTCGCCCCGCTGGCTATTCCACCGGTGGTGTTACCGTCGCTGATCATCGGTTTGGCATTGATGGCGGGGTTGGCGTTAAGTCACTTGCAGAAGAAGATATGAGGCCAGTTAGGCCTCATCTTGTAGAGCTAAAACCTGACGCCTACGGTATTGCCATTCTCGTCTTCCGCTGGCAAATGATAAGTATCAATAAGGTGACCTTGAAGCCAAATATATTGCGGCATCCAAAACGAGTACTGTCGTATAAGAGTCAATACTTCTTTTAACGGTTTGTTTGCATGAGACTCGGCTAGGCGAAAGTACATGAATGAGCAATCATCTCGAAAATACTCATAAAGCTCTGAATCCGATAGCGTTTCTTTTAGTGGCCTGTTTTGCTCATCTTCCTCATCAGGGGAATTGGCATAAATTTCAAATAGCTGCTTTTCAGTGAGCATTTCCAAGAAGTGGTCTTCAATTAAGACCCCATCACTGGTATCGACATCCATACCATCTTTGACATCAAAAGCCATGATACATCCAGAAGATAACGCCACTTCTGATGGTTTAAGTAAGTCATTAGCTTGCACAACTTGATGCCAATGATTAAAACCAGCAGATACTGCAACTTCATCAAGTGCTTGAGTGTGTGTAATGGGTTTTTCACGTTTAAGCTTTCGTGCTTTTTGCTTTAAACGTTCAACCGTGGCAGAGGAAATGATTTTAGTAATTTGCATTGAGTTTCTCCTATTAGCGAATACGGTGCCCACTGCCGAGGTCGCAGAAAAAACCTAAGCAAAAAATAAATTTGATTTGCATGTCGTCCCGTCCGGGTTTGCTAAAGTGGGCAGCTGGTCTCGACACGACCAATATCCTCATCATATCAACCGCATCAAAAAGATCAATTGTTAGTATTGTCTGAATAGAACCCTCAAAACATTCAAGAATTCGGCATCTAGCTGACCACTGAACCTGCCAATCCCAAGGCATTCTTCACTTCTCAATTCAAACAACGAGGAGTGACTATGGAACCTGTGAGTATTCCATCCTATATCGATGACCCGCCGCACTTCCTGCTTTGGAGTGCCGATGAGATGGCTCCCATTCTGTTGGGGCTAGTGATCGGCATTTTTACCGGTAATGCCTTGGTTTTATGCCTGTTGGGGTTGGTGACAACCAAGCTCTATCGGCGTTTTCGTGATGGTCGCCCTGATGGTTTTATTCTTCACGCCATCTACTGGGCTGGGCTGTTGCCAACCAAAGCCAAGACGATCCCTAACCCATTTATCAGGAGCTATCTGCCGTGAAGTTCGACGTGTTTTTAAAATCATGGCAAGGCACGCAATTAGAGAACCGATGGCAACGGTTTCTGATTGCAGTGCTGGTGCTATCTAACTTGCTGCTTGCGGTTGCGGCATTTTCTCGCAATACCGTGGTAGCCATTCAACCACCAACTTTGTCTGAAACGGCTGAAGTGTCACGAAACCAGGCCACTCAGCCTTACCTTGAATCCTGGGGACTCTACCTGGCTGAGCTTATGGGCAACGTGACGCCGGGTAATGTGTCTTTCATCCGAGTTGCTATCGAGCCGCTGCTTTCTCCAGCGGTGTACCAGCAAGTGGTCGATGCACTGGAGATTCAGGCAAGGCAAATCCGCGAAGACCGAGTCACGCTCAAATTCCAACCCAGACAAGTGGAGTATGAATATGAAACCGGCCATGTCTTTGTGACCGGTTATTCCTTGGTCTCTGGGCCATCTGGAGATGAACAGCGCCAAACTCGCACCTATGAGTTTGACATCGATATTGAGCAATACCGTCCAAAGCTCAGTTGGATGGATACGTATGAGGGGCAAGCTAGAACGAAGCGAGTTCGTGAAAAGTTGACCCAAGAGCAAAACCGGAGGGTGAATGATGCGAACCAAAATTAGTCGATGGATAACACCAAGCTTAATCGCAATGAGCTTAAGTGGCGTCCTATTATCTCAAGCGTCGTATGCAGACGTGGAATTGCCGATTGTGCCTGCCAGTGTAATGAAGCAGTCTGCTACTGCAAATCCACCGACTCAAACCAATACGGCTTCAACGGATGTGCCAACAACGCTGCTGATGACACCGGGTGTTAATGAGCTGATCCCTGTAGGTATTGGTCATCTGAACCGGATTGTGACGCCGTTTGAATCGCCTCAGGTGAGAACAACCAGTGATGCTCAGACGCAAATAAAGGGGAATGTTGTATATGTGGCCACGGACAAAGAATCACCGGTTTCACTTTACATCACTCCGCCTGGTCAGGAAGCGCCCGCATTATCTGTCACCTTAGTACCTCGTCGTATTCCACCGCGTGAAATCACCTTAGCTATTGATGGTCAGCAGTGGCCTATTAAGGGCGTCGTGAACCGAAAAGCCGCCACTTGGGAAACGGCTCAGCCATACGTCGATAGCTTACGTGATTTACTCAGACGCCTTGCACTAAATGAGTTACCACAAGGCCATGACATCCGTTTAGCTGGCCAAACTGACACAAGCCCGAAATGTTTTCAGCCGGGCTTAAATTTTGGTTTTAAGCAGGGGCAAATTGTGACGGGACATTACTTCACCGTCTATGTAGGACTGGTTGAAAGCTTTGCCGATGAGCCGATAGAAGCCAGTGAAATAGCCTGTCATGCACCAGATATAGTGGCAAGCGCCTACTGGCCTCGCAATATCTTGTTGCCGGGTGAAAAGACTGAGTTGTATGTGGTTGTTCGCAATCATCGTGAAGAAGCGGTGGAAAGTCAGCGACCTTCGCTTCTTGTGGGAGGTGAATAACGATGAAAGCACAATGGGAACAAATGAGCCCGAACATGAAGCGGGGCCTATCGGTTGCCGGTATTGCTGGTGGTCTCATCTTTATGGTGATGGTGTTTTCACCTACTCCTGACGATGGCTCAAGCAGTCGGAACCGACAGGAAACGATCCGGCACATTCTTACGGATACCAATACTCGTGATGTTGGGGTCGATAGTTTGGCTGCGAACGTAAAACTACTCAGTGAGCGCAATGAACAGTTACGTCGTGAAGTTGAGCGCTTGCGTCGTGACGTCGATTCAGGACGGCTAAGCCCAGGTTCGCCTTCTATACCAAGTGAGGTCAATGCGGAGTTGGCTCGCCTTCGAGCGGAACTTGATGATGTTCGCGCTGGAGGTGATGCAGCAGTTGAAGGCACAAATAGCCGTTTCGACGTGCCT
Organism: Vibrio sp. Vb1554; assembly: GCF_033344235.1. NCBI lineage: Bacteria > Pseudomonadati > Pseudomonadota > Gammaproteobacteria > Vibrionales > Vibrionaceae > Vibrio > Vibrio sp. Vb1554. Next base: position 58,364 of record NZ_JAWPOJ010000021.1, on the reverse strand, counting down.
TTATCTGCCATGGAATTGCCTAAAGAAGAAAAGCCTCTGCCGTCTAACCCAGACGACTATTTTGCCAATGCGCCGCTGCCTGATCCGCTCTATCAGCAGCCAGCCAATGGCCAAGGCACACGAGCACGAGATGTTCCATTGCCGCCAATCACGATTCGTATGATTGAGCCTGAAGTGGTTGCTGAACCAGAGGTTGTTGTGCAAGAAGCGCCGCCTTTGTACCTACCGGCAGGCAGCATCATCTCGGGTACTTTGATCACGGGTTTGGATGCTCCTACTCACGAGTCCGCAAGACGCGAACCTTTTCCTGCATTGCTGAGGATTCAAAAGGAAGCCATTTTACCTAACCGATTTAGAGCGGATATCAAAGAGTGTTTCTTGATCGCCGCAGGTTACGGTGATTTGAGCTCTGAGCGTGCCTATTTGCGAGGCGAGACCATTTCATGTGTGAGAGAAGATGGTGGCGTCATTGAAACGCGACTGGATTCTTATGCCGTGGGTGAAGACGGCAAAGCCGGTATTCGTGGCCGATTAGTGTCGAAACAAGGCCAACTGGTGGCCAAATCAATGATGGCCGGATTCCTTCAGGGCTTGGCAGGCGCATTTGATGTGAATCCTGTTCCGACGATTCAGACGGGTAATGCCGGTGATACTCAGCTTTACCAGCAAGTCATGAGCCAAGAAGCATTACAAGGTGCTGCGATTAAAGGCACCGGTAAAGCATTGGATCGAGTGGCCAAGTTCTATTTGGACATGGCTGAAAATATGTTCCCAGTCATAGAGGTAGACGCTGCCAGGAAAATTGAAGTCATAGTCACTCGTGGTGCCTCGTTGTCGTTGGCCACTTCGCAAGGGGGAGGTGCAAGAAGATGAAAAAATCCTGCATGTTGCTAACCGATCGAAGTCCGTTTCAGACAATAAGATGTGTATCCAGAGGAGAGTTAACCATGACGACATCAATGCAGAACAACCCAAAGCACCATTCAAAACAGTGGTCTAAAGCTGGATTACTTTTATTGGCAGTCGGCTCAACCTTATTGTCTGGCTGTAGTTCATTGGGTCTTGGGAGTAGTGAATATGGATGTCCAGGTATGCCTGACGGTGTGCGCTGTTTATCCGCTCGTGAAGTCTATGAGCTTACAAGTAATGGGGCTGCACCCAAGACGATTGATGCTGTGGCGACTCGAATTGGTTCTCCCTCTGGGTATTCACAATCTGATTTAGAGACAGGACTGCTGAGCCATCCAGCATTACCTGAGACGCAGCAATCTGCACCTCTTCGCATTCCTTCAAGAGTGATGCGAATTTGGATTGCGCCTTGGGAGGATGACCGTGGAGATCTGAATTTATCCAGCTACGTGTTTACCGAAATTGAACCGCGCCGGTGGGATATTGGGGTGTCAGCACCTCGAACGGTTTCGCCAGTGCTACGTCCACTTCAGACTCAAAGCGATTCTGCCTCAGCGGGAGCTGATGGTAAGCGCGATAACTTGAGTATCTACGGAGAAACTAACGAATGACAAATGCAGTTCGCACCATTCAAACTCAGCGCCTAATGACCATTGGTGCGCTTGGTTTGATGGCGTTAATGATTTCGGAGCCCTCATTTGCGGGCACCGGCGGTGATGCTTTCACTGATGTGTGGGATACCCTAAAAGATTGGACCCAAGGTACTTTGGGACGGATCGTAGCGGGAGCCATGGTTCTGGTGGGTATTGTGGGCGGTATCGCTCGCCAAAGCTTGATGGCTTTCGCTCTGGGCATTGGTGGCGGTATGGGTCTCTACAACACACCAACAGTCGTTGAAAGTGTTATGTCTGCAACCTTACCTGTCGTTGCCAGCACTCAAGAAGTCATTGGCACAACCGTTCCAGCAATCAGCGCCGTTTTACTGGGCACCTGAATGTGAGCCATAGTAGTCAGTTCACTTAAGGCAATCAAACTTAGGTCTACACAACATCGGGTTATTGGTGATGTTGGGTAGACTTTTTCATTTCAACAACGCCACATTAGCGATCTTGGTTTACAGTATTAGGTATATTAACACCTAAAGTGTTAAAATCCCTATCGTAATAAACTAAATGGTTTATACTGTTCGTGATATTCACACTTGGGGTGTTAAAATGTCATCTAAGATAAACTGGCTTGTTGCTCATACTTCTCCTGGTGCGCTAGTACTTCAGCAATGGCTGACTGAAAACGGTGTGAGCTACTCGTTGGCTCAAAAGTACGCGCAGAACGGTTGGCTAAAGAAGCTTAGTTCTGGTGTGTACTATCGTCCAAATGCGCAGGGCGATATAAAGCCAACTTGGGTTGATGCCATTCAAGCATTGGATGTGCAATTGGGCGTTTCAGTTCATTTGGCTGGATTGAGCAGCTTAACTCACCAGGGACTGAGTCACTATTTACAGCTGAACAAAGAGCAAGTTTGGATTTGCGTTAAAAACAAGTCGTCCTTACCGAAATGGTTTCGTGAATTCCCTTATCAGAATTGGTTTTACTGTGGAAACCATAAGCTTGAAGTGAATCCCGAGAAAGATTTGAAAAGGATCACGGTTAAAGAGAAAGAACTCACTGTCAGCTGTGCAGAACTTGCTGCCTATGAAGTGGTAGATGCGATTGGAAAGCTGATTTCATTTGAGCATGTCGCAGAATTATTTCAGGGTTTAGTCAATCTTAGCCCTAGAAAAGTACAAGATATTCTTGAACGAAGCAGCTCTGTTCAGGCAAACCGAATATTTCTATTTCTGGGTCGATACTACGATCACCAGTGGGTCAATCGCATAGATGAAACAAGAATTAAATTGGGGGCAGGAAAGCGGCAGGTTGTCGAAAAAGGACGTTTTGATGAGCGATATCAAATCACAGTGCCAGAGATATTAAGCGTCAAAAAAGGTGAACAACATAATGGATAAAGATAGCCCATATTACAAACAGGTTTCTTTGCTCATAAGAATGCTGCCTGTGGTAGCAACAGAGACGGTTTTTGCACTTAAAGGTGGCACCGCCATTAATTTATTTGTGAGAGATTTTCCTCGGTTATCTGTAGATATTGATCTTGCTTATCTTCCACTTGAACCAAGAGATGAGGCTTTGATTAATGTCAGGGCTGCATTGCAACGGATTACAGACAGAATCAATACTCAACCAGATATCCGAGCGGCATTTCAGGATAATAAAGCTGATGAACTGAGAATAGTTGTATCAAGTCAGGTTGCGACGATCAAAATTGAAGTGTCGCCCGTCGCCAGAGGTACATTGCATAGTGCAGAAATAATGCCAGTTCAAGAGTCTGTTGAAGACGAGTTTGGTTATGCTGAGATTCAGGTAGTCAGTCTTCCCGATCTGTATGGTGGGAAATTGTGTGCTGCAATGGATCGCCAACATCCTCGCGACTTATTTGATGTGCGTATGTTACTTGGTAGTGAAGGGATTTCGAGAGAGATTTTGGTGGGTTTTTTAACCTATACATTAAGTCACCCTCGGCCTATTAATGAAGTCATGTCGCCAAACTGGCAGCCTCTGAATGAGAAATTTCAGGCAGAATTTGACGGAATGACTTTTGAAAAAGTTGAATGCGAAGACTTAGCCTCTGTTAGGCCCATGATGTTAATTGAACTTCAAAAACATTTCACAGAAAGGGATCATGCTTTCCTTATGTCATTCAAAAGAGGGCAACCTGACTGGGCATTGTTTGACTATCCTAATGCAGCAGACTTGCCAGCGATTCGTTGGAAGTTGCAGAACATTAACAAATTGGCAAAGAATCAAGCAAAACATCAAGAGCAATTAGATAAATTGAAGCAAGTGCTTGATGATTGGCTTGTTAACGCAAACGCCGAGTAATTCGTTTATAACAAACCTAAACGAGCTATAAGCCCCCTAGTTAGATTGCGATTTCTTCAATCTATCTAACCGAGTCCACATAGGACAACTGCATAGACTGGAGCCTCGATTTACATTAACGAGGACTCCTCATGCGAAAACTATCTCCAATTATTCTGGCGCTTGCGCTGTCTCCTTTGGTTCAAGCTGAACCTGTGTCTGAAGTGTCGCCCGTTGGCAAAATTGACGGCATGGTTTCTTTGCCGGTCACCGGTATGAAAGCGGTCGAAAGCAATGGCCGTATTGTTTTCATGTCAGACAGTGGCCGGTTCGTCATTGATGGCACGCTCTATGATGCCTGGTCGAAAAAGCCGCTTACCAGCCTTGAAGAAATTCGTGAAGCGGGTAACACGCTGGACTTAAGTCGTCTTGGCTTAAAAATGGATGATTTGAATCCACTGACGCTGGGTGAAGGCAAAAAGAAAGTGGTGGTCTTTGTTGATCCCCGGTGTCCGCATTGCCATGAGCTTTTGAAACAAGCCCTACCGCTAACCAAGGAATACACCTTCCAAATTCTCCCTGTGCCAGTGCTTGGTCCTGATTCAGAGCGTCAGGTTCGCCAGCTTGGCTGTGCGCGTGACAAGAAAGCGGCCGCCGATGCATTGCTCAATGGCCGGATTGGTAACCTAGAGCAGGATGATGCCTGCAACTTAGAGCCAATGCAGCGTACCTTGGTGACGGCTCAAATTCTTGGAATTCAAGGTGTGCCTTTCATCGTCGCCAATGATGGTCGCATCAGCCGAGGCCGTCCTTATGATCTTTCTGCTTGGTTGGAGGGGCGTTAATGAAAGCCTCTCTGTATTCAGGGCAACGCGCTTCTGAGCTATTGCCAGTATTGGCCTATTCAGACGATGAGCAACTTTTTTTCATGGAAGACCAGAGTGTTGGCTTTGGTTTTCTATGTGACCCATTGCCGGGTGGTGATGAGTCTGTTGCAGACAGGGTTAATGTTCTTCTCAATAACGACTGGCCAAAAGACACTTTGCTGCAATTTGGCCTGTACGCATCCCCTGATATTCAAACCGACCTTCAGCGCATGATGGGCTTACGGCATCGTCAATCCGATCCATTGCTTAGGGCGTCGATACGCAAACGTGCGGATTTCCTCGAAGGGGGCACGGTTCAACCGATAGAAGAATCGACCCAGACTCAGGTACGCAACTTTCAACTGATCGTCACCTGCAAATTGCCTTTGGAAAGTCCTATTCCGACGGAGCGTGAGTTGAGTCGAGCATCCGCGCTTCGAGCTTCTTTCTCGCAAGCGCTGGCAACGGTTGGTTTTCGCGTCACTGAGATGACTGACCGAAATTGGCTCGCAGCATTAAGTGCGCAGCTTAACTGGGGAAAAGATGCTTCCTGGCGCAATCCATCACCAATCCGCAGTGAGGCTGATAAACCACTTCGAGAGCAAGTGTTGGATTATGACCGAGCTATCAAGGTGGATAGCCAAGGTCTGATGTTGGGTGATTACCGAGTTAAAACCTTATCGTTTAAGCGCTTGCCTGAGCGGATCTGGTTTGGTCATGCCGCAAGTTTTGCGGGCGATATGATGACGGGCAGTCGCGGTTTACGCGGCAGCTTTTTGCTAAATGTCACCATTCACTTTCCCTCAGCTGAGGCGATGCGATCTCGGTTAGAGACGAAGCGTCAATGGGCGGTCAATCAGGCCTATGGCCCGATGCTCAAGTTTGTGCCGGTGCTTGCAGCCAAGAAAAAGGGGTTTGATGTTCTTTTTGAAGCTTTGCAAGAAGGTGATCGTCCTATTCGGGCAAATATGACCTTAACGCTGTTTTCCCCGACGGAAGAGGCGTCCATCAGCTCTGTTTCAAATGCTCGAACTTATTTCAAAGAGCTCGGATTTGAGCTGATGGAAGACAAGTACTTCTGTTTGCCCATTTTCCTGAATGCCTTGCCATTTGGTGCTGACCGCCAGGCGATGAACGACTTGTTTCGATTCAAGACCATGGCGACACGGCATGTCATCCCTCTGTTGCCTTTATTTGCGGATTGGAAAGGCACGGGCACGCCAGTGATTAACTTTGTTTCCCGTAATGGTCAGATCATGAGTGTGTCCCTTTATGACTCGGGCAGTAATTACAACTGTTGCATCGCGGCGCAATCGGGGTCGGGCAAGTCTTTCCTGGTGAACGAAATCATCTCCTCCTACTTATCTGAAGGCGGGCAATGCTGGGTGATTGATGTTGGCCGCTCTTATGAAAAGCTGTGTGAAGTTTATGACGGAGAGTTCTTACAGTTCGGGCGGGATAGTGGCATTTGCTTAAACCCGTTTGAAATCGTTGAGGACTATGACGAAGAAGCGGATGTACTGGTTGGATTATTGGCCGCAATGGCCGCGCCTACGCAGTCATTAACTGATTTTCAGATGGCCAACCTAAAGCGTCAGACCCGTGAACTGTGGGAGAAAAAAGGTCGTGCCATGTTGGTTGATGATGTGGCAGAGGCTTTAAAAAATCATGAAGACCGACGTGTGCAGGACGTGGGTGAGCAGCTCTATCCGTTTACGACACAGGGCGAATATGGCCGTTTCTTTAATGGCCACAACAATATTCGCTTCAAAAACCGTTTCACCGTTCTGGAGTTAGAAGAGCTCAAGGGACGCAAGCACCTGCAACAAGTGGTGTTGCTTCAGCTTATCTACCAAATCCAACAAGAGATGTACTTAGGTGAGCGTGATCGTCGCAAGATTGTGTTCATTGACGAAGCCTGGGATCTGCTGACTCAAGGTGATGTCGGTAAGTTCATCGAGACGGGTTACCGTCGATTTCGAAAATATGGCGGCAGTGCTGTAACGGTAACGCAGTCGGTCAACGATTTGTATGACAGCCCTACAGGTAAAGCCATCGCTGAAAACTCGGCCAATATGTACCTGCTTGGTCAAAAAGCTGAAACCATCAACGCGCTCAAAAAAGAAGGCCGCTTGCCACTAGGTGAAGGCGGTTATGAGTACCTAAAAACGGTTCATACCGTCACGGGTGTCTATTCCGAAATTTTCTTTATTACCGAAATGGGTACCGGGATTGGCCGCCTCATTGTCGATCCGTTTCACAAGCTGTTGTACTCGTCCCGTGCAGAAGATGTAAACGCGATTAAACAGTTAACGCGCAAAGGCCTTTCTGTTGCTGATGCCATCTCTCAGTTGTTGAAGGAGCGAGGCTATGAATAAGACCACGCTTTGGCCATTTATGGCCTCTATTACTTTGTCTATTGCTGGTAGCGGTTTAATGACCAGCTGGCTCTTAATGAAAACACTCGAACCCATCCACAGCCAGTTGGCGTTAAGTACGCCCATTGCAGTCGTCGATTTTGGGGAGGCGGTGTTGTCACTGGGCCCCAATGCCAGCGAACAAGACATCGAATCCAGGTTGCTTCAGACCAATCAGCAAATTGAAAAGTTAAAAGCAGCCGGTTTTATCGTGCTGGATGCCCAAGCGGTGGTGGGTGCTGATGATTCCGTATTTGTGCCAGCAGGCTCAAAGGAGGTGTCTCATGCAGATACTCCGTAAAAGAATGCCTTGGCGGCCATATCTCATTCGGTTGACCGTTCTTGCGTTAATCATGGCCTTGGTAGGCACCTACGCCATGATGCGCTACCGAATAGGTATTGATACCCAGCAAGAGCGCTGCCTGCCTGATACCACGGTGTATCTGATTGACCTATGGAATAAAGAGCCCGTTAAGGATGGTTTGTATGCCTTCCACTCAAAAGGACTTGCTCCGTTATATAACGACGGTACTCGTATGCTGAAACGCCTAACAGGGATGCCTGGGGATGAAGTCAATGTGACGCCTGAGCATGTGCTGGTGAACGGTGCTGAAGTCTCTACCGGCATGGCATTAGCCCAGCGTCTTGGTGTGGCGGAATCACAATTTAGCCGCTCATTGACGCTGCAAGAAAACGAATATTGGTTTTCCGGTGAGGCTGCAACAAGTTTCGACTCCCGCTATTGGAATGCCGTTAAGCGCGAGCAGATTGTCGGTCGCGCTTGGCCGCTTTGGTAGGAGGTGGATGATGAGAAGACTATGCCTCTTATTTTTGTTGGTTGCTCCATTGGCTTGGGTTCAAGTTTCCTGGGCACAAGAGCCTTATCCGTTGTCTGATGAGGACAAAAAGATCGTTGAAATGAGCCGCAGCATTTTACAAAGTGCTGTGGATGGTTCATCTGAATTTATCGAGCCTTTTTCACCGATTGAACAACCTGCGTCGCTCAAACATAACGATGAATGGTTGATTTTTGCGTCGTCTTCACTGGGAGATTCCTCACTGAAGCAGCTATTTAAAGAGGCCAGTGCTACCGGCGCTATTGTGTTGTTTCGGGGAATTCCTGAAGGAAAGACCTTGGGGGCGGCTATCCGTGATTGGCATACGCTGATGACGGGGCTTGATCCTGTTCCTCAGGTTCGAATCGATCCGAAAGCCTTTGTGCACTGGCGGGTGACTAGCGTGCCTGCTATTTTCCGCATAGAAGATGACAAGGTGACTGCAAGTGCACTAGGGGTTTACAGCAAGGACTGGTTGCAGCGTCAAATTGAAACAGGCAATACCGGTTCATTGGGTCAACGCGGTCCTATTCATTCGATTTTAGAACCGGATTTGGTGCAAGTAGCGATGCAGCGTTTACAGTCGATTGACTTGGGCGCGTTAAAGAAAAAAGCCATTGAGCGTTTCTGGTCTCGCCAAACATTTACTGAGTTACCCAAAGCCACGCAGTATCGGATAAGAACGGTTGATCCAACCATCGTCATGCAGCGGCCACTATTGGATGCCAATGGCCGAACATTGATCCCAGCAGGAACGCGTATTAACCCGCTAAAAGCCTTGCCATTTACTCAGCAGCTCGTGGTGTTTAATGCGTCGAACGCTGAAGAAGTGGACGCAGTAGCGCATTGGCTTGAGGGCCAAGATAGGACGCTGCGCCGCATTACGCTTATCACCACGCAGCTCGACCGTGCTCAAGGTTGGAATCGCCTCAATGCGATCGAAAAGACATTGGACAGTCCGGTTTATCTTCTCAATGCCTCGCTAAAGCAGCGCTTTGATTTGCAAGTCACCCCATCGTTTGTTCAAGCAAAGGGGCTCGCGTTTGAAATAGAAGAAATTCCAGCAAAGGAGCTTGTTCATGAAAAAGCTCAATAATACGTATCGTCTGATGCGGACTCTCGTTGTCATGTTTGCCCTAAGCGCATTTATTCCTGCAAAAGCCGAATTGACTTGCCCAGACGCGGGGTTATTGTCCGGCAAGTTGCTGACGGATGTTTGCTGGTCATGCATTTTTCCTATCCGGGTTGCCGGTCTTCCTCTTGGCTCTGGCAATGTCCCAAGCGGCGCATCAAACAAGTCATTTTGCTTATGTGAAGACAACTTAGGTGTGCCAAGGCCAGGTATTGTTACCAGCATGTGGGAGCCAGCGCGTTTGATTGAACTGGTCAGAACGCCAGGTTGTTCGCCTTCCCTGGGAGGGATTCGTTTACCGTTAGGTGATAGACGACTGCAAGGTGGTCATGGCGAGGGTGAATACGATACCGGTGATCTTGCTTTCTACCATTACCATTATTACGCCTTTCCGCTTTTGGTCATGCTCGATTTGTTCATGGATGGCAATTGCAATGCTGATGGTTACATGGACTTTGACTTGATGTATTTGTCGGAATTGGACCCAACATGGCTTAACGATGAACTGGCCTTTTTTACTCAGCCTGAAGCGGCTGCTGTTGCTAATCCATTGGCTATTTCGGCTTGTACCGCTGACGCTGCTTCATCAACGCTTGGTAAACCCATCGATCAGTTGTTTTGGTGTGCTGGCAGTTGGGGCCATCTCTACCCGTTATCTGGCCACACCTTAGCCTTTGGCTCATTAGCAGAAAACACCAGCCATTTAGCGGCGCGTGCAATCGCGGCTCAACACAGGCGTGGTCTTGCTAGGCGAACAATGGGGAACAGTGCGCTATGCCGACCTGTTATCGAACCCATGCTGCCGAAATCCCAATACAAGATGAGTATGTTCTTCCCTGTACCGGAAACTGAAAGTGCGCATGTCATCGGTGAAAGCACCATGAAATGGGGAGAGTGGCGAACGATCCCCGGTGCCGGTGAAGATGCGCTCTACATTTTGTGGCGCTGGCAAGACTGCTGTAACTCGGGAGGTTAACCATGAAACCAACACTTTTTACCCGAGTTTTAGCGGGTATTTTATCAATCACTATGGCGTGCCTGCCCTTACATGGTGTGGCCGCTGATGTGCAGCGCCAATCCGGCCTAAGCGGACAACAAGAAGGTAAGCAATTGCTGCAAAACTGGACGATGCCCGCACTCAATGGCAATACATTGTCGGTGCCGAATGGCAGTGGTAATGAGTCCATTAACTTGCAAGAGCTTTTCCCTGGTATGGATCAGGGCTCATTGGATGTCTTAACGGGCGTTTATGGCTCTGATGCCAGCATGAATCAATTGGGGACACAGCGCCAAGAGAGCATGGCATCCGAAAGTGGCGCTACGGGTGAAGCATTTCGTTCGCTACAGCAAATCAAAGACAGGTCTCGGCCAGATATGGTCAATGATCCGCTTTGGGCATTAACTGATGCGGTTCAAACTGACCCCAATCTATTAACCCAAAGCTTCCCCGGCTGTGAGTCTCAAGGTGAAGGCAGCCCAAATTACCAGCAATGTGACAGGCTCAATACAGCGGTTAACAGCTGCACTATTACTCACGATTACACGGCAGGCATTATTGAGCATGTTTCTGGACCGATGAACCTTCGCTCTTGTGGTGAGGGGTGTCTTGAAGTTTGGATTGGACGAGTTGGCGACAACTACTGGAGTGGCCGTTGTAAAGTGTTTGAACAGGCCATCACACTCAAAGTCGTGAACCCCGATGCGATTACCTCAGCCGTTCTTGAATACGCCAAATGGGATGACTACATGCAAGTTTGGCTTGGCGATCAGAAAGTCTGGTCTGGGCCGAACAATAACTTTCCACCAGAAACGTCAGGTCGCTGCGAGCTCAGTACCAGTTGGGAGCGCAATCCAAATACCGATCTCACTGCCAGGCTAAAAGCGGTAGAACCCGGTTTAGAAGTGCCGGTAAAAATTCGCGTATCGGTTACGGGTAGTGGTGAGGGGTATGCACGCATCAAGGTGCGCTTTGATCCAACCAAGGTGGTGATGAATGATAGTTGGTCGCCACAATCCTGTATCGAACAAGCAGCGGATATCCCGACGAAGTTTTCAGACTACAGCATTCAATGCACGGATCAGCCTTCTTCAACCAACGGATGTACGGTGGTCAATGGTGTTTCAGTTTGTGAATCCTACTTTGCCCCTAGCCCTGTGGCTGGCATATCGCCTTTGTGTCGGCGTGTACAAGTCAGTGTGGATGATGAAAGCTATAAGGGGATTGAAAATCAGGCCTGCCAAGTGCTTGAAGCGAATCCTTCCTGTGGATTCATGTCGTCAGAATGTGCCGAGACCAATGATAAAGGTGAATGCATTCGTTTTACCGATACCTATGACTGTGGATTGCAAACCAGCGATCCAAAGTGTGTGGTATCTAACCTTATGCCAAGTAGTTTTGAGGCCTGTGAGCCTACTCAGACGATTACGCCATTTACTGAAACCAAGCATGTACCGGATTACCAGGTGTGCGAGAAGATCAGCACGCTTACTGAGTGTCAGTTAGAACGACGTGTATCCGCTGAAACTCATCAACAAAGCTGGTCTATTGAGCGTGGTTGCTTTAGCTCTGAAACGCTCAGCTTTGTTCCACAGCACAGCAGTACTATGCAAACTGGAAACGCGACGCTGAGAATTTTTGATAATCAAAATACTGAGATAAAAATTACCGAGTCGCCATCCAAGGCAAATGGTTGGAAAACGACACTCTCACTGACGGGCAATAAGGAAACGGTGACTGAGACGAAACCGTCCATTAAATACCCTGAAATGACGTGTCCAAAAGGAACCTTGGTTGGTTCATTGTGTAAAGTCGCCAATGGGTCGATTATTTCGTGGCATGAACCTCAGGAAGTTACTCGTTCCAGATGTGAATCCGGCTGGAACAAAGTCGATTTCGATACTTGCAGCCGAGAAGTTCAGAAGTGTTTGGCTCCTGCGAAACTGAGCGCTTCATTGACCTTCTCTGGCAAGTACTTAGAACAGGACGTTGTTCATCAATCAAGTGATCCGGGCATAGACCAATGCTTGATGCAAACGGATCAGTTTACTGCCGTGCAGTGGCAGTGTTTGGATACGGGCACAAAACGAATCGACGGGTTAACGGTTGGTAGTGGCGAGTTGGCCAATCTTGGGAGCCTTTATCCAGCGGTTGTTTCGTCTCCTGTTCATTTAACCAGTCGCGGCAGCTCTGATGGACTGGGACTCTCATGCTGGAGGGCAAGAGCGACCTACAATGCTTCGACTGCTCATCCAGAGTTCAACATGGGCAGCTCAGATAGCTGGGTAGATGCCAATGGTAATACACAAACCATCGTCAATAACGGACAAAACACGACCACCAATACGTGTGCCGCGCTGGAGCAAAACCTGGCCTGCCAGTACGTCAGAACCGAATGCACTGAAGGCGGGGCTGGTCATGAAGGCTTCTGCTATATCCAAAGTTTGGTGTATGACTGCGGACAAAGCGTTGAAGTGCAAAATGCACGAATGGAAACTCAATACAACTGTGAGGGGCCAGTTCGCTGTATGGGCACAGATTGTTTAGAGCCAGAGTCAATCAAGCAGGCTAACTTTGCAGAAGCCGCAGCGATGCTTAATGCGGCGCAGTTTATGACCAATGATATGTCATGTACGGGAGCTGATGGCCAAGATAACGTCGAGTGTACGGTCTTTAAAGGTAATGCTGGCCAGTGCAAAAAAGCCGTTGGTGGCATAGTGGATTGCTGTGAAAAGCCAAGTGGCGTGTCGTTATCGGATTACATCACGATGATAGTGGCGGTTAACAAGCTTGATACGGCAGTCATGGCCATGAATCCGTCTTCGGCAATCTATGGTTCGTGGAATACGCTCAGGGAACCAATCACCAGTACCTGGAGTGCGGTTAAAGAGCCTTTTGTGTCTGCATGGGACTCTCTCATGGGGGCTGGGCCATCAACGGCTGCTGGCGCGGGAGCGGAGCAAGCTGCGACTGGCTATATGCAGGTGTTGACCAACAAAACGGCTGAGTGGGTAGGCTCTACGTTTGGTTCGGGGGCGCAATCGGCACTGTTTAGTAACGTTGGTGGTGCGGTTGGAGCCGATGGTGTCGTTTCGGGTGGTAACTTTGCCCTGGGGGGCGCTGCGGGCGCGGTTCTGAGTACGGTTATGACGGCCTACATGATTTATTCAGTCACTATGATCCTCATTCAGCTTATCTGGAAATGTGAGCAGAGCGAGTTTGAAATGAACGCCAAGCGGGTATTGAAGAGTTGCCACTATGTAGGCTCTTACTGCAAGTCTAAGTTCTTAGGTGCCTGTGTTGAAAAACGGCAGTCATATTGCTGTTTTACTTCGCCACTTTCACGGATCATTCAAGAACAAGTACGTCCTCAATTGGGCCTTGGTTGGGGCAGTGCCAAGTCACCAAACTGTGAAGGTTTGACCGCGAGTCAGTTAAACCAGGTAGATTGGAGCCAAGTCAATCTCGATGAATGGATAGGTATCTTGTCGATAACAGGCAACCTACCCGAAGTACCGTCACTGGATCTGGAACGACTCACAGGCTCAGGAAATACGCTAAACGTGGATGGGAACCGTCAAAGTGCCTCAGATAGAGCCATTGAACGGCTAAACGGAATTGATGCCCAGAAACTTCGCCAGGAGGCAACGGAAGAAATTTCGGGGAATAATTGAGCACGTCCTTCTAAAATAGCTGCGCCAATAATGTTCCATATTGGTTACTTTAATGTGTTTTTCCGCTTTAAAGTAACCATTTTTGCACTTTGTGATCACAGATAGAACATATTTCAGCTAACGCGCTTTTGCCCCAAAACAAGTCTAGTCGAGCGTCGCAAATGAGCGATCAGCGGACGGTGAAAAATGTTCAGCTGATACCGTTTTTATATCCAAAATCAACAAACTTCCCCCATATTCAGGTAAATGAGCAATTTGCGCATTTTTGTCCTTAGACCACGTCATTAACTTTCAAATATTTTCATAGCTAGCAAAAGGTTAGCTAATTTGATAAAAACGTATGAACCAGAAAAGTGAGCTATTACGTGGTAGAAATATGCGCGATTTGCACACTATTAAATTGTTGAACTAAGCCGCTGCGCGGAGTCGCAAACATCCCAATCAACGACCACACTTACCTTGAGATTTAACCCATTAATCTGGAGGTAACAATGAACTCTCTCATTGAACAAGTCGCCACTGAAATTGAACTCATGGGCTATTCACAACGAACTCGCGAGACCTACTGTGGTTGCTTACAGCGCATTGAGAACTATTTCAGTAAATCCTTAGCGCAAGTCACGGATGCGGAATTGAATCACTATTTTAATGAGCCTGAGGTGCGCCGATTAACCCGAGCGAGCCAATTGGTGCAAATTAATAGTGTCCTCTTCTTATTCAAACACATACTCCACCGGCCGTTGCAATTAGCCATCACTTTACCCAAGCAACGGCATAAGCCACCCCAATATTTAAGCCGACAAGATATCCACTTACTGATTCACCATTGCCAAGATTTACGTTTAAAAACCATGATAATGCTCAGTTATGGCTGTGGATTACGCTTAAATGAATTAACCCACCTCAAAGTGGCACAGATTGATGGGCAACGTAAAACGGCCTTTATTGAACACGGCAAGGGCAACCAGTCTCGTTATGTGGTGATTCCTGAGACGGTATTGCATCAACTCCACGTGTACTGGCAAGCCTATCACCCCAAAGAGTGGCTGTTCTATTCTCGCTGGTTAGCCTCCCAACCTCTCAGTAGCTCCACCTATACGAAGGCACTGAAAAAAATCGCCGCACAGCTTGGGCTTAAGGATAAAGTGAACGCGCATCAGTTACGCCATGCCTATGCCACGCATCAATTAGAGGCAGGGATGCCGTTGCATCAATTACAGCACCAGCTTGGGCATCGCAGCATTAAAACGACCGAGTGCTATCTGCATTGGTTGCCAGAGCTTGGGCATGGGGGCGTTGATTTACTAGCCAACTTGCAGTAACGCATGCCACCGCTTCATCTGGCGGATATTCTCAGCCAAGGATTACCGCATTACCAACAACAGCACCGATTAACCCGTCAACAATATCAAGTGTGTGCACATATCTTGGCGTGTAGAACAGGACAACTCGGTTATCAACAGTGGCGTTGTGACCAGTGTGGTCATGAGGAGCAATTTAGTTGTAGTTGCAGAGACCGGCATTGTCCTCGCTGCCAAGGACAAGCCACGCAAGCTTGGATTGCCAAACAAGCGATGTCACTGCTACCTTGCCCTTACTTTCACTTAGTGTTTACCTTACCGCATGAACTTAACCTAATCGCACACTATGCACCTAACGTGCTTTATCACTGTTTATTTAAGAGCCTTTGGCAAACACTCATGACATTCGCTGCCCATCGTCATCAGGGTCAACTCGGCATGACTTGTGTGTTGCATACTTGGGGGCAAAACCTCAGCCAACATATTCATGTGCATTGTTTAATCCCCGCAGGTAGCCGCAATCGACAATCGCAGTGGCAACCTATCACTAAAGGTTATCTCTATCCTGTTAAGGCTTTATCCACTGTGTTTCGAGGTAAAATGATAGCGGCACTCAAGGCACAATCCATAGCGCTACCGTCATTACCCGCCACTTGGTGCGTGTACAGCAAAGCCTGTGTCTACCCACATCAACTCTTGCACTATCTTGCACGTTATACCCGCAAAGGTGCCTTATCTGAATCACGATTAGTGAACTATAACGCCAGTCGTGTGCGCTTTCGTTACAAGGATTATCGTGACAACAATAAAACCAAATTCATGACCTTAAGTATGGATGAGTTCATTCGGCGCTATTTACAACATGTCCTGCCTAAAGGCTTTATGCGTATTCGCCATTATGGCTTTTTAGCCAATGCTTGTCGTAACAAGCGCATCCCCCTCATTCGAGCACAGTGCCGTGATTTAACCGATAAAATCGCCATGGATAACGTGGAAACCAAACTGCATTGGGTTTGCTCGCACTGCCATCAAGGGCAATTGATATTCGTCGCTATCGTGCTCCCCTTAACGCAACAGATAAGAGGATTGGATTCAAGTTAAACAATGATGACGTCAAACCATTTACGCAAATATTAGACTGAATGCCGCCTGATAGACTGGCGCTTGCGTGTGTAAAAAATACACTTGCAATTAACCAGAAAAGTAACGTAAATTAAGACCATTAATCGACTGAACGACAGTGACAATGGAATGCAATGATGAAGATAAATCGGATAACGTCATCAATCATCCTCAGGCTTAAAAAAGCAAATTCCATTAGCATAAATGATTCCAATACAGTGATTCACAAGTCGCCGTCCGTTCAACAAATGATTTATTTACACTCATGTGTAAATAAATACTAAAACGTTAGATTTCATGTTAGCTATAATTTCGCAATATTTAGTATAAAAACCATAACTAGGAAAAAAGATATGACTGAGAATGCCCAAAAAAATGCAAAACCTTTTTCTCAAACGTTTTTTCATGGAACCAAAGCAGATCTTAAATTGGGAGATCTTATAGAAACAGGGTTTAATTCAAATTTTGGACAAAATAATAAGGCTAAGTATATATTTTTGACAGCTACACTAGATGCTGCCATTTGGGGAGCAGAGCTTGCCCTAGGTAATGGTCGCGAAAGAATTTATTTGGTTGAGCCAACAGGTCCAATTGAAAATGATCCTGACCTAACGGATAGAAAGTTCCCAGGGAATCCAACTATGTCATATCGTTCAATCCATTCATTTAAAGTTGTAGGTGAAGTATCAAGCTGGCAGGGTCATTCAATAGAGCAAGTTAAAGCAATGAAAGATGGTTTAAATAAACTACATGAACAGGGCATTAACTCTTTAAATGAAATCTAACAAGTCGGTGCACATGACTGCTAACACGTCACTCGGTTTGCTCTGCCTTCGGCAGTTTAGCAAACTCTTCGTGCCTTAGTTTGCGCAGCATGTGACCTAGGCGTTAACAACGTCCGCAAATGGCACAGAGCCGTTGGTCGGCTCTAACTCATTTCTGTCCAAAACTGTGTTTCAAAATCCACAACACTAAATTTCAATAGCCCCTTCGAGAGGGGCTGTGTGATGGGAGACTAGCTGGCTAGTTGGCGGGGGTATCTGTTTACTCTTCAGTGATATCGTCATCGGTTGAAGGCGCCGCTTGTTCAACCTCTGCTTCTTTACCCTTCGCTTGGGCTGATTTTCGAGCTCGAATTTCGATATCAATAATGCGCCTAGCCAGTTTGATAATGCGCTGTTGCCATGCGTAGTTGCCATCAACACGTTGCTTGTTGCTAAGCACGCTAGATAACCAGAGTGTGTCCATTGAGATCATCAACGCATCGAGTTTGCGAATTAAGCCGACAAACTGGCCAACCTGAGGCGAGCTTATTTTGGCGTTGAAGGTAATCGGGTCGGTGTAGTCAGGTACTTCATCGATACCGTTGGACTCCATCAATTTGTCCAAACGAGCTTGTTCGTTGTCTACCGCCTTAGCGCAATCCTCGATCAACTGGCTAATGATTTGTTCCACTTCATCAATTTCGTTCTCATCGCCAATGATGCGCAGGATGACATCGATTCCGTAAAGCGCACTGACCGTGCGCCTAAAAACACGGTCAACGACACGTTGCGCCTGTAAGCTGTTAATTGTGAATGATTGTTCAAAGATGGGTTTTGAGTAATTGGGTTTTGCTCGGGCCATAAGTTTGCTCCTGATATGACAATAATCAGTCCCTAGCCTAATCCTCTGTGCGGTAATGGCCTTTCAGCTAGGTGGAAGAATTGAGCATCTTTCTAACTATCCTGTCTGGATAAGACGGTTACACTGACTATCAAATATTGCTGATCTGTTTCAGTGATATCTGCGCCTGAGAGCATGAGCTCAAAGGAAGCCCGCCGCTGAGTTTTCTCAGTGGTACTAAGAGGTAGCTAGCCTCCTTAAACAAATAGCCTGCATGTTTTTACATGCGCAACCATGCGTTCCTTACGGTTCGCCTTTTCACCACCCAACTGGGGGAGTTCTCCCCAGTTGGGGGTGACTCCTTCACAACCAAATTAAGGAGTCACCAATGGAATATATCTTCGGATTTATTATCCAAATCGCAGGCATTATGTTGCTTGCAAAACTGAGCTGGTCGCTTTTGCGATTGGTTGCTCGTCAAAGCGTGCGCCCGTTTCGATTTGTACTTACTCAAATCAAGCGATTGCTCACACCAACACCAAAACGTCGTCCAATGGCAGTGCCTAAAGCTTCTGGTATGCCCCGTTTGACATCTGCGTTTTACAAAGAGCCACATCCGTACGACATGACTTTACTCGAAATACCAACCTATCTGCGCCGTCAGTCTTCTTTGCCCAGCCGGGTAGAAACGACTGTGTGCACAGAGTTCAACTAAGACGAGGAGAACATCATGAAAAACCAAGTAACACTCATAGGCTACGTTGGCTCTGAGCCAGAGACGCGAGCCTATCCATCAGGTGATTTGGTGACCAGCATTTCACTGGCCACTTCTGAGAAATGGCGCGACCGTCAATCCAATGAGCTCAAAGAGCATACGGAATGGCATCGGGTTGTTTTTCGAGATCGTGGTGGATTTAAGTTAGGACTAAGAGCAAAAGATTTGATCCAAAAAGGAGCGAAGCTTTTTGTTCAAGGGCCTCAGCGCACGCGCTCATGGGAGAAAGATGGGATTAAGCATCGATTGACCGAAGTGGACGCGGACGAGTTTCTGCTTCTTGATAGTGTGAACAAAGCATCCGAGCCATCACCGGCAGATGATGCGGGCTCCCAAGGTAATTGGGCACAAACATATCCTGAACCAGATTTTTAACCGAGCGAAAACGCTTTAACCCAGCCGGGAGTACTTTCCCGTCAGGGGCAGACTCCCACTTTGATTGTCGGAGTCCATAATGGAAAAACCAAAGCTAATCCAACGCTTTGCTGAGCGCTTTAGCGTCGATCCAAACAAATTGTTCGATACCCTAAAAGCAACAGCATTCAAGCAACGTGACGGTAGTGCACCGACCAATGAGCAGATGATGGCGCTTTTGGTGGTTGCAGATCAGTACGGCTTGAACCCTTTCACCAAAGAGATTTTTGCGTTCCCTGATAAACAAGCTGGGATTATTCCAGTGGTAGGTGTCGATGGATGGTCTCGCATCATTAATCAACACGACCAGTTTGATGGCATGGAGTTTAAGACTTCAGAAAACAAAGTCTCACTGGATGGCGCGAAAGAATGCCCGGAATGGATGGAATGCATTATCTATCGGCGCGACCGTTCGCACCCAGTCAAAATCACTGAGTACCTGGATGAAGTCTATCGACCGCCTTTTGAAGGTAACGGCAAAAATGGCCCTTACCGGGTAGATGGTCCATGGCAGACGCACACTAAGCGAATGCTAAGACATAAATCCATGATCCAGTGTTCCCGCATTGCGTTTGGCTTTGTGGGAATTTTCGATCAAGACGAAGCGGAGCGAATTATCGAAGGCCAAGCAACACACGTTGTTGAGCCATCGGTGATTCCACCCGAGCAAGTTGATGATCGAACCCGAGGGCTTGTTTACAAGCTTATCGAGCGGGCGGAAGCTTCAAACGCTTGGAATAGTGCATTGGAATATGCCAATGAACATTTTCAAGGTGTTGAACTGACGTTTGCGAAACAAGAAATATTTAATGCACAGCAACAAGCAGCCAAAGCGCTCACACAGCCTTTAGCTTCTTAGAGCCACGCATTCATTTTACTAACCCTGGCGGGATTATTCTCCCGTCAGGGGGAAGGTCTCGTCTTTTTTTGGAGATCTTCCATGACTAAATCAGCCTCACTTTTTCGCTTGGTATTGGTTGTTGCCCTTGTCGTAGGTTCGATTCAAGCCGGTAAAACGGCAATTGATTCGCTTCAAGCAAGTGTTGTTCAGCACCAAACAGCGTTAGCACAAGCTGCAAAGTAACCACTTAACCCTGAAGGGGAGTTCTCTCCTTCGGGGGAGTCTCCCTTCAAAGGAGGCAATATGAAGGTTATCGACCTATCACAACGTACTCCTGCATGGCACCAGTGGCGCATTGCAGGGGTTACGGCATCTGAAGCCCCAATTATTATGGGGCGTTCACCCTACAAAACACCTTGGCGATTATGGGCAGAAAAAACTGGATTCGTATTACCGGAAGACCTGTCGAATAATCCAAATGTGCTTCGCGGTATACGGTTGGAGCCTCAAGCAAGGCGAGCATTTGAAAATGCGCATAATGACTTTCTTCTGCCGTTATGTGCAGAAGCCGATCATAACGCAATCTTTCGAGCCAGCTTTGATGGCATCAACGATGCGGGCGAGCCCGTTGAACTGAAATGTCCTTGCCAGTCAGTTTTTGAGGATGTGCAAGCTCATCGAGAACAAAGCGAGGCGTACCAGTTGTATTGGGTGCAAGTACAGCATCAAATACTGGTCGCCAATAGCACGCGTGGTTGGTTGGTATTCTATTTTGAGGATCAACTGATTGAGTTTGAAATACAACGAGACGCGGCGTTCTTAACTGAATTGCAAGAAACAGCGCTTCAGTTTTGGGAGTTAGTACAGACTAAAAAAGAACCGTCAAAATGCCCTGAGCAAGATTGTTTTGTTCCCAAGGGTGAAGCTCAATACCGCTGGACATCGTTGTCTCGCCAGTATTGCTCAGCACATGCCGAAGTGGTTCGACTGGAAAATCACATTAAATCTTTGAAAGAGGAAATGCGAGACGCTCAGTCAAAATTGGTCGCCATGATGGGTAACTACGCTCATGCCGACTATGCTGGGGTCAAACTCAGCCGCTACATGATGGCGGGCACGGTGGACTATAAGCAATTGGCCACCGATAAGTTAGGCGAGCTGGATGAACAGGTTTTAGCCGCTTACCGAAAAGCGCCACAAGAGCGGTTGCGCATCAGCACCAATAAGCCAGAGCAGCCCGTTGAAACACCAATCAAAATCAGTCTTGAGCAAGAGAACTTGGTTCTGCCAGGTGACTCGCCGAGCTCATTTTACTTTTAACGTTCACTTGGAGCCGATTTCGGCTCCTTTCTCATGCACTTACATCGAGTGCATCAGAAAGCAGTTTCACTCGTAGCCAATGCTGGGTACGAATGATAGAGCGAGCTGAACTCTTACATACACAGCCATACCACAATCAACACACCACCCGACGGGGACTTCATTCCCTGTTGGGGCATGGGGCCTCGTCAAAACAGATGAGGTTTACCATGACTGAACAATCCCCATTTTTGGTTCAAGTGAATCAAGCGTTTAATGTCCCGGCTCCTGATGCTTTCGTTCTGGAAGGATTTAGTGCCGACACTACCCATCCAAACATTCCCGTTCGCAAGGACGAGTATGTTTTTAGAAAAGAAGACTTACGTGACGTATTGGCGTTCTTGTCTAACCCGGACGGTGACGGTTTGTATATTACAGGCCCCACGGGATGCGGTAAGACCTCGCTAATTTGCCAAGTAGCTTCTCGATTGAATTGGCCTGTTCAGCAAATTACTGCGCATGGTCGATTGGAGTTGTCCGATCTTATCGGTCACCACACGCTGGTTAATGGCAACATGACTTTTGTGTATGGACCGCTGGCACTGGCTGTCAAGCATGGCCATTTGCTGATCATTAATGAAATGGATCTTGCTGAGCCTGCTGAACTGGCTGGACTCAATGACATTTTGGAAGGTGCCCCGTTGGTCATCGCACAAAATGGCGGTGAGATCATCATGCCACACAACAAGTTTCGTTTTATCGCTACCGGCAACAGTGCGGGCAGCGGTGACCAAACGGGCTTGTATCAAGGCGTGCTTCAACAGAATTTGGCTTTCCTTGATCGCTTTAGAATCATTGAAGCGACCTATGCAGAACCATCTGTAGAGGAAGCCATTCTGGAGAACGTTGCGCCGGGCTTACCAGAAGTCTTTCGCCAAAAAATGGTGAAAGTAGCCGGTGACATTCGCCGTCTTTTTATTGGGGGCGCGGATGGCGGTGCAGAACTCAGTATCACCATGTCCACAAGGACCTTGGTGCGCTGGGCAAAGTTAACACTTGCTTTTAAAGGCGCTCCTAACGCAGTGGAGTATGCACTGGTTCGGTCTTTGACGGCTCGTGCTGAGTTGGAGCAACGTGAAGCCATTCACCGTATTGCCGCTGATGTCTTCGGTGACCACTGGGAGGATTGATGATGGAAAAGTGCTTTGCTCTTTACCGTTACAGTCATTCTGATGGGACAGCCAAAGAATGGGCCATTTTCGTTGGATCAGATAACCAGGAGATTGAAGTTCGGTTTGGAAAAGCAGGTCAATTGTCGCAGCAGCGATTGATTGATTCGACTGATCCTAACGCTGAAGCAGACCGACGAATCAATGAGAAAATCAACAAGGGTTATCGATTGGTTGGACAAGTCGGCATTGATCATCAAGGGCGGCCATTTGAACTCTCAAATGCGCTAGATAGCGTCGCGTGCGCCAATAACGTCAGTTGGGAGTTTCGTACTCGCAAGGACGTCAATGGCCAAATATCGCTGGCGCAAAAAGCGTTGTTCGATATGGCAAAGCTGCTTGAAGCCTATGGCTTGGCTGTTATTGATGATAACCAGGTCAGGATTGGAGAATGGTCATTAGGGTTTTGCAAAGGCGCATTACCTAGTACCAATCAAATCAGCATGGTGTCAGGTGAAGGCGCTGGCATTGTTAACACTGATGATGGCCCGTGGCCATTGTTGCTGTTACTGGCCTTTAAGCGTCAATTACCACCACTGTGTTCGCTCACAGTAGCGAGTCCTGAAGGGATAGAAGTATCTGACCAACTGAAGTTGGAAAAAGATGTATTGAGGCTGTTAGGCAGTGATTTAGAGCGGGTTCGCCCGATAGCTGAAGCACTGGATTTAATGCCTGCGAAAATCGATCTCAACCAATCGTCGCCTGATTCGCAAAATTACTATTTCTGATAGTGGTATTGCCATTAGCGCGTCAACTACTACCACCCAAGCGGGGGCCATTGCTCCTGTTGGGAGTGGTGCGTCCCTATCTCGCATGAGGATGCACTATGAGTATTCAAACCCTCGACAAACTTTTGATTTGTCACATCGACTGTTCCATCTGGAGCGGTAGAAAAAAACTAAGGCCTGAAGATTTCAGATTAGCCAATGGCAGCCAACTTCCACCGAAGGATGTTGCCAGCTTAGGGAGTAAAAAAATTTGCGACCCTGAGGCATTGGCGAACTTTGAAAGGCTTAAGAAAGAAGCGCAGCGCTTGTGTGAGCAAGTCGGTGTGCGGTTTTTAGGTGGCTATGCCGTCCCTGAAGACCGAATTGATCAGATTGTTCCAGAGCTTGACCGGATCGGTCAGGAGTTTGCGCAGTGCAAGCAGTTGTTCTTGGACAACTATGATCAGGTGACGTTTGACTGGGTTGCGAAACACCCGGAATTTGCAGATGCAATTCGGCGTGCGCTGTCACCCATCGAAGACGTGGAACAACGGCTTCAGTTCGATTATGCCATCTATCGAATGCAACCGGCTGAACAAGCTGGTGGCTTAGATGACAAGGTCAATGGCATGGGACACACCCTATTTAGGGAGGTGGCTCGTGATGCTAATGAACTGTTTGAGCGTTCCGTTGCAGGAAAGAATCAAATCAGTCAGCGTGCCCTTAATCCTCTCAAGCGATTAAGAGACAAGTTGGATGGTTTGTCATTCCTGGATCATCGAGTTCAGCCGATGGTTGAAGCGATGGACAATTTATTTGTTCGTCTGCCGAAGACCGGCCCTGTGACAGACAATCTCTATCACGAACTGATGGCGACCATTTTAATTTTGTCTGATCCAGACAAGATGAGAATGCACGGTGAAGGTCAATTGGATATCAGACAACTGATGCCCAAACCTGAACCTAAACCCGCACAGCCAGTATCTGCTCAGGCAGATAACTTACGTGCAATACCACAACCAACCGTCAGACCAAACCTTGGTTCGACTGTACCAAACTCATTTTATTTCTAACGTCCTTGAGGGCATGTTGCCCTTAAGGGCGCATGTCCTCTGAACTATGTAAGAGGAAATTATGCAATCAACCATCCATAACCCCAGCCAACTGAACCAGTTTGAACCGCATTTTCGTGGTGTGACTGATGCGGTTGAAAGTGAATCGATACCAGAAGTGGCGTGTTGTCGAACGTTAGTACAACGATCGTACTCAACACATAGTGTCGTGATCCCCAAGAACCCTGTATTGATCGCAGATGCGGACGGGCAAGGTGTTTGGGTAACGGCCATGGTGTTTGTTCCAAACATGGCATTGCAGCAAACCGCTCATGAGCGGGCCTGGCTGCAATATCAACACGAGGTGTCTACTCAGTTACAAGACCAGTATGGTCTGACATTGGATGACATCCTGAGTTTAGACCAGCTTAAAACGTCATTTGAGCAGCACGAGAGTACCGCTCAATTGGTGGCTTGGTTAGGTCAAAAATACGACCTGGTTAAGCTAAAAGCACAGGTTTAAACACTTACATTCCCAGCGGGGAAACGCTCCCGCTGAGGGAGTATTCCCCCTAATGATTAGGAGACTCCCATGAATCATCCATTAAAAAATGCACTGCCAATCGTTGCCGCCGCTTATGGCGAAAAGTTTGGTGTGAAGGTGCTTATTCAAGGACAAGATGCGTTTACCGATGGTGAGCGGAT
This sequence comes from Vibrio sp. Vb1554, assembly GCF_033344235.1. Lineage (NCBI taxonomy): Bacteria > Pseudomonadati > Pseudomonadota > Gammaproteobacteria > Vibrionales > Vibrionaceae > Vibrio > Vibrio sp. Vb1554. Next base: position 33,567 of record NZ_JAWPOJ010000021.1, on the reverse strand, counting down.
TGTGATCCCAACAGCAAACCCAGACGACCCACACTATCAACAAATAGCTTGGGGTTATCTGGCTCATGAAGCGGCGCATATTCGGCATACCAATTTTGACATGGTGAAGAAGGCGTCGTCTAAGCCGATCCGTAAGGCACTTCTCAATATTATTGAGGATGTGCGCATTGAAAACGAATTGGCAAAGGATTACCCCGGAACCCGGCGCAGTATTTCGCAAGTGATTGAGTACATGGTGGACACACAGCAAATGTGTGTACCTGAACAGCCTGAGCCTGCATCTAACTTGCAAGCCTGGTTGTTGTTTCGCTTGAGATGCCATTTTCTGGGCCAGAAAGCGCTGACGCCTTTGTATCAAGCTGTTGATGAAAGAGTGAGACAACTCTTTCCTGCCGCAGCGATGAGCCGGTTAAGCGCCATGCTGACAGCAGTGCCTAGCCTGGCATCTACAGGTGAAGTGCTGAAACTTGTCGATGCCATCGTTGCCATGTTGGAAGAAGAATCTCGTCCACCACAGGATGAGTCTGATGCTGATGGCGGTGATGACATTGGACAAGATGCGAGTAATGACAGCAATAGCAGTAGTGACAGTCAAACCCCGGAAACAAGTTCGTCTGCAACAGGGGATGCTGCTGAAACGAGTGATTCAGATAACTCTGATCAAGCTGATAATTTGCGACAAGCCTTAGAGGCCAGTGCCGCTCACTTTGAACCCGATACCTTTGCACAAGTGGCAGAAGTGTTGTCGGAACAAGCAGAAGGACATCAGGGCGTCACTCCACTCAGTTTGCCCCAAGCAGAGCAAGCTATGTTGGGTGATGAGGCTATCTTGACCTTATCGGCGTCTGAGTCGGCTCAAATTCGAGCCCGACTTAGGGGCATGGTTCAGTCCAGTCAGGACAATCGGAATCATGCCAAACGGTACGGTCTTCGAGTGGCAACTCATCGTCTTGCCGCTTCACAAGCAGGTGAGTCGAGATTGTTTATTCAAAGGCAGCCCCGCATTGCGCCTAATGCTGCTGTGCACTTGCTTGTCGATATATCGGGCTCAATGGGTAAGCCCATTGGCGAAGGTAATCGCAAGTATTTTCATGTTGCCAATGAAGCCGCTTTGGCTTTAGCCATGGCATTGGAAGGTATACCGGGTGTTGTACCTGCGGTCAGTTATTTTCCTGGTATTCATCAGGAAGTTTCTATCGCGTTATTGCCCAAGCAATCGGTTCGACATCGGGCCGCCTGTTTTGACCAAAAACCAAGAGGTTGTACGCCTATGGCACAAGCTATGTGGTTTGCGGCAAACAGTTTGTTGGCACAAAAACAGAAGCGAAAGCTAATGATAGTGCTAACGGATGGTGACCCAGATGATTGGGCTGCCACGCATGACATTGTTGACCGGTGCAGACGCAGTGGCTTTGAGCTGCTGGGGATCGGGATTCAAACACGCAGTGTTGAGAAATTCTTTCCTCGAAGCATCGTGATTAACGACGTCAAAGATCTGAAGCGTGAGTTATTCGAAGTAACACAACAACTGATAATTCAGTAACCACATCCATTTTACCACCCTGCGGGGACGATTCCGTCCCCGCCTGGGCATGGGTTCGTCTCCGTTTTTTTTGGAGACTCCTATGAAAAACAGAAAGTTCTTAGCTGGCGAAGAAGCCGGTACTTACATCGTTCCTGAGCAAGTGACTGAAGCGGATATCTTAGATATGGCGCTCAAGCTTGCCCGTGGTCGATTGAGTAAAGGTCGAAAAATTGAACAGCCATCGTCGGCGTTCTCATACCTGCAAACACTGATGCACGAGTATGAGCACGAAGTCTTTGGCGTACTGTTTCTTGATACAAAGCATCGCGTTATTCGATTTGAAGAGCTGTTCAAAGGCACTTTAGATGCAGCGAGCGTTTATCCAAGGGAAGTAACAAAACGAGCGCTAGAACTTAATGCGGCAGCAGTGATACTGGTTCATAACCATCCATCGGGTGATCCTGAACCCAGTGAAGCTGATAAACGCATCACTCATCGACTCCGTGACGCCTTGTCACTTGTTGATATTCGAACGCTTGACCATGTCGTGGTCGCATCCGAGGGCTGCGTTTCGCTTGCCGAACGCGGTTATCTTTAATGAATGGGCGCATTGCCCATTCTCCTTCATCACAAAAGCAGTCCTATCAACACACGTCATCACAGCTCGAATTTCTATTTGAGTTTGATGATGCCCCAGTCACTTGGTCTGACACGGAAATCTGGCAGTTACGCGAAGGCATTCTATTGGATGCGATCCGTGTATTGCTGGACGGTCGTGTCAGTACTCGATTGCGAAGGGATGTGTTGTCGTGGATTCAAAATGACGAATTAACGCCATTTTGCTTTCGTGTTTGCGCGATGGCTGCGGTTGTCGATCCTGATGTGCTTCGTGATTCCATCATGTGGCTATTAAGACGACATGGTATCCAGCTTGACTAACGTTCCTGCATTAACCAAACGGCTCAATGCAGGACCCAAGCTGACTTTTACCACCAGTGGTAGGAGTCGGCTTTTTACTTAAGGAGGTTATATGGCGTTACCTTTACAAATTGAAACAGTAAGGCCATATCTTAATGGCCAATGGCTTCAAGTATTAGCGGTATTGGTGCCAGAACTTGATGCCGCCATTGCTCGAAAGGGCCGTCATGTGGCTTGTCCTGTTCATGGCGGTCGTGATGGCTTTAGGCTATTCAAAGATGCTGAATATACCGGAGGTGGCGTTTGTAACACCTGCGGTATCTTTCATGATGGTTTTGAACTGTTGTCTTGGATTAATGGATGGAACTTTGCTCAGTCTATTGAAGCAATCGGCCAGGTTCTTGGTATTCAACCCGGACAAATACAAGCGCCTATTCGGCCAATACCGAGTAACGCAGTTGATTGGAAGGCTAGAAAGCAGGACGAGGACAAAGCGATTATCCATCGCTTGAATCAAACCTGGGGAGAAACGTTTTCTCTTGCAGATACTCGTGCGCAACCAGTTTGGAACTACATGCATCGTCGTGGCATTGTTACCCGGCTTCGTCCTGAATGGGATTCGGTGCTGAGGTATCATCCAAACTTGCCTTACCATGATGAAGATGGCTTGTTTATCGATAGCTACCCAGCGCTGCTAGGTAAAATCGTTACTCAGCAAGGGCGTTCGGCCACGTTTCATCGGATCTACCTAAGTGAAGATGGATTCAAAGCGCCGGTTGAAAAGCCTAAAAAGATGATGCCGATACCAAGTGACAGAACAATCACTGGTGGTGCCATTCCGATAGGTGAGCCTGGTGAGGTATTAGGTGTTTCTGAAGGCATCGAAACAGCTTTAGCGGTTACCAGAGCTACGGGACAGACATGTTGGTCGGTTGTGAATGCAACGCTACTGGCTAGGTTTGAACCACCAAGTAATGTGAAAATGCTGTACATCTGGGCAGATCACGATCTCTCTGAGACCGGCCTGAATGCAGCGAATGAACTCAAGAAAAAAGCCTGGCAAAAAGGCATTCTGACACAAGTTCTGATCCCTCCGATACCAACGTCACTTGGCGTGAAAAGTTGGGATTGGAATGATGTGCTGAATGTTTACGGAGCCATGGGCTTTCCGAAAGTTCATATCTGATCTAAGGGGCTTCGGCCCCTTTTTTTGCGCCTTGCATATTTGAAAAATCATGGAGAATGAAAAATAGATAACCAATAGGAGAAACAAACATGATGGTATTAACCCTGTTAACAAAGCAGATTGATGGTGAGTTTACGGTTTACTGGAAGACCGGCCTTCGAAGAGGTGGTGAACTAAAGGTCGATTTAGGTGAGCAATACGACAAGCTAACTGAGCAGCAAAAGCCAATTGCAGCTGAGCTCTATGCGATTCATCACCTACTGTCAGTGAAAGAGGTGATGGGGAGTAACCGAAGCGGTAATGGGCTTCAAATCCGGGTCAGTAAAGGAGCTATCAAAAAGTTACAGAAACAACGCTCAACTCAGCATTCACTTTACAGCCTGACTAGGTTTTTGCTCACTCGATACCAGGAAGCACAGATATCGGTAGAGAAACGGGAAGATTGGCTCTCATATTCCTTCGAAGAATACAGCGTCGATAATGCTACCGTGAGAGAAATCGATGAGGTCATCAACGTTCCGAACATTGGGCCTGTCGTGGTGACTCGTCATGCACTGGAAAGGTTTGTGGAACGGCTTTCAGGCGGTGTACCTAAGCATCCTTGGAAGGCTTTGTGCGCTAAATTGTGTAGCACAGAATTGGCAAAATCTTTATTGCCAGAATGTATAGCTTCAAAGAAAGCAAAAAAATATTTCGTACAGGCAGAGTTTTGGTGTCATGGGAGCTCTGGTATGCACTTTGTGATGGTGCCATCAGCCAAAGCACTTACGTTAGTAACAGTGTTTAATAGATAGTCAGAAACACACACGATTCCTTCATCTATCTGGCCAATCGCTCTTACGGGGATCTTTAGCATGTTAGCTCTGTGAAATTTCTGGAGCTGACAATGAGAACGCCTTTGTTACCTTGGTTCATCCTATGGGTGACCATCCCAATCATTATTTTCTTTCTATTCATCTTGCCCGCCTATGCTAGTGATGGGCAATTCTATCAGCGTGGTCAGGAAGGTTGGTTTTGGTATCAGGTCATTCCCGAGCCAGCCGAGTCTGAAGACCTAATGAAGCCGAAATCTGGTGTTGTGGAGCCCACTAAGGACGGGCTAAAGCCTTTCAGTGCTGCCTGGTTTCGTGAGCACATGCAGTCGTTCATGGACAAGGCAATTGATGAGCCGACGAATGAGAACGTCAGAGCCTATCTGTATCTCCAGCGCGTCATGATGGATAAGGGCTCACAGTTTGCTGATGTTAGTCAGCAGGTGGTCATGGGCGATCCTGTTTTGGATGAAATCAGTCGCAGACCCTTGGCGACCTATGCTGCCAATCGGATGGATCGAGAAGCTGGCGCTCAACGTGATGTAGCTTTAGGTGAAGTAGCGAAGCGGGCTGGTTTGTTCTTTTTCTATCGTTCGGATTGCCCTTATTGCCATGCTCAAGCGCCTATCATCGAATCTATGGCCTTGAACTATGGGTTCGAGGTGTTTGCTATTGCTGTCGATGGCTTGCCTTTACCCGGTGGAGAGTTTCCCAATTACAAAGTCGATTCAGGACAAGCACAATCCTTGTCCGTTACGACTGTCCCTGCCGTGTTCTTAGTTGACCCGCCTAACGTTATTACTCCGATTGGACAAGGCGCAATGAGCCTTGATGAGCTCAATAATCGAATCATTCTCGCAGCCCATCAAGCCGGTTGGATTGACGATCAAACTTACTATGCCACCAGACCTGTTCAACCCGGCGTGTCACTCGCGATGTCAGCCCAAGAGCTTAACGAAAAGATATTACAGGACCCTGAGTTCCTTGTTCGCTATCTGCGTGCACAAGGAGGGTTATAACAATGAAAAAAGTAATCCGAGTATCGCTAATCGCCTGTGCGATTGGTTTTTCATCTATGAGCCAAGCAAGCTTGCAACAGGAGATGAACCAGTTGTTTGGTTCAATGACCAACACCACTGCGCCTGGTGTATTCGAGAGTCAGCGGCGTGGCGTTATATCTGGAGGAAGCGTTGTTGTTCGTAACAGGATCATGAACGAGAACCTCGTCTCTATGGTGCCACCGTCATTCCAAGCCGGTTGTGGCGGCATTGATATGTTCGCGGGAAGTTTGTCATTTGTTAACGCGGATCAGTTTGTTCAATTACTTCGCTCTGTTGCTGCAAACGCCAAAGGATATGCATTCCAATTGGCGCTCAGTGCTATGTGTGAGAAATGCTCCCAGCACATGGAGACACTGCAAAAGAAAATCCAGCAGTTGAACGAATATTTTGGCAATTCCTGTCAAATGGCTCAGGGAGTCGTGAACGATACCCTAGCTGCTTTTGGTAAGAAGGGGCAAACAGAGGCCAGCATGTTGAGCTCACTTAAAGGGGCTGGAGACATTTTTACCAGTTGGAGTGAATCCAATGGTAAGAACCCATATGAGAACGCTTCGAGTGTCGCGGCATCTGATGTGAACAAAACGATTAAAGGTAATTTGGTTTGGCGAGCATTGAAACGTCACTCGGCATCAAGCTGGTTTGCATCTGGGGATGACCGTTTTCTTGAAGCGGTTATGTCCGTGACGGGCTCGATCATCGTTGGTGATTTAGCGAATGCGGCTGATGGTCAAGGTAAAGCCCCAAAACTGACCAGACTGAATGGCAATAAAGTGACTATTGAACATCTAATTCATGGCGGTAACGTCGCTATGTACCGATGTGACACAGTGACGCAAGACGGTTGTCTGAACCCAATAATCACTAACGTGACTCTTACCGGGTTATCAACTCAGGTAGAAAATTTACTTCTTGGTACAGGTTCTAGTAACGGCATTATTTTTAAGTTTGCTCGAAATACAGGGGCTGCTAGCGCCACCGAAAAGGCTTTTATGACCTCGGCTCCTGCCAGCATTGGGGGCATGATTCGAACTCTTTCTGCATTAAATGAAGGGGCCGCTAGGTCGTTTGCTTCACGAGCGGCACCATTTATTGCTGTTGAGATGGCCCGAGCATTAGTTGAAGACATGCTCAATGCAGCTAGAAGTACCTCCGGTGTGGAAGATCATGCCTATGCGAAGTTATTAACGGAAGACCTTGAACGTGCACGTCGCCAAATCAATGAGGAGTACGCCGCGTTGCAGCGAAGATACGGCTCAGAGCAAGAGTTGCTGGCACATTTTAACCAGGTGATACAGACCATTCGCAAACAGCGTTATTACACCGTTAAATCTACGGCGCTGGGGGAATAGGTCATGTGGGAAATCTATTCCATCGGGGATTCGGCTTTTTTAGAGCAGGTCCTGAACGCTGTCGCGATGATCACTGGTACAGGCGATTTTACTTCAATGGTTCGCATTGGCTTGCTCATTGGGGTATTGATGGTCTCTGTCCAGGCCTTAATGCAAGGCGGTCGTGGGATTAACTTTCAACACGTTTTAGTCTCATGGCTAGTCTTTGCAACCATGTTTGGACCCAGTACCCGAGTGAGCATTGAGGATGCGTACACCGGACAAGTTCGAGTGGTTGATAATGTGCCCATCGGTGTTGCTGCCGCAGGTAGTACGATTTCGACTGTTGGCTTTCAAATCACGCGATTGTTTGAAACCGCCTTCTCAACTCCCGCGATGACGGAATACGGCTTTGCATCCAGTTTACAGTCACTGATTAAAGTGAGAAAACAGGTGATGGATCGCTCTGGGTTGGGTGATGCAAATCGTGTCGGCGGCTCGGACATCGAGCAATCGTGGTTTAACTACATCAAAGAGTGCACCTTGATTGGTATCGACATCGGCCAAAAGAACCTCGATCAGGTGCTGAGTGATCCTAACCCGATGACAGCGATTAGGTTTGATTCGCGCATTTATGGCACTCGAATCATGCTCAGTGGTAGCAGTAGCGATCTGGACTGCACCGATGCCTATAGCCAACTGAAACTCATGACAGAATCAACCTTCATTCCAAGGCTTAAACAGGTTCTGTCAGCCTCATTGGGGACTTCGTCAGCAACGGACACTGATGACGTGATCCGAAATGCACTGAATAACCTTGGTTTGGCTTCGGTTAACACCCAAGAGTATATGACCGCGTCAGTGCTTTTGCCTATTTATGAGCAAAGCGTGACGGGCAAGTATATGGATGATCAAGCTTTCACCGCAGCCGTTATGGTTAACCAAGCGATTGAGCAGCGTAATACGCAATGGGCGGCGGAGCAGACCCTGTTCCAGAGTATCGTTCGTCCGATGATGACGTTTTTTGAGGGGTTCATTTACGCCATCACCCCATTGATGGCCTTTGTGATAGCCCTTGGCCAAATCGGGATGCGAATGGCTGGGAAGTACTTGTTAATCCTGCTTTGGATTCAACTTTGGATGCCTGTCATGGCCATCATTAACCTGTATATTCATTTAACCGTTGCAGGGAAAATGTCTGCTCTTGATGCCTTTGCAGGTACAGAAGTGCCATCTTTTGCTGGGATGATGCAGATGGATTCAGTGCTGCAAACCTGGATAGCTACTGGCGGCATGTTGGCGTCGAGTGTTCCGGCGATTTCGCTCATGCTCGTTTATGGCTCAGCAATAACCGCTACCCACTTGGCTGGGCGTCTACAAAACGGTGATGCCATTGATGAAAAGCTGGCAAGTCCAGATGTCGCGAAAAATGCCCCGGTAATGCAATCACAGTCAATGTTCCAAAATTCAGCCCTCACTGGTTCTGCTATGACCGGCGCGTCAAACCTACTAAGCAGTTTCTCTGTCGGAAACGCAGTGGGTTCAATGGTCGGCTCTGCAAAAGAATCCATGACTCAGGCAACTCAAGCCTTTAGCCGTCAGGTTGGCAATACCATGAGTCGAACCTTTGGTGAAAAGCTAAGTTACGACAACCTGTCTTCAGTTGGACGTCAGATCGGTTCTTCTAATTCCGCATCTAGCGCCGTTGTTAATCAGGTTACTGATGACCTGCAAACACGGTATGGTTTCGGAGACGATAAAAAAGACGCTGTACGTGGCTTGGTATCGGGCGTGTTATCGGGAGGCCTAAGGGTCGGTGGAGATGGAACCATTACAAATACCGGTGATAAAGAAGTAGCAGATAAAGGGTTCTTGGGAAGATTACTTGGTACAGGGGGGAATGACTCCCCACAAGGTAACTTGCCTGGAGTCGATAAGCCTGAATCCTCAAGAGTGCCAAAAATATCACGGCTACGAGCAGGCTTGGATTTAGGTGGAAACTTTAGTGGCCAAGTTGAGTCGTCAGAAGGCAGTTCTCGATCTACGACCGCAAATACGCTCACTGGGGAGATGCAAAGCTTGGCATCGAGTGATTCACGACGTGCTGAGTATCGCGATGCAATGGTTAAGGACCTTTCAGATTCAAGACGTTCTGGCGTTGAAATGTCGTTGTCTAACCAAGACTATCAGTCACTTCAGAGTTCAGCACAAGACGTTATCACGGCATCAAACCGCTTTAGTGAGCTTGATCAGGCCAGCTACAGTCTATCAGGACAAAGGAACACGGATGGTGCGACGTTAACTCGATTAGCAGCGGATAATCCTGAAGTCATGGATTATTTAGGTCGCTATATGAACCAGCATGTTGAAGCAGGTAACCGATTACGTGAAAACCTTCCAATGTATCAGCGCTTGCTACCTGATGATAATCAGGCGTATGTGGCCGCAGCTATGGAGTCTTTAACCTATAGCAACTCCTCGACGCCCGCTGAACGAGACAATGACTATCAAGCAGCAATGACTGTTATGGCCATGGCTACCGGAGCCGATTTACGATCTATTCAGCCACGCTCTAATGAAGGCTTGTCATCAACTGCACCTACTTTTGGTGGCACTCAAAGCCAAGTTGAATCCGGTGTTCTGGGAGGCTATGAGGATGCTGCAACAGTTCAAACGCAGTTCAATTCGGCTCAATCCGCTTACCAAACCAATCTTTCTGGTGTAGATGGACAGCTGAATGCGCATCAGCAACAAGCCCAGCAGGCCGTAGCTTCTGACACAAGTACCTATCAATCTGGACTCAACAGTGAAGCTGGCTCTCAGTGGCGATCTCGCATTATGGCTGATGATAGCGGAGTCTCAGGTGCTGAAATGTTCTTCAACAGCGCCAGTGCTATCGGTGATTTCAGTGGCAAGCATACTGATGCAGCTCTGCATACCCTGAATCACTTTGGCGAAGACTATGAGAGTTACAAAGAACAAGCGCTTGAAGATCCTGGCTCACGAGGTTTCTTGCACAACGCTACTGTGGCCAGCAAATCAACCTGGGATGGCTTAAAAGCCGCCGTTGATGCAGGAACCTCTTTGGAAAACCCATTGACGGCGTTTAATGATGCATACAGTGGATCGAGTTCGCAGTATGCCTCCGAAGTAAACTGGGGCACTAAGTCTGAAGCCATGTTGGCGGGGGCATTCGGTGCGGCAGTTAACAATCGATATGGTGAGTTTCTAGAGCAGTATGCTGATGATTTTAAACAGGAAGCATACAGCGAAGGGCAGAGAATGGGATTGACCCCGATTCAAAGTCAAGTTTTCGCTCAAGCTTTCAATGAAGGTTTGGCGGGGCGCGTTTTCAATTCTGAAGACTCATCGAGTTGGTCGCCTGAAATGCTTGGTCTAAGGGAGCAAATGCTAAATGAGTATCGTCAAAAGGATGAGAGTGGCGCTTACATCTCTGACAGTGTGTCTGATGAAGATAAAGCATTTGTGGATAAGCAGATTGCAGTGATCTCAAATGCATCCCTTGCGGGAGATTATGCTCAGAACAACTTGATCGATATTAGGGCATATAACCAGGCATCAGGAAATAAATAAAACAAGGAGTAGAAGCTCAAGGCTAACGAAGTTTTATGGCTTAATTACGTAGATAGGGATATATTTCTCCGTACTTAGATACGGAGAAATATATCACATGTACACAATTGGAAAATTAGCCGAACAAGCTAGTATCAATGTTGAGACTGTTCGTTATTACGAACGACGTGGTCTTATAGAAAAACCTGAAAAACCGCATCTAGGCTACCGACTTTATCCTTTGGCAACATTAAACCGAATAAAATTCATTAAACGTTCCCAAGATCTTGGGTTCACTTTGGAAGAAATCTCCAATTTACTCAGCCTTAATGACACTCCCTGTATAGAAGTGCAAGAAATGACTTTACACAAGCTTGCAAGTGTGAAAGCCAAAATAGCAGGTCTTCGCCGCTTAGAAACCGTTCTCACAGAATTATTGAATGAGTGTAATTCTAATACTAACCAATCCCACTGTCCCATTATTGATTCCCTACTTCCTGAAGATTAATAATGAGTCAAATTTTATCTTGACTCCGTAGTTGGGTACGGGGTTTAAGCTTGTTTTACTAAAGTACGATAAGTAGAGTGAGTTATGTCAAAAAGTAATCCCAACTTTCCAATCATCGGCGGTGTTATTGCCGCTATTGGCGCTGGTCTTTGCTGCGCTGGTCCTTTCGTCTTGTTGCTGCTAGGCGTGAGTGGCTCCTGGATTGGTAATTTAACCTTGTTAGAACCTTATCGTCCCATTTTTATCCTGCTGGTTTTAGCCTTATTTGGCTTCGCAGGCTGGAAGGTCTATCGCCCCGTCGAGGACTGTGAGCCAGGCACCGCCTGTGCAGTTCCTCAAGTGCGAAAACGTCGGCAGGTGATCTTTTGGTTAACGGCACTGACTGCGTTGGTTTTAGTCACCAGTAATTATTGGATTGTCTGGTTTGCCTGATGACGATTTCTAACCTTTTATTTTGATTAAATCTTTATGGCTTGCTCTTGGAGAAAATTATGAAAACACTCGCCCTAATGTCCCTGTTCGTACTGACCAGCCTGAACGCTTTAGCTGCCCCGAAAACAGTTACTTTGGAAGTCCCAACCATGAACTGTGTGACCTGTCCCTTTACCGTGGAAAAAGCCTTACAAAAAGTCGATGGCGTCAGTAAAGCCGAAGTGACCTTTAAGACCAAACTGGCGGTGGTCACCTTCGACGACGAAAAAACCACGGTAAAAGCACTGACCGAAGCCACCACTAACGCGGGTTATCCGTCAACGCTCAAGGAGTAAAGCATAGAAATGCTAATACGGTTACTGACCCGGTTCGGCGATAAGATTAGCTCATTGGGCGCGCTGGTTTCTGCTATGGGATGCGCCATGTGTTTCCCGGCCATTGCCAGTCTGGGCGCTGCGGTAGGACTGGGTTTTCTCAGCCAATGGGAAGGTCTGTTTGTTAGCACGCTATTACCCCTGTTTGCCTGGATTGCCTTGGTACTCAACGGACTTGGCTGGTTCAGCCACCGGCAATGGCACCGTAGTGCGCTGGGTGTGGCCGGCCCCATTTTATTGCTGTTATCGCTCTATCCGTTTTTCCAGTACGGCTGGAGCAGCTATGTCACCTATTCAGCATTAGGCCTGATGGTTGCCGTATCGCTTTGGGATATTTTTTCACCGGCGAATAAACGCTGTGATGATGACAGCTGTGCTGTTTAACACGACGCAATGCCTGACTACTATTTGAGGAAAACGAATGATCTTACTATCGATAGAAGGGATGACCTGTCCAAGTTGCGTCGCCCACGTTAAAGAAGCACTCGATGCGATCGAAGGCGTTAATAAGGTTGAAATATCTTATGAAAACGCCAGAGCAACGATCACCACGAACGGTGGGGTCAGCGTAACCGTTCTCATTGGAGCAATAGAAGCTCTCGGTTATATCGCAAAAGAATCCACTGGCACTGCAAAAGAAATTACTTCACCGAACGACTGCTGTGACAACGAAAATGCAAGCAACACTGAAAGCAACCAAACTCAACATGTGGCGATTATCGGTACGGGTTCCGGCGCTTTTGCCTGCGCTATTAAAGCCGCTGAAGGTGGTGCCAAGGTCACTCTTATTGAGGGAGCCGATGTGATTGGCGGCTGTTGCGTGAATGTCGGCTGCGTACCCTCAAAAATTCTAATCCGCGCCGCTCAATTGGCTCAGCAGCAACGCAATAATCCCTTTACCGGACTGGAAAATCATGCGCCCCAATTGAGTCGAGCCTTGTTGACTCAGCAGCAGACCGCTCGGGTCGAAGAGCTGCGCGCGGCAAAGTACCAGAATATTCTGGAGACAAATCCTGCGCTTAGTTTACTTAAAGGTTGGGCGCAATTTAAAAATGCCAACACCCTGATAGTCAGAAAAAATGATGGAACCGAGCAGGCAGTTCACGCCGATAAAATCCTGATCGCTACCGGCTCCACGCCAACCATTCCTCCTATTGATGGTTTAACTGAAACACCTTATTGGACCTCTACCGAAGCGCTGTTTGCTCAGGAATTGCCGCAGCACCTGGTCGTGATTGGTTCGTCGGTTGTAGCGCTGGAAATTGCCCAGGCTTATCGCCGTTTAGGCAGTGAAGTCACCATATTAGCAAGACATACATTGCTTTATCGGGAAGATCCCTTGCTCGGTGAAAAACTCACCGGATGTTTTGAAAAAGAAGGCATTCGAGTATTAAACAGTACGCAAGCTACCAAGGTGACCCACGATGGAAGCCAATTTACATTGGAAACTAACGCGGGCGATCTACGCTGCGATCGTTTGCTGGTAAGCACCGGGCGACACGCCAATACTTGCCAACTCAATCTGGGCGCGGTGGGTGTTACGACCAACAAAAAGGGCGAAATCGTTGTTAACGAACGCATGGAAACGAATGTTCCCGGTATTTACGCCGCCGGAGACTGCTGCAACATGCCGCAATTCGTCTATGTCGCCGCGGCCGCCGGTAGCCGTTCCGGCATCAACATGACGGGCGGATACGCCAAACTGGATCTATCCACCATGCCAGCAGTGATTTTTACCGATCCCCAGGTGGCAACTGTTGGGCTCACGGAAGAGCAAGCCAACGCACAAGACATTGAAACCGACAGTCGTGTATTGGAGATGGAGAACGTGCCGCGCGCACTGGCGAATTTCGAGACCGATGGTTTTATCAAATTGGTGACGGAAAAAGCCACTGGCCGCCTGATCGGGGCGCAGATTCTGGCGCATGAAGGTGGAGAACTGATCCAGAGTGCGGCGCTGGCGATCCGCAACCGTATGACGGTGACGGAATTAGCCGACCAGCTTTTCCCTTACCTGACTATGGTGGAGGGTTTGAAGCTCTGCGCCCAAACCTTTAACAAGGATGTCAAAGAACTGTCCTGTTGTGCTGGGTAACGAACTTGAGTTGATCCGTATTCATTGATGGAAATGGCATTTTTCATTCGTAGTACGAAAGTGCCAATCAATTTTTTGAGTATAAGTAAAAAAGCAGTCAATTTACTATGACCTTGTTTTTTTAGGGAGGATAGATGAGCGACCATCTGCAAATTCGTTTACCCAGTACCAATATTTTTTTTCGCTCAGGCTTAGTTCTCGACCGGTATCTTTCAGTTGTCTTTGAAATAAATGGATTAGTCCGCTTAAGCCTAAGAAGGCTAAACCGACACATAAAATTGTCCAACTCGCTTGCCAATATGCGATTGCTACAAGCATAGTGATGATGGCTATAAGTCCGATGGGATTACAGGTCGCTTTGAATCCCAAGTAGCTGAAAAAAACGACGGTGCAAATCAGAAATGGCAAAGCCGCTAACTTGGCAGATGCCGTTAATATTTCTGAGGGAAAAAAATGAGCCGCAGCCAAAGTCGCCAGAAAAAGCCCCAGTGATATAAACCAGCAGCGTGCTGGTAAAGATTTAAGTAATTTTATCATCTTAGTACTCTCAAAGTGCACGGGCGGTGCACAATCAAATCATGCATCAGCATGTTAGTTCTCAAAAAGTGCTCTAGTGGTTTGCTCGGCCATAATCTCACACACAGGACATTTAAGCTGAATGCGCTGTTGAGATACCGTCAAATACAGACTGCCGCATCGACACCGGTGTAAGGATGCAAGCTGTGATCTTAAATCACGAGCTAGAACCCAACCTTCATTGATGGTCAGTTTTTTCCAGGGGATCTCAGCTGGAAGATCTGCCTCTTCTCTTGCAACCAAGTACGCATCGTAAGCCTTCATCAAAGCATCGATATTTAATTTCTTGTAGACATTATCACCACCAATATTGACATAAAGCGCCATCAGCAGGGAGCCTTCAACTAGGGCTCTTCTGCTTTTAACGATGGCATCAGATTCTGGCAATTGACCAGGACAAGGTGACTTGCCAGTCACTTCTTTGTGCAGCCTTCTGATAATGTGGATTGGCAAACCTGTATCGAGCGCGATAATGGTCGTTCGAAATCCGTACTTAATAAGCAGCGAGGCTCGGGTAAACAGCTCACTTTTGGACAGGTTATCAATCATGCATCCCCCTTGTTGTTTAGGGTTGATAATAAATAAGCGATTCTTGGGATACCTGTACCTTTGCTCTTCACCATCTCAATCAGTTGGCTTTGGTTACCCCTTGGTTGAAACAGCATGAATGATGAGGTCGCCACTCGTTGCAGGTCGTCAACACCGGCATTAATCAGTGCATCCACCACGTCGCGTGTAAGTCCAAAGCGCAAGACCGCCTCTTGCGGATCAATGCGCGCCAATTCACGTGCTGCGTGTAGGTACGCCAAATTTAATTGATAGAAGTCTTGTTGATTGGTTGTCATTGACGGACCTCCAGTTCATGTAAAATATTGCGATAGATAGAAAGCACTCTTTGCCCATACCAGCGTGCACGATCTTCGTTCCAACTGTGATAGCGGCCTATGCCAAGCTCTAAATCATTTGGTGAAGACTTGATTGCTTCGGCCAAAATACTTGAGCCGACCGTAAGGTTGGTGATGGGGTCTAGCAGTTCCGCTGCTGAGCTCACCCGATGCCCATGCCAATGCAAATTGATTTGCATAAGGCCAATATCGAGCTGATATTTTTCAGTCTCTTGCAGTGCCTGGTTTAACAGTTGCTCTGCTTCTGTCTTAGATTTGGCGTAGGTTGCGTTTGAACCATTGCGAATTGCGTATGGCCATGGACTGGTCATGTTGAGACCACGATGTGAGGCCGACTCAGCCAAGGCAACGGCGTAGAGCATGACTGGATCAATACCAACGCTTTGTGCTGCTTTTTCCCACTGATAGCCCGGAAACGCATAGACTGAAGTGCTTGCGGACATGGCTATCACTAGGGCAATGGTTTTTGCTTTAATCGTTTTCATTTTTGTCCTCTAATTGATTTCCGAGAAGCGCCTGAATGGCTTTCGGGCTTATTCTTTTTAATGGCACTGCGCTAAAGTCGGCGATGCCTCTCGTATAAACTTGTGCCGCTTTTGACCAGTCGCCTACGGCAACAGGCGCTTGCATATCAAATCCTTTTTGCTGGTTCTGATGGTCTGCAATACCCTGTAATAGCCTTGGGTATTCACCCACTTCGTCCCGTAGCAAGTAAGCCTGGTAGCGTGTTAAAAACTCTTTTTGCTTAAAGGGGTATTCCCTGTCATCAACCTTGCAGAGTTCAACCCATCCACCCATGTCTGAAATCACGCGGTGGATAAGCGCATCGTCAAACATCACGGATGTCCAAGCGCCAACCTGACGAACAGCCTTGTCAACTTTGTTCCAAGCAACCATGGCTCTTGAACCTGAGTTGCCGTCGATATGCTTGATGACGTCAGCGGGCTTTGGAAAAAATTGCCCAGTATCCGGTGATTGAATATGCCGAGTCAGACCGATTCGCACTTCTTCAATGCTATAAGCACGAAGGGCTTCAAATGCGATGGATAGCAATTGTGGTGATACGCTTTTGCCATACATGGCCCAAGCTGCTCCCCAAACTTCAGCAAACTCGCGTTTATCAACCTCCTGCACTTGAACGAACCTCCCGAATACCTGGTCCGGCCCAGCTTTCAGCAATGCGGCGATTGCTTTCTTCAATATTCAATTGGTGATTGCTGCCCTTTAGGCTCGTCGATGATTGCTGTACTTCATCAATGCGAACGTACTCGTCTTCCCATTGCCGGTTTAAAAGCCAGTTATGTGGCATAGGGGTCTTAGTCCGATCTTGATACTGTAATCGGTTGTCTCGTTGCTCTTTCCAGCGTGTTAGCACTTCCAAGGCGAGTTCATGGTCTTCATTGAGGCCCATGCGTAGCCATTCTTCTTTGGCTTTCGCTTTTTTTTCTTTGCGTATTTGTACATCCCAGAAGTCTTCAAACTGTATGTGGTCAACAGTTTTAACTGTTGGTTTATTGCTTCTCTCAGAGTCATCCGACCGTTGAGAGTCCCTTACCGGGTTGCCATCAGGCATAAACAATGATGAAAATTCTTCTGGTAGCCGAGCTTGAAAAGCGGCAAGAGATTTCAAAAGCGATGCCATACCAATGAAGTCGGCAGGTACATCTTTAAGCAACCGAAAGGCTGCCTTACCTTGGTTTGGGTTTTCGATTGGGTTGTGCTTCAGAAAGCTTCGAATCAAAGTCCAACCAGATCCCTCGCAACGAATCAGGAACTGATCTTGTTCTAACTCACTTAACGTCTTGGCAACCTGTTGCTCATCCCAGTTCAAGTCAGAAGCAACGTAACCAATCGGCAGTCGAAAGCAGCCAAGCAAATTACAATGTGGGCATGTAAGCAAATACAGTCCTAGCAACTTCGCTGAGTCACTCCAGGACAAAACATTTTGCTTTAGCCAAAAGCGGGTATAGACCTTGCCATAATCACGCATGGAGGAACTCGCTTTTGTGTTTACGTAAAATGCTGACCATTATTTGCCCTTAATCCTACTGGTTACTGGCTTTCAGCTCGCTTGGGCATTCGGGATAGATGTCCGGTCTTAACTGAGATCGGGTTACCTGTCCTTGCGTAGCTTGTTCGATGGGTAAAACGAATTCAGCGGGAACACGCCCTGATTTATTCAACCAAAACCAGACGTTTTGCTGTTTTGAGTTGATGGCTCTTGCTAATGCTGATTGCCCGCCGACCAAGTCAATGGCACGGCGGAGATGTTTTTGTGTCGTTTTGAACACTTCCATACCGTCTCCTGTTACAATAATAACTGTTACAAGATTGAATGTTACAGTTTAAACTGTAGATAAGTCAACAGTTAAAATTGTTGAAAGACTACAGTTTTATTTGTAGAATGCGGGCTTATGAAAACTTTATCCGAACGACTAAACCATGCCTTGCAGCTTACTGGGGTAACTCAGTCTGAGTTGGCTCGTCGCATTGGTATCAAACAGCAGTCGATCAGCCAGATTTGCTCTGGTAAATCGGCTAGGTCTCGTTACACCATGCAGATCGCGGAGGCGCTTCGCGTGAATGCTCATTGGCTCGCCACAGGTGATGGCGAGATTGGCTTGGGGGTCGGTAATGTAGAAGTCGGGCCTGATATTAAGGGAAGAATTCCTCTCATTAACTGGGTTCAGGCCGGTGATTGGACTGAAATAGCGGAGGGATTTGCCCATGAAGATGCTGAGGAGTGGCGTGAAGTCACTGGGAAAGCACATGAGGGTTGTTTCGCACTTCGCGTAAAAGGCGACAGTATGGAAAATCCAAGCGGAAAAAAATCCATACCTGAGGGGGCAGTGATCGTTGTTGATCCTGAGTTACCTTACTCTTCAGGTTCATTGGTTGTTGCGCGTTTGGATGATTCGAAAGAAGCAACCTTTAAGCAGTTGGTTATTGATGGTGAACAGAAGTATCTAAAACCTTTGAACCCGCAATACCCTGCAATACCGATCAACGGCAACTGCACCATCATCGGTGTAGTACGACAAGCTATCATCGATTTCTGGTAGCGAAGGAATTTGTGGTTTAGCCACAGTTGTTCATTAGCTGAAGAAGCAACGATTGCAAACAGCTACAACTGAGCATTGGTGCACGCTGAGAGTAAATGGTAACCGATTAGATAACCATTGATTGTTTATAAAGTCAAGATCAGCGAAAATAGCGGCCAATTACGATTAACACGACGGATTTGACAAGCGAAGAACTGAAAAGAGAGTACTTCCAAAAGTGTGTACAAATCCGTGTACAAACTAAAAGAATTTATACATGGCAAACCAAGATTTTCTTAATGAAATCAATAAGCGAAGGACCTTTGCTATCATCTCTCACCCAGATGCGGGTAAAACCACCATTACTGAAAAAGTCCTTTTATTCGGAAACGCGATCCAAAAAGCAGGTACGGTTAAAGGTCGTGGTAACGCACAGCACGCAAAATCAGACTGGATGGAAATGGAAAAAGAACGTGGTATCTCGGTAACCACTTCTGTAATGCAGTTCCCTTACAATGACTGTCTGGTAAACCTACTTGATACGCCTGGACACGAAGACTTCTCGGAAGATACATACCGTACGTTAACGGCAGTAGACTCGTGTTTGATGGTTATTGATGCGGCGAAAGGTGTCGAGGATCGTACACGTAAGCTGATGGAAGTAACGCGTCTGCGTGACACGCCAATCGTAACCTTCATGAACAAACTTGACCGTGACGTTCGTGATCCAATGGAAGTATTGGACGAGGTAGAAAACGAGTTGGGCATGATGTGTGCGCCAATTACATGGCCAATCGGCTGTGGTAAAGAGTTTAAAGGTGTGTACCACATTCACCGTGATGAAACGATTTTATACGAATCAGGTCACGGTCATGAGATTCAAGAAGTTCGAATCATCAAAGGTCTCGATAACCCAGAGCTTGATGAAAAAGTTGGTGCAGGCCTTGCGGAAAGTGTTCGAGAAGAGCTTGAGCTTGTCATGGGTGCTTGCCCTGAGTTTGATTTGGAAATGTTCCTAACAGGTGACCTGACGCCAGTTTACTTCGGTACTGCATTAGGTAACTTTGGTGTGGATCATATGCTAGACGGTCTAACTGAATGGGCTCCAGCGCCGAAAACTCGTCAAGCGGTTGAACGTGAAGTTGAAGCGACTGAAGAGAAGTTCTCTGGTTTCGTATTTAAGATCCAAGCGAATATGGACCCAAAACACCGCGACCGTATCGCATTCATGCGTATTGTATCGGGCACTTACACGCAAGGTATGAAGATGAACCACGTTCGTCTTGGCAAGCAAGTGAGTATCTCTGATGCAGTAACCTTTATGGCTGGTGACCGTGCACGTGCAGAACACGCTTACGCCGGTGACATTATTGGTCTACACAACCACGGCACTATTCAGATTGGTGATACCTTTACGCAAGGTGAATCACTGAAGTTCTCTGGTATTCCGAACTTCGCTCCGGAACTATTCCGTCGTATTCGCCTGAAAGATCCATTAAAGCAGAAGCAGCTTCTCAAAGGTTTGGTTCAGCTATCAGAAGAAGGTGCGGTACAGGTATTCCGTCCTCTACAGAACAACGATCTGATCGTTGGTGCCGTTGGTGTACTTCAGTTCGATGTTGTTGTGGCTCGTTTGAAATCTGAGTATAACGTTGAAGCGATTTATGAAGGCATTAACGTTGCAACTGCTCGTTGGGTTGAGTGTGGTGATGCGAAGAAACTGGATGAGTTCCAACGCAAGAATCAAGCGAACTTAGCATTGGATGGTGGTGATAACCTAACGTATATCGCTCCAACAATGGTTAACTTAAACTTGGCGAAAGAGCGTTTCCCTGACGTTGATTTCCGTGCGACGCGTGAGCACTAATTTGCTCGGTTAGGGTAAGCCTTAACGCAAACTAGATTTTAAAACGCCCTTGGCTATAAACTTAGCCAAGGGCGTTTTTATATAAGGATAAGATATGAATTGGTTTAAACGTGGGCTAAAGCGTTACGACAACTGGTGTAAAGAGATGGGGCTAACTCCCGATCAGAAACGCAGTTGTGTCCCATATCGAAAAGACCCAGCCCATCAAACTGAAGAGAAGAGTGAAGCCCAACCATCCTCTGATTTTCTGCCCGCAGATACAGATAAAAAGCGTCAAGATGAAGCTCTTTGATACGCACTGCCACTTTGATTTTGATGTGTTTCAAGATGACTTTGCACATCAACTTGAGCTTGCTCAAACGCAAGGCGTCGCAAGAATTTTGATTCCTTCCGTCGGTCCGCAAAACTGGGCTCGTATTCAAACTTTGGCAGAGCAACATGCCAATTTGTATTATGCGCTCGGCTTTCATCCGTATTTTCTTGAAGATAACGTTGAGCAGCACCTTACAGAGCTAGAAGGCTATCTAAATCAAAAAGGGCAGCAGTGCGTGGCAATAGGAGAGTGTGGTTTAGATTTTGCCATTGATGTTGATCCACAGTTGCAAGAAAAGATACTTGAAGTTCAATTTGAGCTGGCTAGACGCTTCGAGCTCCCAGTTATTTTACATAGCCGAAAAGCGCACAATCGCCTCATTCAAATGGTGAAAGCGGCGAATCTCCCTAGAGGTGGTGTGCTACACGCTTTTTCTGGGAGTTATCAGCAAGCCATGGAGTGGGTCAAATTAGGTTTTTTTATCGGTGTAGGAGGAACGATTACCTACCCAAGAGCCAAGAAAACACGCGACGCAATTCAAAAATTACCACTCGAAAACCTAGTAATCGAAACAGACGCACCAGATATGCCTATACTTGGATATCAAGGGGAGTCAAATCACCCAGCCAAACTCATTCACGTCTTTAATGAGCTCGTAGAGTTGCATAACGGCCGAAAGCAATCGATTGCCTCTCAACTGTGGAAAAATAGCAATTTTGCTTTCTCGATATGTGAATAAAATCTAAAGATGTGGTTTGAAATCGAAAACGTTTTCCTGCTTATTGTGAATTAACTCACAAAGCTGGTTGAATCAATCATGAATCTTATAGGAAAGTGTGAGGCTGGCATTACTTTAATTGATTCTGCATGAGTATAATTGCCCCCGCTTTATAGCTCCATTTTGTAACACGCCAATAAATAACTTATAAGGAAGTCATAAACTATGAGCCTGTTTATGAGCCTAATCGGTATGGTAGTGCTTCTTGCGATTGCAGTGGCATTTTCTAACAACCGAAAAGCTATCAACTTTAGAACTGTGGGTGGCGCATTCGCTATCCAATTCGCATTAGGTGCATTTGTTCTGTATGTACCTTGGGGCCGTGATCTACTAAACGGTTTCTCTTCAGGTGTTTCTAACGTTATCAACTACGGTAACGATGGTTCATCATTCCTGTTCGGTGGTCTTGTTTCTGACAAGATGTTCGAAGTATTCGGCGGCGGCGGTTTCATCTTCGCATTCCGTGTTCTTCCTACACTGATCTTCTTCTCTGCACTGATTTCAGTTCTTTACTACATTGGCGTTATGCAATGGGTTATCAAGATTCTTGGTGGCGCACTACAAAAAGCGCTAGGCACTTCTCGTGCGGAATCAATGTCAGCGGCAGCTAACATTTTCGTAGGTCAAACTGAGGCACCTCTAGTTGTTCGCCCATTCGTTCCAAAAATGACTCAATCAGAGCTATTCGCGGTAATGTGTGGTGGTCTAGCTTCTGTTGCTGGTGGTGTACTAGCTGGTTACGCATCTATGGGTGTTCCACTAGAGTACCTAGTTGCGGCATCATTCATGGCAGCACCAGGTGGTCTACTGTTCGCTAAAATCCTTCACCCAGAGACTGACCAGCCTCACGAAAGTATCGAAGAAGCGATGGACGGCGGTGACGACAAACCAGTTAACGTAATCGACGCAGCTGCGGGCGGTGCGGCTTCTGGTCTACAACTTGCGCTTAACGTAGGTGCAATGCTAATCGCATTCGTTGGTCTAATCGCGCTAATCAACGGTATGCTAGGTGGCATCGGTGGTTGGTTCGGCATGCCAGAACTAACGCTAGAGCTAATCCTAGGTTACGCGTTCTCTCCACTAGCATTCCTAATCGGTGTTCCATGGGCAGAAGCTGTAACAGCTGGTTCATTCATCGGTCAGAAAATCGTAGTGAACGAATTCGTTGCTTACTTGAACTTCACACCATATCTAGGTGAAAACGCTCAAGTAATCGCGGCAACTGGTGAAGTAATGTCTGAGAAGACAACAGCTATCATCTCATTCGCACTATGTGGTTTCGCGAACCTTTCTTCTATCGCGATTCTACTTGGTGGTCTAGGTAGCCTTGCACCAAACCGTCGTAGTGACATCGCTCGCATGGGTGTTAAAGCAGTTCTTGCAGGTACGTTGTCTAACCTTATGGCAGCGACAATTGCAGGCTTCTGCTTAAGCCTTGCAGCACTATAATTAGAATCGGTTCTTAATATATAGACGCCGTTTTACATCATGCCCTGTAGCAAGAGATTGCTGCGGGGCATTTTTCGTTTTTCGGGCTCCAAAATTTCATCGGGTGTTTGCCTTAGTCGAGGTATTACGCAGTCAATGGAATAGGGGCTAGGAAATTTTGAGATACAAACCGTTTGCGCTCTATTTGGTGCTACAGTTTTGCGGTGAAACTCTATAATGTATTAATCACAGGATAGTGGTTAAGCTTGATTCTTAATCACGTAATGAATATTACATAATCGATGGGCAAATGAATTGCCCTGCAATATCAGATCTAATAGGCGTTTTGCTTTGTGATGTGATATTAAAGACACCGCAATCATAGATTGTTGTGCCATAGGCCAAACTGGTACTGTGCGGTGACAAGGATAGCAATTGGCATATGATAAATTTTCGCTGTATATGCCGAGTCTTCAGGGAACCAAGTCCGTTCATTAATAGACTGTTTAGCCATTTACTCACATTGTCTCGACTTGTTGATTATAGTTAAAGACGTGATGTAAGGCTGAGTAGTGAATTTTTTGAATATTGATCGGAGATAGAAATGAGCGATTTAAAAGCAGCAGCGCTACGTGCACTTAAACTTATGGACCTAACTACGTTGAATGACGATGACACTGATGCAAAAGTGATCTCACTATGTCATGACGCGAAAACAGCAGTAGGCAACACAGCTGCAATTTGTATTTACCCTCGCTTTATTCCTATTGCTAAGAAGACACTTCGTGAGCAAGGTACGCCAGAGGTTCGTATTGCAACAGTAACGAACTTCCCACATGGTAACGACGACATTGAAATCGCAGTTGCTGAAACAAAAGCGGCGGTTGCTTACGGTGCAGACGAAGTTGACGTAGTTTTTCCTTACCGCGCGCTAATGGCGGGTGATGAGAAAGTAGGCTTCGAACTAGTTAAGCAATGTAAAGAAGCTTGTGGTGACATTCTTCTTAAAGTGATCATCGAAACAGGTGAACTAAAAGAAGAAGCACTAATCAAGAAAGCATCTCAAATCTGTATTGAAGCAGGTGCTGACTTCATTAAAACTTCAACTGGTAAAGTGCCAGTAAACGCAACACCAGAATACGCTCGCATGATGCTTGAAGTTATTCGCGACATGGGTGTTGCAGAAACTGTTGGTTTCAAACCAGCAGGTGGTGTGCGCACTGCTGAAGACGCAGCAGCATACCTAGCAATGGCTGACGAAATCCTAGGTGACAACTGGGTTGATGCTCGTCACTACCGTTTTGGTGCGTCTAGCCTGCTAACCAACCTACTAAATACATTAGAAGTATCGGACGACGTCGCTGATCCAACAGCGTACTAATTCCAATAATACGTCTGAACGGTAGCACCTAAACGGGTGCTACCAAACCTCTTCTATCCTACTACAACCATGGCTCAAAAGAGCTTGGGAGGCACTAATGTATTTACCACAAGAAATCATTCGTAAAAAACGTGACGGTGAAGTACTTACCGCAGACGAAATCAACTTCTTTATTCAAGGCGTAGCGAACAACACGGTATCTGAAGGTCAGATTGCGGCGTTTGCTATGACGATTTTCTTTAATGAAATGACCATGGATGAGCGCATCGCCTTAACGTGTGCAATGCGTGATTCGGGCATGGTTATCGACTGGAGCCACATGAACTTCGGTGGTCCAATTGTCGACAAACACTCAACCGGTGGTGTGGGTGACGTAACTTCTTTAATGCTTGGCCCAATGGTGGCAGCGTGTGGCGGTTTCGTACCTATGATCTCTGGCCGCGGTCTTGGTCATACAGGCGGTACGCTGGATAAACTTGAATCTATCCCTGGTTACAACATTACGCCGAGCAACGATGTTTTTGGTCAAGTAACCAAAGACGCTGGTGTGGCGATCATCGGTCAAACTGGTGACCTTGCTCCTGCGGATAAGCGTGTTTACGCTACTCGTGATATTACCGCAACGGTAGACAATATCTCCCTGATTACGGCGTCGATCCTTTCTAAGAAACTGGCGGCGGGTCTGGAATCGCTAGTGATGGACGTAAAAGTGGGTTCAGGTGCATTTATGCCAACTTACGAAGCGTCTGAAGAGCTAGCAAAATCAATCGTTGCGGTAGCAAACGGTGCTGGCACTAAGACTACGGCAATTCTTACGGACATGAACCAAGTATTGGCGTCTTCAGCGGGTAACGCAGTAGAAGTTCGTGAAGCGGTTCGTTTCTTAACAGGTGAATACCGTAACCCTCGTCTACTTGAAGTGACCATGGCTTCATGTGCTGAAATGTTAGTACTTGGCAAGCTTGCTGAGAACACAGAAGACGCACGCGCAAAACTGATGGAAGTGCTGGATAACGGCAAAGCGGCTGAGTGCTTCGGCAAGATGGTTGCTGGCTTAGGCGGCCCTGCGGACTTCGTAGAAAACTACAACAACTACTTAGAAAAAGCAGAAATCATCAAGCCAGTTTACGCAACAGAAACGGGCATTGTCTCTGCAATGGATACACGTGCTATCGGCATGGCAGTGGTTGCTATGGGTGGTGGTCGTCGAGTTGCTACTGATGAAATCGACTACGCAGTTGGTTTCGACGAGTTCATCCGCCTAGGTGAGGTCGCAGACAGTGATAAACCTCTTGCGGTCATCCACGCTCGCACTGAAGAGCAATGGGAAGAAGCGGCAAAAGCACTGCGCAGTGCAATCAAAGTAGGTGGTGAATATACACCAACTCCAGAGGTTTACCGCCAAATTCGTGCAGAAGATATCTAATAGAACAAGCAATTACACAAGGCCTACTCAACCATAATAAAAAGCCGAGTGGGCCTAAGGAACGAGCAATGAAAAGAGCATTTATTTTAGTACTAGACTCATTCGGTATCGGTGCAACTGCCGACGCTAAAGAATTTGGTGATGTAGGTTCAGACACACTAGGTCACATCGCTGACCAATGTGAAAAAGGCTTAGCAGATAACGACAATCGCCAAGGTGCACTTCGCCTTCCAAATCTATCGAAACTTGGTTTGGCAATGGCGCATAAAGAATCGACAGGTCGCTTCGCACCTGGACTAGACGCAGACGCTGAAATCATTGGTGCATACGGTCATGCAGCAGAGCTTTCTTCAGGTAAAGACACGCCGTCTGGTCACTGGGAAATCGCAGGTGTTCCTGTTCTGTTTGACTGGGGTTACTTCACTGACAAAGCAAACAGCTTCCCGAAAGAATTGACTGACCGCATTCTTGAGCGTGCAGGTCTTGACGGTTTCCTGGGTAACTGCCACGCATCTGGTACTCAAGTTCTTGACGATCTTGGTGAAGAGCACATGAAGACTGGCAAACCAATCTTCTACACGTCTGCTGACTCTGTATTCCAAATCGCATGTCACGAAGAGACTTTCGGTCTAGACCGTCTACTAGAGCTTTGCCAAATCGCACGTGAAGAGCTAGAAGATTACAACATTGGTCGTGTTATCGCGCGTCCATTTGTTGGTGCTGGTAAAGGTCAATTTGAGCGTACCGGTAACCGTCGTGACCTTTCTGTTGAGCCACCATCAGCAACGGTTCTACAGAAACTTGTTGAAGAGAAGCAAGGCAACGTGGTTTCTATTGGTAAGATTGCTGATATCTACGCAAACTGCGGCATCACTAAGAAAGTGAAAGCGACAGGTATCCCTGCATTGTTCGAAGCAACGCTAGAGCAAATCAAAGAAGCGGGCGACAACACGATCGTATTCACTAACTTTGTAGACTTCGACTCAGCTTACGGTCACCGTCGTGACGTAGCGGGTTACGCAGCGGCACTTGAGTACTTCGATGGTCGTATCAACGAAGTGCTAGAGATTATGGAAGAAGACGATGTGCTTATCCTAACGGCAGACCACGGCTGTGACCCAACATGGCCAGGCACTGACCATACTCGTGAGCACATCCCAGTATTGGTTTATGGTCAAAAAGTACCAGCTGGTTCTCTTGGCCGCCGCGAAACATTCGCAGATATCGGTCAAACATTGGCAAGTTACTTCGGTACTTCTCCAATGGATTACGGTAAGAACTTCCTATAATTAGTTAGGTTTTTGAAAACTAGGAGCTTGATTGCTCCTAGTTTTATGTTTGCAGTATGTAAATGCTGCTTGTCGGAAATGAGAATACTCTGGCTTATATCGCCTTAAGCGCGGAGCGCTAGAGAAAGGTTAAGGAAAAGAAAATGGCAACTCCACATATCAATGCTGAAATGGGTGCATTTGCAGACGTCGTACTGATGCCTGGCGATCCACTACGTGCAAAATACATCGCAGAGACTTTCCTTGAAGATGTCGTTCAAGTGTGTGACGTTCGTAATATGTTTGGTTACACAGGCACATACAAAGGCCGTAAGATCTCGGTAATGGGCCACGGTATGGGTATCCCATCATGCTCGATTTACGCAACTGAACTAATCAAAGACTTCGGCGTGAAGAAAATCATCCGTGTTGGCAGCTGTGGCGCAGTGAATGAAGACATCAAAGTGCGTGATGTTGTGATCGGCATGGGTGCATGTACTGACTCTAAAGTGAACCGTATCCGCTTTAAAGGTCATGACTTCGCGGCAATCGCAGACTACAACATGGTTCGTGCGGCAGAAGACGCTGCAAAAGCTCGCGGTATTGACGTTAAAGTTGGTAACCTATTCTCAGCAGAGCTTTTCTACACGCCAGATCCAGAAATGTTCGATGTAATGGACAAGTACGGCATTGTTGGTGTTGAAATGGAAGCGGCTGGTATTTACGGTGTTGCGGCAGAATACGGTGCAAAAGCTCTGACAATCTGTACGGTTTCTGATCATATCAAGACTGGCGAACAGACTACATCTGACGAGCGTCAAACGACATTCAACGACATGATGCTAATCGCACTAGATTCAGTATTGCTTGGTGACGAAGAGTAAGCGACGAAGAGTCATTCTATTTTTCGCTCTCAAGAGCTAAAAAAACAGCCCGCACATTGCGGGCTGTTTTTATATGAGTTGTTAGCGCTACCTAGTTACTTGGTTAGCAGCAGGTTTAGCGCTTTTTTACGACGTATCGGTTGTCGACGTAAAATCAAGATGAACAACATACCACAGACAAAGCTCATTAAGACCATCATGTACATATAACGATCGCTCTTGCGATAGTGGTGGTCTGAAATTGCCGTCACCCGGCCCGTCTCAAAGGTCACGCGAACAAAACCGATAAGCGCACCATCTGCAAAAACTGGTTCAACCAACTGCTGGCGACCAATGGAAGCTGTTGCCAAAGGCGTATCCAGGCCAAGAACTTCGCGTACCGATAATGCCTCTTCACTAGACGCTAAACGTACACCCTGTGCATCGTAGATTGTTGCATCAAACACTAAACGGTCTTGTGCTAGCTGGTTTGTTAGCTGAAGTAATCGTTCTTGATCTTTAGTTAAAATCATCTCACTGGCAGAAAGAGACGCCTGTGAAATCAAAACTTTGGTGAGTGTTTCAAGCTGTTGTGCTTGAATTTTCTCATTACCCTTACTGATCACAACACTGTTTTTTATTGTGATAAACAACATCACACACAGCAGGATTAGTGCCAGAATTCTTAGGGCATTCCTTACTGAGAACAAAGATTCACTCATGCTCTTTACTCATCCATTTAAAATAAAACAAAGACTTGCCTTTTTAGTTTGTTGAGGTAACGTTTTAGCAAAGTCATAAGGGATTATATACATGGACGCGTCAAAAAGCTTGCCTATCAGAAAACATACGACACTTTTAAAACGATTACCCGAGACTCGATTTGCCTCCCAATTAGATAAAGCAAAAGCAAACTGGATCGTATTTGCTGAGTACCTTTCGCCAAGTCACTTCGAAGACATTGATTTCTTCACCGGCTTTTACAACCCGATACTAGAAACGTGGAAAGTTGGCCAATATGAAGTAGCCCTGATGGCCGGAGAGTTGACTCCTCAACATGAAACGATCTTACAAAGTCTCAACCTAGATTACGCCTCGCTTAATGAAGTGCCCGATCTATCAACCCAAGGGTTGATTGTATTTGATATGGATTCAACGGCGATCCAGATAGAGTGTATTGATGAAATCGCGAAACTGGCAGGAGTAGGGGATGAGGTAGCGGAAGTCACTGAACGTGCCATGCAAGGTGAGCTGGATTTTGAGCAAAGTTTACGTCAGCGAGTTGGTAAGCTCAAAGGTGCCGATGAATCAATTCTTGAACAAGTTCGTTCCCAGTTACCATTCATGCCGGACTTTGAAGCGCTAATTGCGACGTTGAAAGCCTTGGGCTGGAAAACAGCGATTGCTTCCGGTGGTTTTACTTACTTCTCTGATTACATCAAAGATAAAGTCGACCTAGATTTTGCTCGCTCCAATCAATTAGAAATTATTGACGGCAAACTCACGGGTAACGTACTTGGTGATGTGGTAACGGCGCAGATGAAGTCAGACATTCTAGTGGAATTGGCGGATGAATATGAAATTGAGCAGCACAACACGGTTGCTGTCGGTGATGGCGCTAATGATCTTGTGATGATGTCGGTGGCAGGATTAGGGATTGCGTATCACGCAAAACCAAAAGTGGAAGCTCAAGCGCAATCTGCGATTCGCTTTGCTGGGTTGGGCGGTGTGCTCTGTATTTTATCTGGCGCATTGGTGAAGCAGCAAAAGGTCAGCTGGAAAGCTAAACCTTAACCACCCATTCAAAAACACCGCCAGAAAGGCGGTGTTTTTTTTCAATTTGGTATGACTTTGAATTTACTCGGTTAACTCCAATCTAATTACAACCTCTTCAGTAATGTCTTCAAATTCACTGTAACCAACGAGCGCTGTCAACTCTTTTTCTAACTTGCTTGCTTGATGTACACCAAATTGGGTTAAGTCACTTAAATCTTGTTGCAGTAATGATGTCATCGGATCGAAAATTGGCGCAGTAGAAAGGCGAAGCACGTAAAAGTCAC
The DNA here is from genome assembly GCF_033344235.1 of Vibrio sp. Vb1554. Lineage (NCBI taxonomy): Bacteria > Pseudomonadati > Pseudomonadota > Gammaproteobacteria > Vibrionales > Vibrionaceae > Vibrio > Vibrio sp. Vb1554. The sequence goes on along the minus strand of NZ_JAWPOJ010000021.1, from coordinate 3,849 downwards.
CCATCATTCGCGCTTTCTTTATAAATTGAATCCGCTCTTTTACGCTGTTGAACTCTTGATGAAGCTTTGACTCAATACCTGTAATTTTATTGCCTACTTTTGCGGCGCTTATGTAGATATCCTGATGTCTGGCTTGAGCACCTTCTACACGTTTTATTGGCTCTGCGATTAATGTGCTTGTCCGGCCTTTAAAGATAGGTTCAAGTGACAACAGTTGGTCATGCCCAAGACGGGCAAAAAGCTCAATGTGTTTAGGTAGCGGCAAGTTCACCCCGATAACGGGGGTTTTTATTGAAGATGACGTACTCTTACTGATAAAAATGGGCGTGCTCAGCGTACGCGAGAGCAACATGCAGTGCAGCCTTTCAAGTAGAGCATTACTTGGTAGCGTCTCTTTTTGCGGGATTAGCTTGTCTTGATTGTGCTCGATAATACTGTTGAAAAAAGCGATTACCTTCATGGTTTGGCTGCTTTCATCAATAACTAGCTGCACGCTACAACCATCTGGGCTTACACGAATTACTCGATATGGCACCGACATTAACGGCAATTTTTTATCGTAGAGTTGTAATTCTCGAAAGTTGATTCTTACCTCTTGCCCAGAACGTAACATCGTGGGCTCACTTAGCCTAATTCCGAGTCCTCGTTTGGAAAGGTCAACAGTACAGCCGCCTGTTTTAGTTTGTCCTGAGTACAACTCTAAAGGTGTTTTAAAACGATAACGAGGCTCTTTACGACGAGACTTTGCATCAAAATAAATGCCCTTTGGATTGCCGATAACTCTTCTCGGATGACGAAACGCGTTTAACGTATTAGCGGGTAAGCGCGGCTTTTCAGTTAGCAGGTAATCCTGCCCTGATTTTTCGTCAGCAATTTCTTGCAAAATACCAATATGAGTCAGTGATTGAGACGTTTCTGCCAACTCTGGAGAGAATGCTGCTAGGTCTTCCTGTTCTTGCTCTGATAGTTCAAAGATTGAAATTCTAAAGGCGCGCCAACTCTCTCGTTTGCCACCTAAATGCCAAAATAGCTGGCGCTGTTCGCGAGTTGCTTCTGGGCGAAACATCGAATAGAAATAGGTTCGATTCTCGTGCTCGTGAGTAAATGAATAAAGGACATTGGTTGTTCCTTTAACACCAGGCTTAATGAGTGACGCGATGCGTTGCTCGTTGAATAAGGAACCAAACATTTGCTGGTTTCTCTCATCGTGCCAGTATTGCCAAAGCTTTTGATTGTTTGGCGTTAACATTGCTAATTTTAGGTCACTACCATCAAAGAATAGAGGCAAGCTGCTGGTGTGCTTTAGTGCGATGTGCTCATAACCGCGAGTTCGAGCTCGAATAATCTTGTCTTGATTGTCGTGACGAGCCCTTTTAGCAGCACTGTTGAGCGCTTCATCTATCACTTTGGTGACGACATTGGTATCAGTTAAGCGTATGGTTCTGAGGTATCGAACTGAGTCATTTTCGTAACAGTCATCAACCGCGAGTATGCGGTATGCAAGCGGTTTCTCTATACCTGCAACGTTAGATTTGCTGGCAAATTCAGTAAACGTGACCTGAATAATTTCCCCAAGGTTATATTTAAATGCGCTAGGGACTTTGAACTTTGCGCCAGAGCTAGATAAATCAATGCTTAATCCATGAAGAAGCTGTCCTTTAGAACGGCAAATTTCAACTTGAGATTGGACTTTCAAGCGTTTTTCTTGGCGCTTTAAATCGTAGCCTAGGTGAACGGGTTCTGCTAAGAACGGGCTTTTAGGATCCGTTAACGATTGCGTTTTTTGCTGAGTAAGGCGCTTGCTCATTACGCGAAAGTTATTTCGCGTGTTGACCAATGCTTCCCACATTCCTTCCGTGTAGCAGCCAAACTTTTTGATGTTTTTATGGTAAGCGTTGAAAGCAACATCATCCAACCAATGTGGAATACCATCCAAAATATACTCGCGACATTCGCCTTGAACGCGACCTCGCAAATCAATGCTTTTTTTGCATGGAGCCATTAAGCGGTTAAGTTCCATTTTAACCAAAATTTTGGCCGAAGGCGGCTCTTCCTCGGTCAGTTGGCCAAGGACAAAGTCAAAGTCATTCGTACCGTAAACGGGAATGAGTCGTTCTGCGAGCGAGAGAATTTCAGATTGCTGCATTATTTCTGTTAGAGTATGTCGTTACTTTAAATTGTATCGGCTAAGCGAAGTAATACTTAAGTATATCAATAGTTCATTTCAGTTCAGGTCTGACTTGGCTGTGCTTAGTCACATTTGTAGAAAAAATTGAGGCATCATGGCGAAAGCAAAACGAGCGTATGTTTGTAATGATTGTGGCGCGGACTTTCCCCGTTGGCAGGGGCAGTGTAACGCATGTGGTGCATGGAATACGATAACAGAAGTACGTATCGCTGCATCGCCAACCGTTGCTCGCAATGAACGCTTAAGCGGCTACGCTGGTTCCGCAACAGAAGCTACGGTTCAAACGCTATCCGAAATTGATCTGCAAGAAGTACCTCGCTTCACCAGTGGGTTTAAAGAGCTTGACCGTGTGTTGGGTGGTGGGGTTGTGCCAGGTGCCGCAATTTTGATTGGTGGTAACCCTGGTGCAGGTAAATCAACACTTCTGTTGCAAACCATGTGTAGTTTATCTGCGCAAATGCCAACGCTTTACGTAACCGGTGAAGAGTCGTTACAGCAGGTGGCAATGCGTGCTTCCCGATTGGGCTTGCCGAAAGATCATTTAAAAATGCTATCGGAAACGAACGTCGACAAAATTTGCCAAATCGCCGAAAAAGAGCAGCCTCGTATAATGGTAATAGACTCGATTCAGGTGATGCACGTTTCTGATGTTCAATCGTCGCCTGGCAGTGTTGCTCAGGTACGTGAATCTGCGACGGCTCTGACACGATACGCAAAACAGAATAATGTTGCGGTATTTATTGTTGGTCACGTAACAAAAGATGGTACCCTTGCGGGCCCCAAAGTTCTTGAACACATTATCGACTGTTCGGTACTACTCGATGGTGGAACGGATAGCCGATTCCGCACTTTGCGTAGTCATAAAAACCGTTTTGGCGCTGTGAATGAGCTTGGTGTCTTTGCAATGACAGGCCAAGGATTGAAAGAAGTGAGTAACCCATCAGCGATCTTCCTTTCTCGTGGTGAAGAAGAAACATCAGGCTCTTCCGTCATGGTTGTTTGGGAAGGCACGCGCCCTCTACTAGTAGAGATTCAAGCGCTGGTGGATTACTCGCAGTTAGCCAACCCTCGTCGTGTTGCGGTCGGCTTGGAGCAGAACCGCCTATCACTTTTGCTCGCTGTGTTGCATAAGCATGGTGGCTTACAAATGGCAGACCAAGATGTCTTTGTTAATGTGGTTGGCGGTGTTAAGGTGACGGAGACAAGCGCTGATCTTGCTTTAGTTATGGCGCTTTTATCGAGTTTTCGTGACCGTCCACTCCCTAAAGATGTGGTGATTTTTGGTGAGGTAGGGCTTGCGGGCGAAATCCGTCCAGTGCCAAGTGGGCAAGAGCGTTTGAATGAAGCGTTCAAACATGGTTTCAAGAAAGCCATCGTGCCAGCAGCCAACATGCCGAAAGGTGGCATCCCTGGCATGCAAATTCACGGCGTTAAGAAATTGTCGGAAGCGATAGAGGCTTTTGACGAGCTGTAATGCTCATAAGAATGGTATTTGTGCAATCACAAACTGTTCTATCCGTCCTCAATAAAATGCGAATAAAGTACATAAATTGCTGTGTTTGACTATGCTTTGGGGACGGAAATTTCACGTTAAAATTTTTTTTCTTCCATCCGCACGCAAGGGTATCAGTATTGACAGAATGTGATATACTCTGCGCGCA
>NZ_JAWPOJ010000217.1:0-1339 GCF_033344235.1 Vibrio sp. Vb1554 | reverse complement strand
GACTCCACCATGGTTTTATAGTTGTTGGCCATTTTCACCCGCTCGGCCGCCACTTTCAGCGGAATGTTTTGGCTCTGCATGTCTTGAACCATTTGATTCAACACCGGATCGTGAAACTTAGTCCACCAAAACTCAACGTGTTGTGAATCGGTACTCAACCCTGCATTTTCGGCGTTCAAGTAGGTTTCTGCCATGCTGGTGGTCGGTGCTTGGTAGTCGGGGCCCACTGCACAACCTGCTAAACTTAGGGCTAGAACGACAGGCGTTAGAATGAATTTTTTCACGATGACGCCTCCTCTAGCTCAGCGTTGGTTTGTGTGGATGGTGCTTTTTCTTTGTAAGCAAGGCGATACAGCGCAGGCATGACAAACAGTGACAATATGGTTGCGGCTGCCAAGCCTCCGATGATGGTTGCCGCCATTTGGTCAAACAGCAGATCTGACAGCAGCGGGATCATGCCGAGCGCGGTCGTTAACGCACCCATAGAAATGGCCATAGTACGGTTGACCGTGGCTTCTTTGATCGCGTCAGACAAGCTCTTGCCATTTGTGCGTTCGAGCTCAATTTGATCCATTAGTACGATGCCATTTTTGATGATCATCCCGGTCAGTGTGATAGCTCCGATCAGCGCCATAAAGCCAAATGGTTTATCGAATCCAAGCAGAGCAAACACAGCCCCTGATGCTGCCAGTGGTAGCGTTGCGAGGATGATGATTGGCTGCTTAAAGCCGTTGAACATCGCGACTAGGATGATCACCATGATCAGCATTGCTTTTGGTTGCTGCTTCATGATGTCGGTGACCGCTTTGTCTTCATCGTAATATTCGCCGCCCCATTCCATGCTGTAACCCGCCGGAAGTTGGATAGCTTCAACCTGATCTTTAATGGCATTTCTTACGTTCGCTGGTGTGGAGTCTCGGCTCACACCCGCTTGAACCGTGATGGTTTTCACGCGGTCTCGTCGCCAAATCATGCTCTCTTCGGTGACCAGTTCGAATCCATCCACCACTTGACCAAGCGGAACGCTGTTAAAGCCAAGTAGAGAGCGCACAGGTAGCGTTTCTAGTGACGCCATGTTTTGCGATGTGCCACGTAACTGAATTGGAATCAACTCATCATTCAGGTTCATTTGTCCGAGCGGCATGCCGTCTGATGCACGTTTTAGCGCGAAAGCGACATCGGCGCGGTTAATTCCTGCTTGACGCATTTTGTCTTGGTTTAGAATCGGCTTGAGCACTTTGCTTTCTTGGCGCCAATCATCGCGAATGTATTTTGCATCAGGGTTTGAAGCAAAAATCGTTTTCGCTTCCGCCGCTAGTTGATGTAATACGGTTTCATC
>NZ_JAWPOJ010000216.1:0-1341 GCF_033344235.1 Vibrio sp. Vb1554 | reverse complement strand
AATGTACGATTCAACTTCAACATATCAATTTCTCCACAACACACTGATTTTCATCATACAGAAAGATCATATTCATACAAGTTTGAAGCACGAAGAGTACACGGTTATTTAACGAGCTATACCAGCATGAATCCGATAACGCTTGAAATACTTATGAAACACGAGTAATAGTTAGAGCAGTTTTTGTACTAACAAGGAAAGATTCATGCTTAAAAAGAGATTTTTCAAAACTAAAGATGAAGTTGAAGTCACTTTTGAACTCGATAAAAACCAATGGGAATCCATTAAAATCGCTGGAGATTTTAATGACTGGCAACCAGAGCCAATGAAACTGGTGAAAAAAAGCGGCCAATTTAAGTTCAAAACACGTCTACCCAAAGAGCAACACATCCAATTTCGTTATCTCCTCGATGAAGTTGAATGGGAGAACGATCCTCAAGCAGATGCTTACGTTCCAAATGGCTTTGGTAGCGACAACAGCGTTGTTTGCACCGTTGAATAAGTGGTAACTTTGATGGGTTGATTAGTGCGGATTTCACCGTAGTAACAATACATTCTTTTCACTTAAGGCGCACGAGTTGCGCCTTTTTCCTACCAATAAAACAAACTCAAGTAGCAATTATTGTTGCCAGTGAACAACAGTGTTTTACCTAAAGTGATATATATCAACAAAAGTTATTTCCTTAGTATGAGTTCATCGCAGCAGACCGCTGCTTTCAACGAAAACTGAGGAAGTAACAAATGAAAAAACTGGTTGTTATTACTGGTGCAAGTTCAGGTATTGGTGAAGCTATCGCACGTCGTTTTAGTGAAGAAGGCCACCCTCTCCTTCTTGTGGCTCGTCGAGTAGAACGTTTAGAAGCACTCAATTTACCAAACACCTTATGTGAAAAAGTCGATGTCACTGACCAAGCGAGTTTGATAACAGCGATTGAAAAAGCAGAAGCTCAATTTGGTCCAGCTGACGTGCTAGTCAACAATGCGGGTGTAATGTTGCTTGGTCAGATCGACACGCAGGACGCCGCTGAATGGAAGCGTATGTTCGACGTTAACGTGCTTGGTTTGCTTAATGGTATGCACTCCGTACTTGCATCAATGAAAGCGCGCAATAGTGGCACAATAATCAACATCAGCTCTATTGCAGGTAAAAAGACGTTCCCTGACCACGCGGCATATTGTGGTACGAAGTTCGCAGTTCATGCAATTTCAGAAAATGTGCGCGAAGAAGTGGCCGCATCACATGTGCGTGTTACGACTATTGCACCGGGCGCAGTAGAGACGGAACTGCTTCCTCACACCAACTCCCAAGCCATTAAAGATGGATACGATGCTTGGAAAGTG
>NZ_JAWPOJ010000215.1:0-1343 GCF_033344235.1 Vibrio sp. Vb1554 | reverse complement strand
TTTGCCCGACGCATAGAGGTGAACTCTAAGGTGCAACGCTTGTCCTGTAAGCGTTGCGATAGCCGTAGACTGCACGTTATGGCAGGAATGATCCGGCTGTACTTTGTCGAGTGCATGGATGCTAACCATACCATGTACTCGTCTGGTATCGCGGTAAAACGCTATCAACAGTGGTCCAACAATGGCGTAAAGCTAGATAGTCATTTATTTAATTGAATTGTGTTTCCTTTGCACCTAAAGTAAAAAGCCATCAATACATGTGTTGATGGCTTTTTTATTATGTGTTTAAATTTAGTTAAAATTAAAATATTTATTATCCCTAATAATATAGTCCTACTAATTATATAGTGATAGAAATCTCAAAAATTTATTTTCTTGATATTTTATTTCTAACAACAATGGCTGTGGTCACACAATTTTTAATTATTTTTCCTTTTAAGCCTGGTTTCAATATCATTGGGCTATCAATTGGAAAGTGATGAAGATCGCGAAATTTTAATTCGAGAAAATAAGACTTTTAAATATGAAAATTTAATCACGAAATTTGTTTTTTGAATTTTAAATATCGTTTTCGTTTGTAATATCTGTACCTGTCAATTTTAAAGAACAAAAAAGAGATATTACAAATGAAACGTTTAATTATAGGTGTTAGTAATTACATGCCAGAAGACTTCAGTTTATTAGCTGAATCTTTAGATGAACAATTTAATCGTCATTTACAACCTTTAGAGCAAGTTGAATTAACCGACGTTGGTGCGGCTATTATTACTTCAGCAGACATTAAAGCAGGTCTGCATAAAATGATTTCTGAAACGGGTTACGGTATTCCAGTTTTCTTAGTAACGGATGAAAACCCAGTTTCGGCAGAAGATTACGTTTGGCTAACTGGCGTTATCGATTTAGAAAGACAATCTATTGAGTACTACTGTCGTCAAATCAACGAAGCAGTAACCAAGTACGAATGTCGTCTGCTTCCTCCTTTCTTCAAGCAATTAACGCACTATGTTGAGATGGGTAACTCAGCGTTTGACTGTCCGGGACACCAAGGTGGTCAGTTCTTCAAAAAACACCCAGCTGGTAAACAATTCTACGATTTCTTCGGCGAAAACCTGTTCCGTAGTGACTTGTGTAACGCGGACGTGGATTTAGGTGACTTGCTGATTCACGAAGGTTCTGCACACCAAGCGCAAGCGCACGCTGCAAAAGTATTTAACGCGGACAAAACTTACTTCGTACTCAACGGTACTTCTGCTTCAAACAAAGTGGTGTGTAACGCGCTAGTAACTGAAGGTGATTTGGTACTGTTCGACCGTAACAACCACAAATCGAACCACCACGGTGCA
>NZ_JAWPOJ010000214.1:0-1349 GCF_033344235.1 Vibrio sp. Vb1554 | reverse complement strand
GATCTCCACAAATTCTTTTTGCTGCGGATCGAGCTTAGTATCCCTAAGCAGCGACGCCACACCAATAATGCCATTCATAGGGGTGCGGATCTCGTGGCTCATGGTCGCGAGAAACTCACTTTTCTTGCGATTGGCGACTTCCGCCTTATCTCGCTCGGCTTCTAACTCGGCTTGATGCTCACGCACTTTTTGCACGCTTCGATTGTATTTTTGCGCCAACAAGCTGACTTCATCAAAACACCAACGTTTGGGCAGCGTGACCGTACTCGGCGCATTACCGCCGCTAAAATCACTCACCGCACCGGAAAGCAACTGCAAAGGATTCACCAATAAACGGAAGGCAACCCACAACACCCCAACCATCAACAGCAAAATTTTTATCGCTTCTGTCGTGAGCAGAAAAAAGAACTGTTGCCATAAATCTTGATAGACGGCGCTAAGATCAGACTGCACAGTCAGCTCTGCGAGCTCAAACGTTTTTTCCCCCACACTAAACTGCATCGGCCAACGCCTCTCAACCACATCTTGCGTGATTTCTGTTCCGAGCTCGATGATAACTTCGTCTTTGGTAGCAATGCGTAGGTAATCCACCGATGGCAAACGCATCGCTCCCAGCGCTTGGGTGAGTAACAGCTCACGGTCTTCAACCCACAAACTGGCTGAAAAGCTGGAGAGGTAGCTCGACTCCACTTGTTTTAAGTCGGTGTCGAGATGGGACAACTCTTCTTGAAAATCACGGTATAAACTGATAGCAGAAATGACTAACGTAAAGATCAAACTCAACGTTAAAACCGCCAGCATAAGCTGGTTACCGATACTAAACCGGCGTTGAGTTCGCTCTTTTACATCCATATGAAATCACTCCGATAATCTTGCGCTACTCTAAATATAGTCGTGAGCAAATAATAATCGAGGATAGGATGAAAGGACTTCTACGTGTATTGGCTTTTAGTTGTATGGCTGTCAGTGCTGCGACCGCCGCTGAAGAGGTGAATTATTACGTTATCGCCGACCAAGCAAGGCCATTTCAAATCGAACAACAAGGACAACAACATGCCGGGATCGTGACGGATATTGTGAACGCGATTTTTGCCAACTCAGATTATAAGGTGAATTTTCACACCTATCCGTTTAAGCGCATGATTTCAGTGTTAGAAGCGGGTGGGGAAGAAAACTGGCTGACATACGGCAGCCCTGATTGGGGCCGAGTTCAATCAGAAAACTTATCTAAAGAGCCTATTTACACTGTAAAACACGTGTTGGTATCCAGCAGTGATGCGCCTTTTAAATTCAATACCATGCAAGACATCAAAGGTCGCTCCATCGTGTTGCTGCTAGGTTTCGACTAC
>NZ_JAWPOJ010000213.1:0-1351 GCF_033344235.1 Vibrio sp. Vb1554 | reverse complement strand
TTTGGCGTTCAGATTGATGACAGCATGGACCCTAAACTGCGTAACGTAGCATCGGTAAGCGTGACGGCATCGGTAGACCCTATGGCAGGGCCGGGCCAAACCTTAGATGTGGTCGTGTCATCCATTGGTGATGCGAAAAGCTTGCGCGGCGGTACGCTGCTTCTTACGCCGCTACGCGGTATCGATGGTGAAGTGTACGCCATCGCGCAAGGTAGCGTAGTTGTGGGCGGTTTATCTGCCGAAGGTAAAAGTGGTTCGAAAGTCGAAGTGAATACGCCAACAGCGGGTCGTGTGCCGAATGGTGCAACGCTAGAGCGCGAAATCAAAACAGACTTCAACCAGCGCGATGAAATCACGCTGAACTTGCGCAAACCAAGTTTCACCACTGCAAAAAACATCGCACGTGAGATCAACAATACGTTTGGTCCGAACGTGGCTGTTGCCATCAACAAAGCACGCGTGGATATGCGAGCGCCGAAAGACACGCAACAACGCGTGATCATGATGTCGATGCTGGAAGAGATGAATGTCGTGGAGGGGCGCAAGCCTGCACGTATCGTCTTCAACTCCCGTACTGGCACTGTGGTGATTGGCAAGAATGTCAAAGTTGGCGAAGCGGCAGTAAGCCACGGCAACTTGACGGTGCGAATTTCAGAATCAGAAAAAGTCAGCCAACCGAATGCGTTTGCTGATGGTGAGACAAAAGTCGTGAATCAAACGGATATTGATGTAAACGAAGAGCTCGCTCAAATGGTGATTTGGCCTCCGGGCACAGAGCTCAATACCATTGTCGATGCGGTCAACAGCTTAGGCGCAACCCCAACCGATTTGATGTCGATTCTTCAGGCACTAAATGAAGCGGGCGCGTTGAATGCTGAACTGGTCGTGATTTAAGGAGTGAACGATGAAACTAGACGGTAGCAGCGATCAAGCTCAATTGAACTCAATGCTTTATCACGACAACAGTGCGTTGGCGAACATCAAGCACAGTCGTGATCAAGAAGGCGCGCTCGAAATGGTGGCGGGTCAGTTTGAAGCTATGTTCTTACAACTGGTGCTGCGTCAAATGCGCAGTAGCAGCGACGTGTTAGCGGACAAAGACAGCCCATTTTCAAGCAAGCAACAAGGCGTTTTTCGCGACATGTACGATGGCCAGTTGGCGATGGAGTTGGCGAAAAAGCAAAGCTCTGGCATCGCTAATATGCTGATTCAGCAGTTGAGCCCTTCAATGCGCGAAGTGGCCTTCGATTCGGCGCGCAATGTGTCTTCTGCAAATGACGGTAAACCGGTCGATTCTGAATCGATATCACAGCTTGAACTCGAAGAAATTACCGACCCATTTAACTCAACG
>NZ_JAWPOJ010000212.1:0-1351 GCF_033344235.1 Vibrio sp. Vb1554 | reverse complement strand
TCAACTACACCACTTGGGAATACTTACCGGCGGGAGCCAACTGGGAGCAAGGCATTTTGTATCGCTACCAACAGAACGTTAGTCGTAACCGAGATGGTTCTGATCATATTGAAACGCATACGATTTCTGAATTTGTCAAAGTGAGCGAGGAGGTATAACCATGGCAACGACTTCAGCCCTAACCCACATTATTCAGCAGTGGCAGTCTGGTAATAAACAAGCCGAAAGCGAGCTGTACCAATTCGCCTATTTGCAACTGCGTAAAATCGCCCAACAAGAACGTGAGCGCAACGCCGAAAAATACGGCACCGACAACATGGTATTGGCAGACAGCGTCAACAGCACCACCGCATTGATTCATGATGCTTACCTAAAGATGTCAAACTGCGACATGAGTGAAATCGCCACCAAGCGTGATTTTTTCTTAATGGCAGCTAAAGTCATGCGCCAAATATTGATCGACAACGCTCGCTCACACCAAGCGCAAAAACGCCAACACATCACATTGATGAAGGACGAAGAAGACCGCTTTGAGCAGTTGATCATCATGGACAAAGCCTTAGATAGCTTTAGCACACGCTACCCACGTCAATCGAGCGCATTAAAACTCAAATACCTGATGGGCATGAAGAACCAGGAGATCAGCGAACTGCTAGAGTGCAGCGCAAGCCTAATCGAAAAAGACCTCAAGTTCTCACGCAGCTGGCTGCAATCAAGAATGGCACACGCATAAATCATGACCAAGAAACTGTGGATTATCGGCGCGATCGGCGCCGGTTTATTGGGTGTTTACTTGTTAAGTGACGAGAGCAGCATGGCGTCTGCGGCCAGCTCTTTAAACAGCGCTCCTGTCGATAAAAGAAAAAGCCAACATCACTATGGTGAACGTACGTCGTTAATTGAGGTGAAGCAGGCGCTCACAACATCGGCGTTGGATGGCTCGAGCTCTCTCGATTTAGATGCTGTGCTTAATGCCACCCCATTCGATCAACAAAACGTCGCCGAGAACCCTTTCGATACGTTTGATGGTTACTACCCTTACGATCTGACGACTGTGACACCACAACCCAAGGTTGATGCGGCGAACAACAGCAAACCCATCATCAATCTATCGGTCGAACAGCAACTGCAAACCATCATTTATGGTTGGGAGCTAACGCAGAACAAGCCGATCAGCAATTCGTTAAGTCTGAACCAATTGTTTGAAGACCCCGATGGTGACCTGCTCACCACTCGGATCTGGTTAGAAAACGCCAATGGTCTTCAGGTGCTCAACCAAGGCCAAATCGTTGTACAAGGTGCGCCAGAAGAAATCGACCAAACCACTTACTTAGCCGTGGCAGCTCGTGAC
>NZ_JAWPOJ010000211.1:0-1351 GCF_033344235.1 Vibrio sp. Vb1554 | reverse complement strand
ATGACGGTAATGAACAACACTTTTATTGAAACAACACCAAACTTTTCTGAAGTAGAAATTGGTGCAGCTCGCAATGCGTTTTTGAAATACGATCAAGAGCAGCAACTTCATTTGCTCACCATCATGCCAATAGATGAAGCGGTGGGGATTTTGAAGCACTGTTCTGTAGGGTATGTGAACAGTTTGATGTCTCAACTTGAGCATGCGGGTCATGATAAGCGTGCGCGTCACTATGCGCACCAATTGGGTTTGCATGTGTCGGAAGTTGATACTCCTGACGGTTACTTATCAACAGGCGTACTAGAGCATGTAAAGCAGCGAATCGGCTGGATTATTGCACTCGCTTTATTGGGGATCGTTTCTGGGCTGATTATTGCTCAGTATGAAGATACATTGAGCCAACTGGTTTTACTTGCAGTGTACATGCCGGTGATTGCGGCGGCTGGTGGTAATACGGGTACTCAAGCGGCCACATTGGTCATTCGTGCATTGGCCACAGGTGAGCTTAAAAAGCGTCAGTGGTTAGCAGTACTTTGGAAAGAAAGTCGCGTAGCGCTGTGTCTCGCATTAGCGATCGCAATAGTTATGGTTGGACGCATTATGCTTTTTAGTGCCGGCCAATCTACGGGGGGCTTTGAACTGACAGACATCGCACTTGCAATCGCCGTTGCTTTGTTTATTCAAGTCTCAATTTCCACAACGCTTGGCGGTTTGTTGCCAATAATTGCCCGTGCTTGCAAGCTAGACCCAGCCGTATTGGTGAGCCCTGTGCTTGCATCAATCGTTGATATATCAGGTATGTGGATTTACTTTACTGTGGTGAATTACTTCTTAGGTATTGCCTGACTAAAATTCACGATGTCACGGTAAAATAACTGCTCAAAATGCGTAATAGGGGCGATGACAGGTTTGTTATCGTCCCTTTTTTCTGGAAAGTAGTCTGAGACAAACTGGACGAAAATAGTATTCGGCTGGCCATTTTTATCTAAACCATAACCCGCCATGTTGTAGGTTCCGTACAATGAACCACTCTTGGCAATCAGTTGACCTTTGATTGGGGCATTCCGCATGCTTTGGCGGTATTGCAGCGTACCCGATTCGCCTGATTTAGGCATGATGGCAATCAGCTTCAGTGTTTTTTCGTTTTTCCAAATATAACGTAGGATTTCTGCCATTTTGGTCGCAGAAATGCGGTTGTTTCTTGAAAGGCCCGATCCATCTTCCAAGCGTGCGTTACGGATATCGATGCCAGTGTTGGCGAAAATGATCTGTTTGATCGCTTCTGTACCATTGGTAAAACTTCCGGGTTGAACAAAAAATTTCGCACCCAATGTTTTCGTTAATGTGTCTG
>NZ_JAWPOJ010000210.1:0-1358 GCF_033344235.1 Vibrio sp. Vb1554 | reverse complement strand
CTCAGATCGGTATTCGTTTGCGGGTGCTGATTGACCAGAGCGTACCCGATCCAATTGCGTGGTTGAAAAGCCAATTTCCTCATCTGCAACAAGCGGAAATGAACCTGGCTCGACCCAGTTTGGAAGATGTGTTTGTTTCGGTCACAGGGGAGGGTCGCCAATGAACGCGCTGTTTCGCATGAAAGCGATTGTGGTTAAAGAGCTGCGTCAGTTATCGCGTGATCGCATCACCTTTGGCATGGTGGTGATGATCCCACTTATCCAGCTTTTGCTGTTCGGTTTCGCAATCAATACGGACATTCGCAACATTCCGGTAGGTGTTGTCGATCAAAGTGGCAGTACCGCCGGGCGGATCATTACCCAGTCCGTAAAAGTCACTCAAGTGGTGGATATCAAAGAAACCTATGCCACCGCGCAAGAGGCTGAACAAGCGATTCAAGATGGTATTGTGCGCGCCGTGCTGATTTTGCCAAGCGATCTCACACAACGCATGATGCAAGGTCGAGAGCTTGGGCAATGGATTGTGGATGGGTCAGATACCATGATCAGCTCGGCAATATTGTCGTTGCAAACCATGCCATTGACCGATTTTGATTTCGAGATTCGCCCAGCGCCAAGCAAAACATTCGAAGTCGCACTCTACTACAACCCAAGTCGGCGTTCTGCGGTCAACATCGTACCCGGCTTACTCGGTGTGATTCTCACCATGACGATGATTTTGTTCACCAGTGCCGCGATTGTACGAGAACGTGAACGGGGAAATTTGGAGCTATTGATCACCACGCCCATCCACTCGATAGAGCTAATGGTGGCGAAAATCGTGCCGTATATCTTTGTCGGCTTAATTCAGGTTTTCATCATTCTAGGGTTGGGACATTGGATTTTCGGCGTACCGATTAACGGTGCAATCAGCCAAATTCTGTTTGGAACCTTGTTGTTTATCGCCGCCAGCTTAACTTTAGGATTGGTCATATCCACCATCGCCACAACACAGCTTCAAGCGATGCAAATGACAGTGTTCATTCTTCTGCCTTCGATTCTGCTTTCTGGATTTATGTTCCCTTACGAGGGCATGCCAGTCGCAGCACAGTGGATTTCAGAAGCCCTGCCCGCCACTCACTTTATGCGCATGATTAGAGGCATAGTGTTGCGAGGAGCGGATCTGATGGACTTATGGCGAGATACCCTTTGGTTGCTCGGGTTTACCGTATTTGGATTGGTCGTCGCGTCACTAAGGTTTAAGAAATCACTCGATTAAAGTTGCCCATTTTTATCTTCCGTAGAAACAAAAATAGCCTCGACAATGAGGCTATTTTTGTTTGGAAATTTGAATGTCTAACAGGCAATGCTCAATGGCA
>NZ_JAWPOJ010000209.1:0-1363 GCF_033344235.1 Vibrio sp. Vb1554 | reverse complement strand
AGGTTTAAGTCGAGATCTTTGTTCACACGCGACACCAGATGTAAGGTCAGAAAATAATTAGAGCAGCCATTGTTTGCTGGCTGCTCTAATATAAAAGACCACTCATTCTGTTTGGTCAAATTAATCAAACAGTTATGTCATGGTTATGTCCAATCACTTGGCATTTTTATCAATAAAACTATTACTTACTGTGATTGTTGTCTGCGTTTTTTCATCTCATAGAGATCTTCATCCGCTCGAACGATAACATCTTGCAGTGATTCGTGTGATTCGTTTGCCGCAACGCCAGTGCTTACGCTGACTTCAATGTCTAACGTTTTAAGTCGGTTGTCTTTGACAACGCTACGTAACTTTTTCGCCAACATCGAAGACTGACTGATGCTGCACCCCGGCAAGATTGCGATAAACTCATCGCCCCCAGTTCGGACGAGATAATCGCTGGTTCTGAACACTTTTCGCATCGCATCGGCAATGATCTCGATAACCTCGTCCCCAACGTGATGACCATAGCGATCATTGATTCGCTTGATCCTGTCGCCATCAATGGCAATGACGGAATAAGGGGCCGTTTTCAAGCGGCGTTTGAATTCGCTATCTTTAAAGACTCTGCGGTTAAGTAACCCGGTTAAATCGTCTTTTGTCACATTCGTCAGTGCCGTCGCCAGACGAAGTTTGCTCTCTTTGGATTCATGCGCTTTGTTGTAATACGCCAAGGTTGCCAAAAAGAAAATAACAAACAGAAAGCTGTAATCCACCATCACTTTACTGAACGGGTACATGTAGACAATCAAGTTGTTGTTGTCTGCCACAAAAGATTGTGTGTACGCGAACGATGGCCACGGATAACCTGAAAAATAGATCACCATTTGTTTGTTACCATTGGAGATCTGTACGTCGACGGCTTTCCCTTCGTTATAAAGTGATGAAAGATAGAGCTGTTCTGAAAACTCGCCGACTAACTCACCTTGGAAATAAACCGGGCTCATGATGCTTATTGCCATGTCATCCGAGTAGGTGGTTTTAAACGGCAGAGAAAACAACACGCGATCAGTCAGTTGTTCTTTCCACGCAGCCAGAACGCAAGAGTAGTTGCTCTTGCACCAATCGACATCGAATGTGGCCTTCACACCTTCTAACGCTTTGATTGGGCGCTCTAAAATCAACTTGCTCCCAGTATAAGAGCGAAAGTACATAATGGCATTTTGTCGATTAAACGCATTCGATAAATACGCTTCGGCTTGATGCAGCGATTTGCGCGCGACGGCTTCAACGTAATTCAGCTTTTCGTACGGTGACAGCGAGTAAATCGCGTCTTGGAAGCTGAACTCAGTTTGAGCTTCTACTTCATCCACGCTCAAGCCTT
>NZ_JAWPOJ010000208.1:0-1364 GCF_033344235.1 Vibrio sp. Vb1554 | reverse complement strand
TCCAAAGCCGCCGTCTCTTTGCCAACCAATTTGACGTAAAACGTGCTGCTGTTGTTTAGCACCGCTTCGACGTTTTCTTGCGTGAGCAGCGTTGGTCTGGAAACGACTTGCGCACTGCCTTTCGATTCCAATAAACGAATTTGTGCCAACAAGTAGTTCAAGTTGGTCGAATCCAACAAGGACTTGAAACTCTGACCACTGCCCAATGTGACATCACCGTTATCAACGTCGCCGGTTGTTTTGATGTCGACAATGCGGTTGTTTCCAACCGATACACCCGCACGCCAATCCACACCGAGCTGACGTAAATCGTTTGCGCTGATGTCCACAATAGATAACGCAACCTCGATACGAGATTGTGGCTGATCGAGTTGAGCGACCAGCTTGCGATATAACGGCAGTCTTGCTTGGGTATCGCGAACGATGATCGCATTCAGCCCCGGCTCCGCTTCTACGGTTGCACCGCCGTGCACAGACGCAGTTTTGCCGCGAGGTTTCGCTGCTTCTGCGGGTAATCCGTTTACAGGCGATGTTTGTACAGACGCAGAATCCGTAATTTGAGTTTGAACACCGCCAACCACACGGCTCAATACCGAAGCAATCCCCGGAACGGTAATGCTTTGGTCGCGATACGAGATACTTCTGTCCGTCGCCGAGGCATATTTAAGCGGAATGAGTTCCACAAATAGCTCATCCGTCGAGTTGGACTTTTGCAGCAATCGGCTCTCTAACGCTTCTGCGGTTTGCACTACTAACTCAACGTAACGCGGCGGCCCAGCTAGATAAACCAGCCCTTTATTTTCGGCAGCGCGCCAACCATAACGAGCATCCCAAACACCGGTTGAAATCAAGGTACTGCGAAGCTCGCGCGCGGTAAGCAGTTCCAATTGCAGCAATCGGGAGCGCGTTTCTGTCGCTTTGTAAACGTGCAGTACTGCGCCATCGAAGTACCACATCAAGTTATAAACTTGCGCTAGGTAGTCGAGAAACTCCGCTGGATCTTCTGGCGTGAATCGACCACTCACTCGGTCATTCACTTTGTCGCTCACCGACACCGATACTCGGTAGTTGGCACCAAAGTTGTTAAGCAGATCTTTCAACGAATCATTATCGGCATAGTAACGAAACGGTTGTTCTGGCCAATTGAGCTCTGTCGCTTGTACAGAAAACATCGGAGCGACACACAGTGCGCACAATGTCATTTTGGCGGCAATGCGCCCTATTTTTGGCATGAGAGTTTGCATTACGGTAACCACACATGATGACTGATGGTGTGATTAACACGCTCGTGTTCAAGCAATTCCATGTAGCGTTCACACCCGTTGGCATGTTGCGCAAGAAGTTCTGCAAACTGCTCATTTGAA
>NZ_JAWPOJ010000020.1:0-97565 GCF_033344235.1 Vibrio sp. Vb1554 | reverse complement strand
AATAATTTCTTAGTAACCTTTAAAATACTGCGCTGATAATAAACAAGCTCGACGCAGATGTAAAAAGCTATGCGTCGGATGGTAGACAATCTGACAACGAATTTTGAGTTGAGTTGCATTTATTCACCGATATTAGACGGTAAATGTCACCACATGACGTATTAGTTAGGTGACGAAGAGCAAATTTCAATCGGAAGTAGGGTGATGGACGCTTTCAGCGGTGAGCCAAGCCTAGTGACTCGTTAGTCGGTTTTGGCGAATTCGCGTAATGCATCACCTGAAAAACGATAATACTCTTTTTCATGAATTAGTGTTGCACCAATTGAGCGGTAAAACTGACCTGCGGTAGGGTTACTACTTTCAGCTGTCCAGTCCAACCTTTGGCATCCACACTTGATCGCCAAAGATGCCAGATACTTCATTAACTTGAGACCAACCCCTTTTCCTCGAACCTTCGAAGATACGAACAGATCTTTTAAGTACATCTGCCCTGAGAGCTTTGGGGCAGGGAACATGACGGTATAAGATGCAAAGCCTACGACGTCATCATTATCGTAAACCGCAATGATATTAACACCAGAATGTTCAGAGAAGACTTGGCTCTTTAGATAATGGACCAGATCGTGTTTTGATGAAGCTTTTTCTTTGAAGTAGTAATGTTCTAACTCAATAAAAATAGGGATGAGATCTAAGCAGTTGGTTTTGTGTATTGCTCTGATATCCATATCTCATCCCTTGTCGATTTATTAAGCGGCGATAAGCAGTTCTTTTGCGTTTGCCAACGTTGAGTCGGTTATTTGACTACCACCAAGTAAGCGAGCTAATTCTGCCACACGTTGTTGTTCATCTAATGCGTGCATTTGGGTTTCGGTTTGGCCTGCTTTGGTTTGCTTAGCAACAAACATTTGTTGATGGCCGCATCCGGCAACTTGAGGGAGGTGAGTGACACACAATACTTGAGTAGATTCGCCAAGCTTGCGTAGCATTTTGCCCACTACGGCAGCTGTTGGGCCACTAATACCTACGTCCACTTCATCGAAGATTAAACTTGGTGTATCTACTTTCTGAGCGGTGATCACTTGGATAGCTAGAGAGATACGTGATAGCTCACCGCCTGACGCAACTTTTGCTATAGGTTGCAATGGTTGTCCCGGGTTGGTCGATACTAAGAAGCACACGCTGTCCATGCCAAGCGGCGATGGGTGCGTGTTGTCATTGCTAACTTCGATACTGAATACTGCTTTCTCCATGCTCAATTCGTGCATGCTTTGTGTGATCAGTTTGTTCAGTTCTTTTGCGTAACGGCTGCGTGATTTGTGCAGTTTTTCTGCTTGTGTTAGAAAGCTTTGGTACTTGTGTTCTACTTCTTGAGCAAGTTCATCTAAACGTTCATCGGAGCAATCTAACGCTTCTACTTGGGCCAGAAGATCTTGATGATGCTGGTAGAGTTCTTCTGGCATTACGTGGTGTTTACGAGCTACAGACATCACTTTAGAAAAACGTTCTTCTACATAAGCCATACGAGCTGGATCAACATCGATGCCATCTAAGTAGCTGCGTAATTCATTCTTCGTTTCTTCAAGTTGAATCATCGCTTCTGACAGCATGTTAGGTAGCTCAGATAGCTTTTCATCTAATTCGGCTAATTGAATTAGGGAGTGATTGGCCGATTGCAAAATACCAAGCGCATTGACTTCTTCACCTTCGTAAATAAGTTCGATGGCTTGCTGACAGGTAGTGGCGAGTTCACCACTGTTGGATAGTCGTTTATGCTCTTGCTCGAGCTCTGCAAATTCTTCTTCACCTAGCGATAACTCATTCAGTTCTTTGATTTGGTATTCAAGCAACTGTTTTTGCGCCTGGTTTTGCTGGCTATTTTCTTTTAGCTGCTTGAGGTTATTATCCGCCTGACGCCAATGCTGGTAAGCACTTCGTGTGCTTTTTAGTAGGTTTAAATGCCCAGCATATTGGTCGAGCATGGCCATTTGGTGCTCACTTTTCATCAATTGATGATGAGCGTGCTGCCCATGGATATTGATAAGTAGTTGCCCTAGAGATTTGAGTTGTGATAGTGGAACAGGGCTGCCATTAATGAAGGCTCTTGAGCGGCCTTCTTTTGTGATAATACGACGCAAAATACACTCACTGCCATCTAGCAGATCGTTATCTTCTAACCAACGTGTTGCATGTAAGTTGTTGTCCAATAAAAAAGCGGCGCTAACTTCGGTTTTCTCTTCACCTTGTCGCACCATGCCGGCATCGGCTCGTCCGCCTAAGCAGAGCCCTAAAGCATCGATAGCAATGGATTTACCCGCGCCTGTTTCACCTGTAATGGTGGTCATGCCCTTAGAAAGCTCGAGTTGTAAAGACTTAACAATCGCAAAATTATTAACACTTAGATGAGCCAGCATTTTATTTACCTGTATAACTGAACAATACTGTATAAGAGAACAGTATATACTGTTTCTTTATACAGTAAAGTCAGGTAAGGAAAATTTTCTTTGTAGGCTGTTTTTTTGTGATGAAGTGGGAAAAATGAGCCGATGTGATTACAACGACTCATTAAAATTGAACAGGTTACGGACGAGTTGGGTTAATCGTTAGTGGTTCTAGTGTGACGACTGCATTCACACCTGCACCTGGGTGATCCACGTATGAAGTGTCTTGCATTAGAGTGTAGTAAACGTCGACGAAGTCATCATCATTCGTGAGTACACCATCGGGGATAGTGTCGATGATCTTGTTCGTGATTTGCGGAATAATCGCGTAAGCCTGAACTTCTGGATCTGGAATCGCTTTCAATACTTCTTCGGCAACTTGAACAAGGAGTTTTGCTAATTGTTTATAGTCTGTGCCGTCATCTTGCTCCATGAGCACAATGTCTGCCGCACCCCAGCGGTAACGAGACCAGTGAATAATGATCTGATTTGGATAGTAATCTTGGTTATCGTAGTCTAAGTATGGAAGCTCCACCAAATCGAGAGTAGGTTCATCACGACTTGGATTGACGCCCGTTACGATAGCGTAGATTTCTGCCTTGCCAGAGATCCAAGGTTCTTTGTCATCGGCTAGACGGATCTTTTTCAACTGCGTGGTTTGAATTGGAGCCGCTTCGCCCACTGCGCTACTTGACAATAGCGGTGTATTTTGGCGTTGTTCATCAGCAATATATGGTTGAACTAAAGCTGGTTGACCGAGTTTTTTCATCTCAGCTTGCATAGCTTGCAAGCCTGCTTTTAGCTCTGCAGAGCTATTGTTATCAACGACAAGTACAGGTACCTCAGGGAGCTGGTAAACATCGAGTTGATGGATGTTGCCATAAACATCAAATGCTTCGATGTATTGCCAATTCTCATCATCACCACTTGGTTCAAATGCAAATAATGGCTCGACCTCGCCACTTTGCCATGCTGTTATCATGGCTTCATTTGCCAAGCGAACTTCTAACAACTGATCAGAGTATTCAGAAATACCTTTCCAGCTACGAATTTGAGTGTCAGCTTGTACAAGCTGGCGGCTGAACTCTGAGTTAGGGTTTTGCTTAACAAATGCTGATACAGACACGTTAGTCTGTTGCGGAGTAATATCTCTTCTCAGCATGGGTTCAATGGCAGCATAATTCTCACTCAATTGTTGAGCTAGGGCCCGTTTCGTCTTAGTGATATCTTCCGCTTTTGCATTGGACACACTG
This sequence comes from Vibrio sp. Vb1554, assembly GCF_033344235.1. Classification (NCBI taxonomy): domain Bacteria; kingdom Pseudomonadati; phylum Pseudomonadota; class Gammaproteobacteria; order Vibrionales; family Vibrionaceae; genus Vibrio; species Vibrio sp. Vb1554. The sequence continues at coordinate 93,874 of NZ_JAWPOJ010000020.1, read as the reverse complement.
TTGACTTGCGTTTCCTCTGATTGGCAGCCAATAAGTGCTAATGTACTGAGAACAGATAGAATGATGGTTTTCTTCATAATATGTCCTTTATTGATTGTATGAAATAGAGTTAATACTCTATTCATGGTGAGAATATCACCGGACATAGATCATTGAATTTGCTTTTCTATCTTTTGTGTAAAGTTTGCCCACAGGATCAAAATTTATAAGCTTCTCTTTAATGATGACAAATATCGTGTCGCCTCACTACTTTGTGTCTATTTCTTGTCTAAGAAAGCCAAAAGCCAGTAGCAATTGAGCTGCTGGCTTTTTTATTGAAGTTATTACCCTGAGTAACAAGTGTTAGAACAATTTACTAGACCAGCCAAGCTTATTCCGTAAGACGTGATAGTAGCTGTAGTCTTTTGGATGGATGAGCTTTAGTACATTTGGACTTTGATAGATGTGAATTTCGTCGCCAGGGGTAACTGGAAGTGAGACTTGTCCATCACAGCTAACTTCTTGTGTTCCACGGTTTTCTGGTGATACCACCAATTTAATTCGACGTTTTCCATCAACCACCAAAGGTCGACTCGACAATGTATGCGGGAACATTGGCACGAGTGAAATGGCATTCAAGCTAGGAGAAAGAATTGGGCCGCCGCCAGAAAGTGAATATGCCGTCGAGCCAGTCGGAGTGGAGACAATCAAACCGTCGGCCCGTAAAGAGAAGGCGAAGCTTTCATCTATGTACACTTCAAATTCAATCATATGGGCAATTTGCCCTGGGTGAAGTACGGCTTCGTTTAGCGCAGCGTTATGACTCTTTATTTGTCCGTGGCGGTGTACTTCCGCCTCTAAAAGAAAACGCTCCTCTTCAATATACTCACCGTCGAGTACCGCTTGCAGAGACGCTTGGAAGTCGTCTGGGTTCAAGTCAGTTAAGAAGCCCAGATTTCCACGGTTCACGCCTATAACTGGTACATCAAATCGGGATAAAATTCTTGCTGCACCTAGCATGTTGCCATCGCCACCAACCACAATGGCTAGATCGGCATTTTTTCCTAGTTCAACTAAGCTAGCAAACTGACTCTGTGGGATATCATCCAGTATTGCGGCAAGGCGATCGTCAATGAATACTTTATAGCCCTCAGAGGTCAACCATTGGTACAACTCTTTATGAGTTTGAATTGCTTGTTGATCTCTTGGTTTTCCGATAATCGCGATCACGTTACATGGATTTTTCATAGCATTTCCGCATTAAAGAGGCTTGAATCAGGAATCTTCATCCCCATAATAATGGCAAGTCACCTAAATATGCGAATTTTTATGTGGTTAAAGCCCGCAAAAACGCGCATGGCTTTAAGGGCATTATGTTGAATTCTGGAGATATCATGAGCAACGAAGAAAACAAAGTTACAGAAGAAGAGCTTGATCAAATCATCGAAGAGGCTGAAAAAGTAGAAGCTGAAGCACAAGAAGTTGAAGCTGAGCTTGAAGAGCTTGGTGATGAGACAGACGCTAAGATTGCTCAACTAGAAGCGGCACTATTGTCTAGCGAGGCAAAAGTAAAAGAGCAACAAGATGCGGTGTTGCGTTCTAAAGCTGAAGTAGAAAACATGCGTCGTCGTACTGAGCAAGAGATCGATAAAGCACGTAAGTTTGCGTTGAACAAGTTTGCAGAAGAGCTGCTTCCTGTTATTGATAACCTAGAGCGTGCAATTCAAGCGGCAGATACAGAGAATGAAACTGTGAAGCCGTTCCTAGAAGGCGTTGAACTAACACATAAAACGTTTGTAGACGTTGTAGCGAAATTTGGCTTGAAAGCAATCAACCCTGAAGGTGAAGCATTCAATCCAGAGTTCCATCAAGCGATGTCGATTCAGGAGAGCCCTGATCATGAATCAAACACTGTTATGTTTGTTATGCAAAAAGGTTACGAACTAAACGGCCGTGTGATTCGTCCGGCAATGGTAATGGTTGCTAAGTAACTTTAACTACCTGTTTTTTAAATATAAAAGCGCCCATCATTTTTGATGGGCGCTTTTTTGTTTTAAACATAAATGACTGCATCGAACTTCGTTGTATATCGATAAATGAAAATTTGATCCCCTTCATATTTTTTCCTATTGGTTAATTATTTTCCTATAGGAGATTTTCTCTCATCTCGCTGCGTGTTTATTAACGGAAAGGGCTATAAGTGATTGTAATCATTCGTTGTGTGAATGTTTGTTCTGCATAGGAATGTAAATATAGTCATTTTTTCTAAAACAATGTCGTTAACAAAAATGTAAATTATCACTTTATTTTGTAACTTCGGTGTGTATGATTTGCGACTAATGCTTTAAAAGTAAGCATATATAACTACAAAAATGTAAATAGTAAACACAACATATCGGAGATTTATAATGGATAAATCGCTTTCTAGTAAGATTTTTATAGGCTTGTTTGCCGGCCTTGTGCTGGGGACAGCAATTCAGTACTTATTTAGCGGTATTGCGATTTTTGATACGTACCTACTTGGAGCAGCAGAAGGTGTTGGCGGCATGTTCGTCTCACTGATCAAATTGCTTGTTGTTCCTTTAGTTTACGTTTCAATCGTATGCGGCATTGTTGACTTGAAAGACATCAGTGCATTTGGTCGTCTTGGTGGAAAAACTTTTACCCTTTACATTCTTAACACCATCATTGCGATTACGGCGGCTTTGACTGTCGGCTTGATCTTCCAGCCAGGAGCGGGCGCTAATCTAGCAGGAACGGTATCTGAGGCTGTACAGCTGACAACGACAGAGACGCCGGACATTTTCTCTTTAGTTGTTAACATTGTTCCTAGCAACCCTGTACAAGCGTTTGCTAGCGGTGACATGCTGCAAATCATCTTTATGGCAATTTTGACGGGGCTTGCAATTCAAGCTTTGGATTCTCGTGGTGGCCCAGCTATTCGCACATTCAAAATGGCAAATGAAATCATGATGAAATTGGTTGGATTAGTGATGAGTCTTGCACCATATGGTGTATTCGCACTAATGATTCAACTAGGTGCAACGCTAAACGCCAATACATTAATGTCCGTTGCCGGTTACGTGGCTTTGGTGGTTGCGATGTTGGTGTTCTGGATCTTCTTCTTCTACCCAATGGCAGTGAGTATTGCGACAGGAACTTCTCCAAAGACTTTCCTACGTGCAACTCGTGAGCAGATTCTTTTCTCTCTATCTACCGCGAGCTCAAACGCGACTATCCCGGTAACGATGCGCACACTGACAGAAAAGCTTCAGGTCTCTAAATCGGTTGCTGGCTTCGGTGTACCACTGGGCGCAACGATGAATATGTCTGGTGTGTCTATCTATATTGCTCTAGCAACGATGTTTGTTGCGAACGCTTTTGGCCAGCCAATTAACACCGCAGACATCTTCACACTTGGCTTAACTATTCTTCTGTTATCTATTGGTGCTGGCGGCGTTCCTGGGGGCGGCGTGGTAATGGTAGGCGTTTTGCTTCACCAACTAGGTTTACCACCTGAAGGTTTAGCAATCATTGCAGCGGTCGACCGTATAAATGATATGTTCTGTACATCATCTAACGTTGTCGGCGACACGGCAGTGAACACCATTGTTGCAAAAACAGAAGGTGAGATAGGTAAAGAAGAAGGTGTTGATGCTGAGCCTGCTCAAGCGAACGCCTAATACCTTGAATAATTTATTTTAACCCTAATATTGAAGCGAGCTCTTATGAGCTCGTTTTTTATTTAGGAAGAGTCGGACATAAATAAATTTATCTGGGAAATGACGTTTTGTTGCGCTACAGCAGTGTGACGAGTTCCCAACTAATCAGAAAGAAACACATAAATTTCGAAAAAAGACGCTTTTTTTTAATTCTGCCCTTGAAAAGCATTTTGCCGCCCTTATCTATGTGGCATAGAGAAGCAAACATTGATTATTTTTGTTTGTGAGCAAGGGTTGAAACCCGATTCTCCTCCCCCCACATTGGGGTTATAACCAAACGAAAATAGAATTTATTCGGAGATAGCCAGATGGGTAAAATCATTGGTATTGACTTAGGTACTACTAACTCATGTGTTGCTGTATTAGACGGCGACAAACCACGTGTAATTGAAAACGCAGAGGGCGAACGTACTACTGCATCGGTTATTGCTTACACTGACGGTGAGACGCTAGTAGGTCAACCAGCGAAACGTCAAGCAGTAACTAACCCAGAAAACACGCTATTTGCAATTAAGCGTCTAATCGGTCGTCGTTTTGAAGACGAAGAAGTTCAGCGTGACATCGAAATCATGCCTTACAAAATCGTTAAGGCTGACAACGGTGATGCTTGGGTAGAAGCGAAAGGCCAAAAAATGGCAGCTCCTCAGGTTTCTGCTGAAGTTCTTAAGAAAATGAAGAAAACTGCTGAAGACTTCCTTGGTGAGGAAGTAACTGGCGCAGTTATCACAGTACCTGCTTACTTTAACGATGCTCAGCGTCAAGCGACAAAAGATGCTGGCCGTATCGCAGGTCTAGAAGTTAAACGTATCATCAACGAACCAACGGCAGCTGCACTAGCTTACGGTCTAGATAAGAAAGGCGGCGATCGCACTATCGCGGTATACGACCTTGGTGGTGGTACATTCGATATTTCAATCATCGAAATTGATGAAGTTGAAGGCGAGAAAACATTCGAAGTTCTAGCAACTAACGGTGATACTCACCTAGGTGGTGAAGACTTTGATAACCGTCTAATCAACTACTTGGTTGATGAGTTCAACAAAGAGCAAGGCATCAACCTTAAGAACGACCCACTAGCAATGCAGCGTGTTAAAGAAGCAGCAGAGAAAGCGAAAATCGAGCTTTCTTCTACTTCTCAAACAGACGTAAACCTACCTTACGTTACTGCAGATGCAACTGGTCCTAAGCACATGAACATTAAAGTGACTCGTGCAAAACTAGAATCTCTAGTTGAAGACCTAGTACAACGCTCTCTTGAGCCATTAAAAGTAGCTCTAGCTGACGCTGACCTATCAGTAAACGACATCACTGACGTAATCCTAGTTGGTGGTCAGACTCGTATGCCAATGGTTCAAGCGAAAGTTGCTGAGTTCTTTGGTAAAGAAGCGCGCCGTGACGTAAACCCTGACGAAGCAGTAGCAATGGGTGCTGCAGTTCAAGGTGGTGTACTTGCTGGTGACGTTAAAGACGTACTACTACTAGACGTAACTCCACTGTCTCTAGGTATCGAGACAATGGGTGGCGTGATGACTAAGTTAGTTGAGAAGAACACAACTATCCCAACTAAAGCGAACCAAGTTTTCTCTACAGCGGAAGACAACCAGAGCGCGGTAACTATCCACGTTCTACAAGGTGAGCGTAAGCAAGCGATGTACAACAAGTCTCTAGGCCAATTTAACCTAGAAGGCATCCAGCCTGCACCACGTGGTATGCCACAAATCGAGGTTACGTTTGACCTTGATGCGGACGGTATCCTACACGTATCTGCGAAAGACAAGCAGACTGGTAAAGAGCAGAAGATCACTATCCAAGCTTCTGGCGGTCTAAGCGATGAAGACATCGAGAAAATGGTTCAAGAAGCAGAAGCTAACAAAGAAGCGGACAAGAAGTTCGAAGAGCTAGCAACTGCACGTAACCAAGCTGACCAAATGATTCACGGTACTCGTAAGCAAGTAGAAGAAGCTGGTGAAGCGCTACCTGCAGAAGAGAAAGAGAAGATTGAAGCAGCAATTTCTGAGCTAGAAACAGCACGTAAAGGCGAAGACAAAGAAGCTATCGATGCTAAAGTTCAAGCACTAATGACTGCTTCTCAAAAGCTGATGGAAATCGCTCAACAACAAGCTCAAGCGCAGCAAGCACAAGGTGCTGACGCAGGTGCACAGTCTAAAGAAGACGACGTTGTAGATGCTGAGTTCGAAGAAGTTAAAGACGACAAGAAATAATATTTCTTAACCAGATGGCTACTTAGCCATCTGGGGTCGATAAGACTTCGTGTGCGGGCGTTTGGGGCAACTCTTACGCCCGTCTGTTTGTAAACGCTGTCTTTCTAGTTAAGTATGTTGCAGACAAGTGCACTTACCTAGAACGATACAAACACCAAGCGGTGAATCGATGCCGTTTGTAGTAATTAACTGGTGACGAAGAACATGTCAAAACGTGATTTTTACGAAGTATTAGGCGTAAGCCGTGATGCCTCAGAGCGCGATATCAAAAAGGCGTATAAGCGTCTAGCGATGAAATTCCACCCAGACCGAAACCAGGGTGATGATTCTGCGGCGGACAAGTTTAAAGAAGTAAAAGAAGCGTACGAAGTTCTGACCGACCCTCAAAAGAAAGCGGCGTACGACCAATACGGTCATGCAGCTTTTGAACAAGGCGGCGGTGGTTTCGGTGGCGGCGGCTTTGGCGGCGGCGGTGCTGATTTCGGCGACATCTTTGGCGATGTATTCGGTGACATCTTTGGTGGTGGTCGTCGTGGCGGTGGTGGCCACCGTGCCCAGCGAGGTGCTGACCTACGTTACAACATGGAATTGACGCTAGAAGAAGCGGTTCGTGGTGTAACGAAAGAGATCGAAGTACCGACACTAGTACACTGTGATACCTGTGATGGTAGTGGCGCGAAGAAAGGTTCATCTGCTGAAACATGTGGTACCTGTCATGGTCATGGTCAAGTACAGATGCGCCAGGGCTTCTTCGCAGTGCAACAAACCTGTCCTACCTGTCACGGCAAAGGTAAAATCATTAAAGACCCTTGTAATGAGTGTCATGGTCAAGGTCGTAAGCAGAAAACAAAAACACTTAACGTTAAGATCCCAGCAGGTGTTGATACTGGCGACCGTATTCGTCTATCTGGCGAAGGTGAAGCGGGAGAAATGGGAGCACCAGCGGGTGACTTGTATGTACAAGTGCACGTGAAAGAGCACCATATCTTCGAGCGTGATGGCAACAACCTATACTGTGAAGTGCCAGTAAGCTTTGCGATGGCAGCTCTAGGTGGTGAAGTTGAAGTACCAACCCTAGATGGTCGCGTAAGCCTAAAAGTGCCTTCAGAAACGCAAACAGGTCGTATGTTCCGTATGCGTGGTAAAGGTGTGAAAGGCGTTCGCGGTGGCGGTGTTGGTGATCTTATTGTTAAGTTGGTTGTTGAAACACCAGTAAACCTAAGCTCACGCCAAAAAGAACTGCTCAAAGAGTTTGAAGAGTCTTGTGGTGGTGAAGCGGCGACAAAGCACAAGCCTAAATCAGAAGGCTTTTTCAACGGTGTGAAAAAGTTCTTTGATGATTTAACCAGCTAAGACGTTAGCGAAAAGCACACATACAAAGGCCTGCTAAAATGCAGGCCTTTTTGCATCTCGGTGTTCTTCCTAATTCCAGCAATCACTTGGTTCTTCGACATTTGTTGACGTTAAAGTAATCGTTTTAGAACCAGTCAAGCACTCGTCGTCGTCTTGTCCCAGAGACGATTTTGCTGTTGCTGTAATGGTATAGGCCGTACTTGCAGAGCTCGCAATATCGAAAGAAAATCTATTTGTGTCTGAGTCACATAGAGTGCATGTTCCTCCAGAGAGAATATGACTCCAGTCGTACCCACCATCATAAGATGTCTCTAGCTCTAGCTGAATTCGACTAAGATCGCTCAAGGCAACCGTCCTATGAGACTTGATTACATGATTAGTGTAAGAGGGGTATGCGACTGCAGCAATGATCCCGACAATCACTACAGCTACCAGTAATTCGATCAATGTCATCCCTCTCAATCCTTTTTTGTAGCCGTTACAACGAGAAATTCGAATCATCACGAGTAGTTTCCTTTTCACTTTTCCGCCTATTTTTGGCAGGTGATAGCATCTGTGCAAGATGAATTACGGCCCTTTTGCCGTTTACATAGGAATTTGGGAAATGCCTCGCGGGTTTACGTTGTTGGAGCTTCTTATTACTGTTGCTGTACTGAGTGCTTTATTGGCTACAGCTGCACCATCTTTCAAGAATGTCTTTGAAACCAACAAAATGCAGCGCTTAGCTAATGAATTGCATGGCTTTGTTATTGAAGGTAAGTCTGAAGCAGTATTACGGCGTGAAAGACTTTGGGCACACATCATCATGTCTGGGAGCTCATCCAGTGACGGAAACTGGCGTATTGATTTGACAGATAACGGAGCTGAGGGAGCTGGGACTGTGTTGTTCTCTTTATCAGGTAAGCCGTATTACGGTATTGTCGTTACCCCGAGCTATGCTTCCGATCAAATCAGCTTCGACGATGTCCATGGTCGACCATCATCAGGAAACTTGAAGTTTCATCCTGTTGGTGAATCATCAAAAGCCTTAAAACTCATTTCTCATACTTTATCAGCCCGCGTAAGAGTATGTAGTGATAACAGCGGCACAGAATATTACGGTTATTCAACTTGCTCTTAAGGATGGCTATGTTTAAACAAAAAGGGGCGAGCCTTATTGAGTTTATGATCGCATCTGTGCTTGGGCTTATTTCTCTTGCGACAGTGGGGTCAATCTATGTGAGTGGTCAACGAGTGATAATGGAGCGTTCGAAAGAGTTAATGTTGTTACAGAATTCTGAAAGTGTCGTGCAGATGCTCAAGAGCGACATTCAGCGTGCTGGTTTTGACGGTAACAATGGTCATTCTATAAAAATCTCGGGCTCAGCGAACACAATTTACACTCTTGATGATGTTGATAGAGGGCTAATTGCTTACGCCTATTACATAGGTGTTTCTGGCTCTGCTCCTTTATATAAAAACGTGGCTTATGAGCAACGAGTTAATACGCCAGAGTCGCTATTTGTGTGTGAAAAAAAGCAAATAACGATATGGGATGTTAATGACGTGGTCAACCTTGCAGGCACAGGCTCATGTAACACTCTCTTTGATAAAAAAGTTATTCACGTTAATCGATTTGACCTGACTAGTGATTTGCTAGAAAGCACTGATGCAAAAAGTGCACTGGTGACCATTACATTGGGAACCGAATTGAAAGACGTGACAGATATTCGCACGCAGCAGTCGTTTACTGCGATGCAAAGGAACTGGCAGTAATGAAGAAACAACAAGGTGCAGCTGCGTTATTAGTTGTGGGTGTATTGCTAGTTGCGGCATTAATGATGTCGCTTGGTAGCTACAAGTCTCTTTTTTATCAGATCAAGCGTGCCAATAATCAAATTGAAGCACGACAAGAACATTGGCTTGCAGAAGGGGGATTGGAGTGTTTCTATTCTTTAGTTCAAAGTACCGGTGATATTTCTTCTGCAACTTCACTAATTTCAAGCCGATGTGAAACACCTTTAGGTTTACATCAATTAGCATTGGAAACCGACAACAAGCTGTTAAGCAAACCAGCTCCAAACTCCAGCCGGACCGTTGAAAAACAACTTGTCCTTTCAAGAGGAAGAGCGTCCGGAGCACTAAAAAGTAGTACAGATTTATACGTTAATGGTAGCTCCGCATTTTCAACACCAGATCCTGGCGAATTTGTAGGAAGTGGGTGGGAGTGTGTTGCTATTCGCTATAAGAATGCATTTCACTCACGTGCTGGAGCGACAAACCAAGGGGTTATACATGGTTCTGCCCCTTATGCTGATTTTGTTCACAACAATATAGATTGTAAATCGGAACATATGAGTGTGACCTCTTCTGACTCAGATTACGGAGAGGACTTTATTCAAGATGCAGACCTAGAGCCATTTTACGACATTTTTAGAGAGCAACGCAGTGACTGGAACTCGGTGAAATCAGGCTGGGGGTTTACTACGATTGATTACGACGACTCAACTAACCAAGTCGTTACTGATTGTGGAAAGAAAGTTGGGGAGCAAATTTCAGCAGGGAAAACTCATATTTGGGTTACGGGGTCCTGTGAGTTTACTTCCTCTAAAAAGAATAGCTCTGGAGAGTATGAGAATGATTCTGATGGGATACTAATCAAAGGAGGCATTGATTATCTTAATGAAGCTTTTGCCGCTACTGGAGAAGCTCCAATATTACTTGTGGTTCAAGATGGTATTTTTGCTGTACATGGTTCAATGACATTCCCTGGTATGCTCTATCAACTTACGACTAATTCACTTACAGATTTAGATACACATTGGAACTTGTTCGAGGCCAAAGATCATTTTGGGGATGCGGCTAACTTTCCCACGCTTGCTCTAGATAAAGTCGTTTACCTGCAGCGTGGCTCATTTAGTTTTTCGGGGGGACAAGTCTTAGATAGTCCAGGTTACAGTGCTTATTTTGTTAACTCTCTAAATTTTGCTTACAACCGAGATAACATCGATGAGGTCGTTGATCCGATTATTAATTTCCGCTGGAAGAAGGGCTCCTGGAATGATCTCTAAACAAAAAGGTTTTAACCTTCTTGAAGTTCTAATTTCTTTTCTGCTTATCGGTGTTGGGGCTCTAGGTTTAACTAAGCTAAACGTATATCTAGAACGCGAATCCGAATATGCCATAAAAAGTATTGAAGCACTGCGTCTAGCAGAAAACCAGCTCGAATGGTTCCGGACGCGTGGTGCTTCTGCGGCGATGTCTACCATCACACCTGCAAATTTTGCTTCTATTGCAACAGGCTCTTCTGTTGCTGGATCTTATGTCGTCGAGTGGGAAGTTCCAGCTGCCACGGTTTCAGGAACACTGAAAACTATCACCATTACCTCTATCTGGAAGGATAGAATCGGCGAGACGCGATCAGTTCAGCTTAAAACGATGATCTCACAATACAGTGAATTCGAAAACTAAGTTCAATTGCATACATGGGCTGAGACAAATGCGGGTGTAATTCCTGTTTGATACCGGATTTGTCACGGTTAATAAATGGTTTTTGAACTGTTAATCGAGTTGATGTGCTACTGTTTTTATTATGTTTAATTGAAGTGGTGTTTTTGCAAAATATGTCTCCAATTATGAAAAAAAATCTAGAACCTTGTGCTTTCTCCATTGGTGTTTACTAGAATACTCGTTGGATAGTAGGTCGTTATAATTATTCAAATAGGCCTTGGCACCAACATCATTCACTATGGAGTTACCATGAGTAACCAAGCTGTAAATAAGGCACCATCATCGAAGCCGAGCGGGATGGAGCGCTTTTTAAACTTTATCGAGAGGACAGGTAACAAAATTCCTGATCCTGCGATTTTGTTCTTCTGGGCATTGATCATTACTTGGGCGGCGTCAGCACTTTTGTCGAATGTATCATTCGATCTTCCAAACCCTCGAACGGGCGAAGCTCTTACTATCACCAACTTACTTACGGGCGAAGCGCTAGCAAGTTTCCTTGCTAACATGGTGACGACGTTTACTGGCTTTGCGCCACTGGGTATCGTACTTGTCGCAATGCTAGGTGTGGGTGTTGCAGATTCTTCGGGCTTTATTACGACGGGTCTTAAGAAGATGCTGAACTTCACGCCAGCTAAGCTTCTTACTCCAATGCTTATTTTGGTTGCCATTGTATCGCATACTGCGGCAGATGCAGGCTATGTTCTGGTTATTCCTCTTGGCGGTATTATCTTCCATGCGGCAGGTCGTCACCCTTTAGCAGGTATTGCGGCAGCATTTGCAGGTGTATCTGGCGGCTTCTCTGCAAACTTTATCCCTTCAGGTATCGATCCGCTATTGGCTGGCTTTACGCAAACTGCGGCGCAGGTTCTTGATCCTGAATATGTGGTTAACCCATTAGCGAACATCTTCTTCACTGGCCTATCCTCTATCATTATTGTGGGGATTGGTTGGTACGTGACAGAGAAAATCATCGAGCCTCGTTTATCAAAAATGCCAATTGATGATGATGCGGAAACCGCGCCAAACCTAGGTTCATTTACTGAACTGGAATCAAAAGCTTTCCGTTATGCAGGTTGGGCAATGATGGCGGGTATTGCTTTACTTGTTGCAGCGTTAATTCCAGAAACATCAGCACTTCGCTCGCCTGAAGGTGAAATTACAGCCTTCTCAGCACCGATAATGAAGTCTATCGTGCCGTTGATCTTTATTCTGTTTATCATTCCTGGTTACGTTTACGGTAAAGTGTCTGGAACGTTCAAGACCAGCAACGACATTATCAAAGCGATGGCTGATACTATGTCAACCATGGGCGCATACATTGTTATGTCGTTCTTCTGTGCTCAGTTCCTATCTGCATTTGCTCAGTCAAACATCGGTACGATGCTAGCGTTGTATGGCGCAGAAGGCTTAAAAGCGATGAACCTACCAGGTGAAGTGACCATCATCGGTATGATCCTTCTAACCGCGTCTGTAAACCTACTTATTGGTTCGGCATCGGCAAAATGGGCTTTAATTGGTCCAATCCTAGTGCCAATGCTAATGGCGGTTGGTATCTCGCCTGAGCTGTCTCAGGCGGCTTACCGTGTGGGTGACTCTGTATCGAACATCATTTCGCCTCTAATGGTATTTTTCCCTCTTGTTGTGGTTTACTGTCAGCGTTATGTGAAGTCGGCTGGTATCGGTACGCTTGCGTCACTAATGATGCCATTCTCGATCGCAATGCTGATCGGTTGGTCTATCTTCCTAGTTGCTTATTGGATGGTAGGTATCCCGCTAGGCATTCAAGCTCCTTACACTTACACAATGTAAAAACGTGTAGGGTGTGAAAGCCGCTAATTGGCAGCCAAAAAGCGCAGGTCTTCGATCTGCGTTTTTTTGTTCTCGTAAAACGAACATCGATAGGTCTTGTAACTAGTTTTTTGGAGTTGCAGACTTTGTCCCGTGATGTGTTGCTGTAGTGAAACCGAAGTTGGTGATAAAATTCCTGACTTCAATCGTTTTTTGTTTCTTTGGAGCCTCCTTTGTCTAACCATCCGTTTTCCCCTCAAGATGAATTGTTTATGCGCAGAGCGATGGAGCTTGCTGAGCAAGCAGAAGCTGAGGGGGAAGTACCTGTTGGCGCAGTGCTTGTCAAAGATGGTGAAATTATCGCTGAGGGGTGGAATCGCTCTATTGGTACTAATGACGCTACCGCACATGCTGAGATCCAAACGCTGCGTAAAGCAGGCCAAAAGCTAGAAAATTACCGCCTTCTGGATACGACGTTATATGTAACACTTGAGCCATGCCCAATGTGTGCCGGAGCCTTATTGCATAGCCGCGTTAAGCGGGTTGTTTTTGGAGCGCCAGATTTAAAAGCTGGAGCAGCAGGAACAGTGCTTAATTTGTTTGAAAGTCAAGCCGCTTACCATTACGCCTTAATTGAAAAGGGGCTGCTAGAAGATGAGTGCCGTACTCAGCTACAAGCGTTTTTTAAGCGCCGCCGAAAGGAAATTAAAGCGAAGAAGCAAGCACAAAAAGCATTAGAAAATGGAGAGAGCGAACAAGGTAGTAGGAGTAGTGAGGGCTAGCAAACACCTACAACGTGGTAGATGTTTGCTTGGACGCACTAGTGATTGACTAAATGTACAAAAACACGATTACGTGAACTTACTTTCTTTTTCATACATGTCAGTTTACGTTTACGTCGGATAGCAGCTACTGTGTTATTTAAACGCTTTGACTGCACTCTACGTCTTCTCATATTCAAAACCTCCTGCAGACAAGACTTATACCAGTAAAGTGCGGCTCATCGATGCTTGGCAATAGGCTCGATAATCGCACTAAACATTGTATGGTTTAAACGTTCTTCATTTGACTTCTGCATTGCACAGAGCCAGCAAACAATTTCAATACGATGCTTAATAATAGGAGTGACGTTATTTCGGCAGAGTGTAGCCGAAAGCGCCGCTTCATCAAGTGAGCTAAACCATGTGGTTGTAAAGTAATCTGTTACAAAGCAATCAGTTTTACTAACGATGAAGAAAAGGCGACCAACCAAAGGAATGGTTGAGTGTGGTTGGTGTCACTCAGAATATTGGAGTCTAGATAAGTTTTCGTTAGGACTCAACAAAAATGACGAGCTTCATAGGCTCGTCATTTTTTAGTTTACCGCGGGTTTATTCTTCAATGCTTTCTTGTTCGGTGTCTTCTTCAACCGTGACGTCAGAAGCGCCAGAGACTTGTTCTACGACGGTCTCTACTGCGCCCGATATCAAAATGTCGGGGTTGAGCGGCGGAATCACTTGCAAGTCATCGCTATTCTCATCAATTGCTGGCTGTTGGCTGACATGACCAATGATGGATTGGTAGTAACGTCGAATATTTTCCACGTAATTACGCGCTTCATCGCCTCTGGCGTACCCATAGCGAGTTTGACTGTAATAGCGCTTCTGACGTAGTAAAGGCAGCCTGTCTTTTACATCCGCCCAAGCGTTCGGATCGCCACCTTGTGCTTTGGTGAGTCGTCGTGCGTCCATCATGTGGCCGTAACCAATATTGTATGAAGCTAACGCAAACCATATTTTTTCATGCTCGTTAATGCTATCAGGCACGCGACTTACAATTCGACGTAAGTACTCGACACCACCACGAACAGATTGCTCAGGATCCAAACGGTTAGTCACCCCGACGCTTTTCGCCGTTGGCAGAGTCAGCATCATCATCCCCCTAACACCCGTTGGCGATTTTGCTGTTGGTTTCCAGTGTGACTCTTGATAAGCCAATGCTGCAATTAATCGCCAGTCGAACTCTTCGCTGTATTTTTGGAATAAAGGTGCCCATTTAGGCAATTTGTCATCCAGAGCTCGAATGAATGCGCGAGTATCAACGTAGTCAAATGCTTCAATATGACCAATGTACTTTTCTTCGAGGGTGGACAGTTCTCCTGATTGTTTGATGTTACCGAAAAACTCTATCAGCATCGCATACAAACTTTCGTCTTCAGAACGTCGAGTAAACCAAGACACTGGTTGATCTTCTGTAAGTTCAAACGCGAGCGCAAGATCGGGGTAAAGGCGTTGAGCTAGGGAAAGTTCCACCGAATCAGTCACAGTAAAACGTAACTCACCCGTCGATACGTATTTGAGTAAGTCTCTCGTGTCAGCATCACCAACAATTTCAAACTGCAGTTCTGGATGCTGCTTCTTTAACGCTGTTAGGGTCGGAACATATTGCGATTGTTCAACGATCTTTAATGTTTGAGCGCCTGCATTTGTATCTTCGTCGGACTCGTCGTCTTTCGAGGCTTGGTATTCAATGAGTTGTTCGATATCTCGTGGTCGAAGTTGCCCTTTTTTATATACCACTTGTTGGCTTACATAATAATAGGCCGGGCCTGGTCTAAATCGTTTGACTGCTTGTGACGTTTGATTTAAACCCGTAGCGATGATATCGATATCTCCTTTCTTAAGAGCAGGAAAAAGCTCAGCCTGGCGAAAGGCTGGTTTAATCTCGAGTTTGACGCCGAGCTGCTCCGCAAACTGACGCGCCAATTCGTAATCCAACCCTGCGGGACCATCGGGACCTATGTAGTAGGAAAGCTGGTTGTTTAGCGTGCCAACACGAAGCACACCACGTTCTTGAATTTTTTCAAATTCACTTTTGGGCTCCGACTCAATCTGGCAAGCAGGGAGCAAAAGAACAGAAACTAAAATTAGAGCACTGCGCTTGAGCCGGTTGAAGTGACTTATTTGCATTAATAGGTACATCTTGGAAAATTTCTATTTGCCTTTATATCAAAGCGAGCTCATGTGGCAAAGTGAATCACACACTTATAACGTGACATTGTGTGTTTTATCGACATTTTAGTTGTAATTCAAATTTGACAAAAAAAATGACGCAAACGGTTGCTTTTGGTGTTACATCACAAAAACAATTACTATATAATGCGCTCGCAATGACGAGGTGGAATCGGCATAGGTTCGATAGGGCTTATTTTAAGTGTCTGAATTTATTCCAATATCACCTTAATCAATTGCATAAGAGACCTAAGCACATGAGAATTTTGCGTGGCTCCCCAGCTCTTTCTGAGTTTCGTGTTAATAAACTACTGGAACTTTGTCGTGAACAAGATCTGCCTGTAACTGGTATTTATGCCGAGTTTATGCACTTTGCCGATCTAAAGTCAGACCTTGATGACCAAGAGTTAGAAAAACTTGAAAAGTTACTAACTTACGGCCCAACCATCGAAGAGCATGAGCCTGAAGGTCTTCTACTTCTTGTCACGCCTCGTCCTGGCACTATCTCGCCTTGGTCTTCTAAATCTACCGATATCGCTGTTAACTGTGGTCTGGATAAAGTGAAACGTCTAGAGCGTGGTACGGCTTATTATGTCGAATCTTCAGTTGTTCTATCAGAAGCTCAAGCTGACGCTGTTAAAGCGTTAATTCACGACCGCATGATGGAAACAGTATTCACAGCATTTGAAGCCGCATCAGCATTATTTACTGTTGCAGAGCCTAAGCCTGTCGCACATGTTGATATCTTAGCTGGCGGTCGTCTTGCGCTTGAAGAGGCAAACGTTTCCCTTGGCTTGGCACTCGCAGAAGATGAAATTGATTACTTGGTAGAGAACTTTACTAAGCTTGGGCGTAACCCAAACGACATTGAATTGATGATGTTTGCTCAGGCGAACTCAGAGCATTGTCGCCACAAAATTTTTAACGCAGATTGGACTATCGACGGGGTAGATCAACCTAAGTCTTTGTTCAAAATGATCAAAAACACTTTTGAAACGACACCTGACTATGTGCTGTCTGCATACAAAGACAACGCAGCCGTTATGACAGGTTCTAAAGCGGGGCGTTTCTTCCCTGACCCTAAATCTCGTCAATACACGTACCACCATGAAGATACGCACATCTTGATGAAGGTAGAAACGCACAACCACCCAACGGCAATCTCTCCATGGCCGGGCGCATCGACTGGCTCAGGCGGTGAAATCCGTGACGAAGGCGCGACGGGTATCGGCGGTAAGCCAAAAGCGGGTCTGGTTGGTTTTACAACCTCTAACTTACGTATTCCTGGTTTTGAACAGCCATGGGAAACCGACTTCGGCAAGCCGGGTCGTATTGTGAATGCGTTAGACATCATGCTTGAAGGCCCTCTTGGCGGCGCGGCATTCAACAACGAATTTGGTCGTCCAAATCTATTGGGTTACTTCCGTACTTACGAAGAAAAAGTCACTTCTCATGCGGGTGAAGAAATTCGTGGTTACCACAAACCAATCATGATTGCTGGTGGTATGGGTAACATCCGCGATGAACACGTACAGAAGAAAGAGATCCCTGTAGGTGCGAGCCTAATCGTACTTGGTGGTCCGGCAATGAACATCGGTCTTGGTGGTGGTGCGGCATCTTCCATGGCATCTGGTCAGTCAGCAGAAGATCTGGACTTTGCTTCAGTACAGCGTGAAAACCCAGAGATGGAACGTCGCTGTCAGGAAGTGATCGACCGTTGTTGGCAGTTAGGCGACGACAACCCAATCGCATTTATCCACGATGTGGGTGCAGGCGGTATCTCTAACGCATTGCCTGAACTTGTCGACGACGGTGAGCGTGGCGGTAAGTTCCAATTACGCGATGTACCAAACGATGAGCCGGGCATGAGCCCACTGGAAATCTGGTGTAACGAATCACAGGAACGTTACGTTCTAGCGGTAGCGCCAGAAAACATGGAAGCATTCGACGCCATCTGTAAGCGTGAACGCGCACCGTATGCAGTGGTGGGTGTGGCGACAGAAGAGCGTCATCTAACGCTAGAAGATTCTCACTTCGACAATACGCCAATCGATATGCCAATGGATATCCTGCTTGGTAAGCCACCGAAGATGCACCGTGACGCAACCACACTAAAAGTGGAAAGCCCTGCCATTGTTCGTGATGGTATTGAGCTTAATGAAGCAGTGGATCGCGTACTTCGTCTTCCTGCTGTTGCAGAAAAAACATTCCTAATTACTATCGGTGACCGAACAGTAACGGGTCTGGTTGCTCGTGATCAAATGGTTGGTCCTTGGCAGGTACCAGTAGCAAACTGCGCAGTAACAGCGGCAAGCTACGACACTTACCATGGCGAAGCAATGTCGATGGGTGAGCGCACGCCAGTGGCATTACTAGACTTTGGTGCATCGGCTCGCCTAGCAGTTGGTGAGTCACTAACGAACATTGCGGCAACAGACATCGGTGATATTAAACACATTAAACTGTCTGCGAACTGGATGTCTCCAGCGGGTCACCCAGGTGAAGATGCGGGTCTTTACGAAGCAGTGAAAGCGGTTGGTGAAGAATTGTGTCCTGCGTTAGGTTTGACTATCCCAGTTGGTAAAGACTCCATGTCGATGAAAACCAAGTGGGAAGAAAACGGCGAGAGCAAAGAAGTCACTTCTCCACTGTCGCTAGTTATCACGGCATTTGGTCGTGTGGAAGACGTACGTAAGACCGTGACTCCACAACTACGCACTGACAAAGGAGATACCTCTCTAGTTCTTGTTGACTTGGGTAACGGAAAAAACCGCTTAGGTGCGACAGCATTGGCACAAGTATACAAACAGCTGGGTGACAAACCTGCTGACGTAGATAATGCAGAGCAGCTAAAAGGCTTCTTTGATGCAATACAAGCGTTAGTACGTGATGACAAGCTGGTGGCTTACCACGATAAAGGCGACGGCGGTCTGTTTGTAACGCTTGCTGAGATGGCGTTCGCGGGTCACTGTGGCGTAAAAGCGAACATCGCAGAGCTGGGTGATGATGCGCTAGCCGTTCTATTTAACGAAGAGCTAGGTGCGGTTGTTCAAGTTAAGAGTGATGATTTAGATTCAGTTCTATCTACTCTGGCGGCAAACGGCTTAGAGGCATGCTCACATGTGATTGGTTCTGTTGAAGCTTCAGACGACTTTGTTATCACTTCTGGTGATGCTGTTATGCTTGAACGTTCACGTACCGAACTACGCGTTATCTGGGCTGAAACAACGCATAAGATGCAAGGTCTACGTGATAACCCAGCGTGTGCAGACCAAGAGCACGAAGCTAAGAAAGATAACTCTGACCCGGGTCTAAACGTTAAGCTCAGCTTCGACGTAAATGAAGACGTTGCAGCACCGTACATTGCGAAAGGTGCTAAACCTAAGATGGCAATTCTACGTGAGCAGGGCGTTAACTCCCACGTCGAAATGGCAGCAGCGTTTGACCGAGCTGGTTTTGAAGCAACCGACATCCATATGAGCGATATCCTAACGGGCCAAGCGGTACTGGATGAATACCATGGCCTAGTAGCTTGTGGTGGCTTCTCTTACGGCGACGTACTAGGTGCGGGTGAAGGTTGGGCTAAGTCTATCCTGTTTAACGCACAAGCTCGTGAACAGTTCCAAGCCTTCTTCAACCGTGAAGAGACGTTCTCTTTAGGTGTATGTAACGGTTGTCAGATGCTATCAAACCTGAAAGAGCTGATCCCAGGTGCAGACTTGTGGCCACGTTTTGTGCGCAACGAATCTGAGCGTTTTGAAGCGCGCTTTAGTCTAGTTGAAGTTCAGAAATCTGACTCTGTATTCTTCGACGGAATGGCTGGTTCGCGCATGCCAATCGCGGTTTCCCACGGTGAAGGGCGTGTAGAAGTACGTGATGCAGAGCACCTAGCAGCGATTGAAGCATCAGGTACGGTTGCGGTTCGTTACGTGGATAACCTCGGTAACCCAACACAACAATACCCGAACAACCCGAATGGTTCGCCAAACGCGATTACCGGTTTAACAACAACAGACGGTCGCGTAACTATCATGATGCCTCACCCAGAGCGCGTATTCCGCACAGTTGCAAATTCTTGGGCTCCGGAAGGTTGGGGTGAAAATGGCGCTTGGATGCGTATGTTCCAAAATGCCCGTAAGAATATCGGTTAATTAACCAAAGGTTAATCTAGCTTAAGTAAAGCGTTGGTTGAGAGACCAGCGCTTTCTTTTTTCTTATCACTCTTTTTTCTTCGTCGCTCTTTCTAGTGACTTGGCGAAACGTTGCTTTGTTCTGCCTCTTCTTTGTCATCTATTATCTAGCGTAAAAAACTTGCAGCGTTTAGATTACTTTTATGCTCTAATACCGCGCTTACCAAGGGATGGTGTTAAACAGCTCAGCTTAGATGGAGTTATCAAGTTGACCGAATCCCTGATTGATCCCTAAATCCCTTAGGAAATGAAAGAAATGTCTAAGAATCCAAAATTTGCTATCCGCGTCACTGAAAAACGTAACGGCTGGAGCGCAGAAATCACTCGCCAAGTGACATCTCGTAAGACTGTAGTATCAAAGCGTGAAACAGGCTTTGACAGCGAAGAGAAAGCACAAGCTTGGGCTGAACAAGAACTGGCTGGATTTATCCAAAACCAAGTGGTTCGTAACGAGCGTAAAGCAGCGCAACGTCAAGAGCGCGAAGCAGAACAACTAGCGGCAAAAGTTCGTAAAGAAGAAGCCCGCAAAGCACGTGAAACCGAAGTAGACACTGACGAAGAATAAGTTTAAATCGGTGAGATGGTGACGTTACCCATCAAACAAATAGTGAAAATGCCCTGAGTTTTGTCTCAGGGCATTTTTTATTTATATCGGCTAAAAACAATCCGACGATACGGACAAGCTAAACGTGCCGTCTTCAGGGGCTGCAAATTGTTTATTGCCAGGAAGAAGGTGAGGGTTATTAGCATAAGTGCGATGTGTCGATTTGACCTTTGCAGAATGTCTTTCCGGTAAATCAAAGTGTTGTAAGCCGTCAGATAGATCGTTTGCTTCACCGTAGTCGAAATGTGTTGCGACGTCTTTGGGCTGCTTGGCGTAACGACAGTGATCCGGCTTACCATCTTCGTGCCAAGTTAAAGAGTTAGTTTTTGCATCTAGATTCAGGTTATTTGCTGTTGGCTGTGCGTAAAAATCTTCTGAAACTTGGTGCTTGCTTTGCTCTTGTAAGTAGTCTGCAATGTTCTCAGAAGCTTGCGCTAGGCTACCTACAGGGAAGAAGCAAATCAGAAGAAGCCGTGTTTTTAGATTGTTCATAATGTGTATGCAAGCAAAAGGAAATGATAATACTGATAAATAAAACGGCGTGCAATTATGGCCATTGGATACGATATAACAGGGCAGTTAATGTCTGCCCTGCATCTTTTAGGTATGGTTAGTATTGATAAGTGAGGTGCAGTTTGACTTCGCGACCAGGCGAAGGCACGCCATTAGATAGGTATGCTTCGTAGTAACGATCGGTTAAGTTTTTCACAACCGCGCCAACGCTCAAGCCTTCGACTTGTTGTATTTCCCAAACCACGTAAGCGTTTTGTAGCGTGTATTGCTCACTTGGCGATTTCACTTTTAAATTGTTACCGCTTGCCTTGGTTTTGGTTTGCGCATCATACCAACGGACTTCCCAGCCAGTACGTAAACCAGGAATCCATTCGTAACCTAAACCCAGATTAATGTTTAATGGCGGTACATCAGGATGATCATCATCTGAACCTGTAGAGTCAGATAGGCTGCCTTTGTTTTTGCCGCGAATGTAACTTGCTGAGAAATTACTGTAGAAATCTTCAATCCGGTATTGTGAAATTAGCTCAAAGCCATAGTTTTTAAAGCCATCTAGGTTTGTATTCCAGCTTTGTAACTCAGTAGTATTTTTGTCGAGGTTTTCGCCCGTTCGTATATCAACTGTGTCGCTAACATCGTTATAGAACATAGTTAACTCTGTTGCGAGGTTATCGCGAGAGTTCACCAGCCCTTCCGTTAAGTTGATAACGCTTGCTTGATAAGCATGGATACGAGACACGTCCAGATTCAAAGCAGTAGCCGTAGCGGTAGCTCGCGCATATTGCACTGAGTAGATGTTATCAACGGTTGGTGCTTTTAAAGCGTAGGCGTAGGAGGCGTTTAAACGCGTATTATTGCTCGCATCAAAGTCGATATCCAAACGTGGGCTAAAGCCTTTATGCGTCGTTTCAGTGTAGTTATGTCCGGCAGCTGGATCATTATAATCCGGCGCTGCGTTCCCTTTTCCTTCACTCTTGATGTATTCGTAACGCAGAGAAGGTGTGATTGTTAGGCGCTCTGTTGCTTGATAGTGATCAGCAATGTAAGCGGCATAAATTGACTGCGTGCCAGATGGTTCGTAGTAAGGGGTGTACCAACCGTAGTTTTTCGCTTCATTACTGTCGTATGATGCGTTGAATACTAACGAGTCTCTATCGGTTTTTTGATATTGAAGCCCAGTGATTAGAGTGTGGTCTCCGAATTGTGCTTGGTTAAACACATCAACGTAGTCACGCTCGTAACTCAGCCATGACTCATGACCGTAACTGCCAACAGAAACGAACATTTTCTCGAATGCTACGTCAGGGCGAACCCAATGACGATCGTTTTCGGAACGTGCCATTTTGATATTGAAATCAATATACGGGTTAGTCGGCATGTAGTGGTAAGAGATGGTCGTGGTGTTGTCCGTGTATTTGTTATCGACGGTGTAAGCGTATTGGGCTTTTTCTAATGAGCCGTATTTCTTGATATTGTATTCGGTGATGTTAGGCATTTTTCCGCGGCGGTTAGCCCAAGGTTTACGACCTTCATCTTTGTAGCGAGTATGGCTAATTTCAAACTCGTGATCGTTATTTTCATAACCGACCTTTACGAGCATGTTTTCTTGCTCATAACCTGAGTAATCTAGCGTTTCACCACCTCCGACTTTAATGTCATCAGAATCTTTTACCGAGCCATTCGCTAGAAAATAAAAACCAGTATCGTTTTTACCATAGAGTGTTAGCGTGTAGGCGTTCTCATCGCCGTTGGTGTTGTATGCACTTGAGATGCGAGCACCAAAGTTTCTTTCGCCGTACAGGAGATCATCGACACTTTTGGTTTTAATGCGAATGGAGCCACCAAACTTCCCGTTGAGTGCTCGATAGTCGTGCGCGCCCTTGATAATTTCTGCTTCGCCAATTAAGAACGGATCAAAAAAGAAGGTACCGTAGCGGTATTGTTGAAAGCCAATTGGAGCGCCATCGACAAACACGGCGATATCGCTTGGATCATCAAAACCACGAATGTTAATACGTTCGCCACCAGAACGACCGCCACCATCTAATGATGCACCGGGAACGGCATCGATCATTGAGGCAAAATTAGAGTACTGTTGCTCTTCAATCTCTGACCAATTAATGGTGGTTTGCGCAGGCTCAGCAATGGTAATAGGTTTGGCATAACGAACGCCTATGACTTCAAGCTCTTCATTTGGCGTTGTCTCAGCATATGAATAAAGAGGGAAGAGCAAAGCTAGTGAAATGAGATTTACTTTGAATGGATGACTTATTAATCGTTTCATATTGATGATTTATAGTGTTTTTATGAAGCTCGGATTATAAGAACATTATTACGATTAATAAATGATAATGAGATTAATTATCAAATGTGTTTTTGCGACGGATTGTAAAGTTTTTTATCCATTCGTGGAAACTACGATAAGTATCGTTAGCGTACATAAAACAAAAAGCCCAGCATCATGGACGCTGAGCTTATTGGCTTTAAACAAGATAGTGCGAGCACTGTTGCTCCTTTTGAGCTAATCAGGCGCCTACTTGGTAGGAATTACTGAGTTTCTAACGGTATCTGTCCGGTGGTCAGCGGCTCGGCATCGAATTCAGTGAGGCCTTCAATATAGCTTTCGACTGCTTGCTCTAAAGCATTATCACCTTGGTTAAAATAGGCAAGGTGGAAAATTGCATCGCCTTCGTTCACCAATGGTAATGTTTGTTGACCGATAACTAAACCACGCTTCGGGGCTTTTAGTTCTATCTCATCATGACCAAGAGGAGAGCTAATATAAGCGAGCGTTTCACCCTGTTCTACTTTGTCTCCCAGATTAACGACAGTACGCAAAATGCCGTTACCTGACGCGCGAACCCAGCTGGTGGACTTCGCTATGATAGGCTCAGGCAGCTTTTTCCTGCTCGCTCGCAACATACCAATGGCTTGCATTACGCGCCGAACCCCGAACACACCAGCGCTGATCGAAAGTGGATCAAAGCGCAATGCTTCGCCAGCCTCGTAGGTGAGCACTGGAATATCACATTTTTCTGCTTCACTGCGTAAAGAGCCATCACGCAATGCTGAATCAACAATCACTGGCGTTGCAAATGCTTGAGCAATACGCAGAGTTTCTGGGTTGCTTAAGTTTGCGCGGATCTGTGGCAAGTTCGTGCGATGAATGGCCCCTGTGTGTAGATCCAAAATGTAGTCACAACGCTTGGCAATGTTGTTAAAGAACCCGTGTGCCATACGAGATGCAAGTGCGCCTTTTTCACTGCCAGGAAAGCAACGGTTGAGATCTCGTCGGTCGGGCAAGTAACGAGATTTATGGATGAAACCAAAAACGTTAACGATAGGTACTGCAATGACAGTGCCTTTCAGTTTTTGTGGATCCAGTTGGTTAATGATCTGACGAACGATTTCTACGCCATTAAGCTCATCACCATGGATAGCAGCATTCACCATTAAAACTGGTCCTTCTTGTTTCCCATGGATTATTTCCACAGGAATAGATAAAGGCGAATGTGTATATAGCTTCGCTGCTTCAAATTCGATCTCTAATCGTTGCCCTGGTTGTATTTGATGTCCTAAGAGCTCAAACACTTTGCTTTTTTTACTTCTGGCCATAAACCATCTCTGTCAAATGCGTCATCAGCAATGTAACAATTGCTGCAAAATCGCACTAATCATTCTCATTAAGGACACGACAAATTACTTTAATCGTCATGCGTGAAATTTTGGTATGTGTGAAGTTTTTGTTTTCAATATGATCTTTTCTATCAGTTTAATACATAACAAGCCATAGAGAAGAGAGCGCAATAATAGCCTTAAAAAATGTGACTGTATTAAAAATAATACTGTTCATGGAGGACAAAAAAACGGACTTTTAACCCTACTTTTTATCCGATAATATCCGCGCCGAATTTGAGGTTTCACACTTTCTAACTAGAGGTTTTGATGAAAAAGGCAATTGCTAAAATTGGTGCATTGACTGCGGTAGCAGTTTCACTTTCAGGTTGCGTAGGTAGTAATGCCGTGACAGGTTATGTCATGGGGTTTAACTTGAAAGCTGTTGACAACCGTTACGCTCGAGGTGGCCTAAATATGCTTTTAGCGCCTGTTTATGGTGTCGCGATCGCAGCGGATTATATCGTGTTTAACTCTCTAGAATTTTGGACGGGTAAGAACCCGTTAAATGGTAAGCCACATATCTTCGATACAAAGGTAGATACTTACATTGATGTCAATCACCAGTTAGATAAGTCGTTAACGACGGCACCAATCGCACCATTAGCGGATAACCGTGTCATTGAGCAGGGGCGAATGCAGCAAATCGATGAGAACACTGTTCAAATGGATATTACTTACAGTAACGGTGAAAAGGCGACACTCATGGGTGTACGCGATGGTGAGTTTGTTACTTACTACATTGATGGTGAAGTTGCTGCACAAACCTCAATGGATGAATTAGCCGCTTACGCGCAAAACCGTGTGTAGTTGGGTTCAACTAAACCAAAAAAAGGGTGCCGTATGGCACCCTTTGTCATTTTTCGTGATTGAATTATGCTTTCTCTGGAATCGCTTCTAAAAGCGCGACCATCTGATCCCAGTACAACTGAACAGTATCAATCTTCACTTTCTCATCTGGAGAGTGAGGGAATTTTATTGTTGGACCGAAAGAAACCATATCCATGTGTGGGTATGGTTCTTTAAATAGGCCACACTCAAGACCAGCATGGATGACCATGATGTTCGGCTTATGACCGTAAATGCCTTCATACATATCACGGAAAATTGCCATGATCTCGGAATCTGCATCTGGCTTCCAGCCAGGGTAAGCGCCTGAGAACTGAATTTGTGCGCCTGCTAGCTCAGTAATCGAGCGCAGCATGCTTTCCACTTGGCTACGGCCAGAGTCAATGAGAGAACGAATCAAGCAAAGCACGGTGACTTTATTTTCTTCTGTGCTGATCACACCAACGTTTAGAGAAGTTTCAACAACGCCTTCCACCTCATCACTCATACGGATTACGCCGTTTGGACAAGCGTTAAGTGCCGCAATGAATCGTTGCTGATCGGCGATTGAAAATACTTGCGCGACAGTCGTGATCGCTTCATTAAAGGTTACGATACCTGTTTCGATTTTACCCAATTCAGTTTTAAGCAGCTCAGTGTAGTGGTTGAACAGCTCAGCAAGTTTGTCTTGGTTTTCGACAGGAAGCGCGACAGTAACAAACGCTTCGCGTGGGATTGCATTACGTAAGCTACCACCACGGAATTCGACTAAACGTAAATCAAGCTCTTGAGCATGACCGGCAAGGAAACGACCAAGTAATTTGTTGGCATTACCGCGACCTGTGTGAATGTCACAACCTGAGTGACCGCCTTTTAGGCCTTTCAGCGTCAGTTGGCGTGTTACAAAACCTGCAGGCGTTGATTCTCGAGAAATATCGAAAGTCATGGTGCCATCAACGCCACCTGCACAACCCATGTAGACTTCGCCTTCTTGCTCAGAGTCTGTATTTAGAAGAATCTCACCCTCTAACCAACCAGCTTCAAGGCCAAATGCGCCAGTCATGCCTGCTTCTTCATCAATCGTCAGCAGAACTTCGAGTGGACCGTGCTTAATATCTTTAGATGCCAATACAGCAAGGCAAGAAGCCATACCAATACCGTTATCTGCACCAAGCGTCGTGCCTTTCGCAGTTACCCATTCGCCATTGATGTAAGGTTGGATTGGATCTTTGGTGAAGTCGTGTTCAGTGTCTTCGTTTTTCTGCGGCACCATGTCGATGTGTGCTTGAAGTACAACAGCCTTCTTATTTTCCATTCCTGGTGTCGCGGGC
This sequence comes from Vibrio sp. Vb1554, assembly GCF_033344235.1. Taxonomy (NCBI): domain Bacteria; kingdom Pseudomonadati; phylum Pseudomonadota; class Gammaproteobacteria; order Vibrionales; family Vibrionaceae; genus Vibrio; species Vibrio sp. Vb1554. Next base: position 67,190 of record NZ_JAWPOJ010000020.1, on the reverse strand, counting down.
TTTTTGATGAACACGTTACCGGTTGGATCACGGCGAACGTCAAAGCCTTGCTCTGTTGCCCAGTTGATAATGTACTGTGCTAATGCTTCTTCATGTTTCGATGGATGAGGGATAGAACAAATCTTATCGAAAAACTGCCAAAGTGGAGCAGGTGATAAGGTACTGATCTCAGAATGGAACTCAGACACGGATGACTCCTTTTGATGTGCTTTGCCAAATATATACCGTAAAAATATTATCAAGGTAGCATTAAATGCTATACGACTTGGCCTTCAAATTGCCGTTAGCATACCACCAGATAAAGAGTACGAGTAGTCGCGATCACAAGGATTTCTCTCAGAACTGTCACAGTTTGTGAATACAATAACAAGCACTATGTGTTCTCTATCATATATTCTGAAAGTGGCTTTATTTTTTAATTCATAAAATTGTAATTTAATTACACGTAAACTTTGATAAAGGTCAATTTGTGCATTTTTTGTGATTCCAATCACTAAAATGCTTGTAATTAAATTTCTTGGTGGTATATTTGTAACCAGCTTCTGAGAGAAGAATGAAATGCTCAAAGGATGAGTCCGTTTTATCGCCTCCAAGGAACCGAGAAATCAACGAATGTTTAATTGATTTAAAAGGTGATAGTTATGAAAGGTTTACCAAGTACAATGTTCTGGAATAGCAAGTCTGTTTACACCGGTAACTTTGTATACCCAACAAGCTTTGGCTACTAAGTGAAGTCAACGCATGTGACTCGAACAGTTTGTTCACCCCTATAAATTGGAATTTTTTTTCAGTGATAGTGCTGACATGATTCACCGCCACCCAAATTGGGTGGCGTTTTTTTATCTCTATTTTCTCTTCCTGACTCACTTATTGCCATCAAAGCCTTCTTCTATTCCCCATTCTTCGGTTTTATCGACTTTTCCATCAAATCTGTTAGATACCATGTTTAAAATGGGCCTTTTTCATCTGAAAGTTTAGTACATTGCTCAGTTTTTATTCTCTTTTAGAGAACTGTGTTATCTGGGTTACCTATTGTTTTATAAGAATATATTTCTTTGCTTGCTATGATAGATTAGAGAATGTGTTTCATATCCAAAGAAAAAAAACGCATTAGAGTGAAGATTCTATCTAGAATTTGCTATTTGATAACTTTATAATTCCCGCCAATCGATTACGCAACCGTTTACTTTTTACCTTTACAGGATTCGATCATGCTCGAGAGGCTTTTTAAACTCAGTGAAAATGGCACAAATGTGCGCACTGAGATCATTGCAGGTGTTACGACCTTCCTAACTATGGCTTACATTATTTTTGTAAACCCAGCGATCCTGTCGGATACCGGTATGGACCGTGGCGCCATTTTTGTCGCGACTTGTCTTGCTGCCGCAATCGGCTGTTTTATCATGGGATTTGTTGCCAATTACCCAATCGCACAGGCACCAGGAATGGGCCTGAACGCATTTTTTACTTACTCTGTTGTATTGGGAATGGGTTATACGTGGCAAGTTGCGTTGGCGGCTGTATTTGTTTCTGGCCTTCTGTTCATTCTTTTAAGCGTATTTAAGATCCGTGAGTGGATTATTAACTCGATCCCGCATTCTCTACGAACAGGTATTTCAGCTGGTATTGGTCTTTTCTTAGCGTTTATCGCATTAAAAAATGCAGGTATCGTCGTTGATAACCCAGCGACATTAGTTTCTATGGGAGAGATCACATCATTGCCATCTGTATTGGCCGCGATTGGCTTCTTTCTTACGATTGCACTGGTTCACCGTGGTGTGAAAGGTGCGGTGATGATCGCCATTCTTGGCGTTACAGCGCTTGGTCTTCTATTTGGTGATGTGCAGTGGGGCGGTATTATGTCAACGCCACCAAGCATTGCGCCAACTTTCATGCAACTGGATTTCTCTGGTTTGTTTGAAGTAGGCATGATTTCCGTCGTATTTGCTTTCCTATTTGTCGATTTATTTGACACCGCAGGTACGCTCGTTGGCGTTTCTCAAAAAGCTGGTCTAACTGATGAGAATGGCAACATCCCTCGTTTAAACAAAGCGTTACTTGCAGACTCAACAGCAACGTCAGTAGGTGCATTACTTGGTACCTCCAACACGACATCTTATATTGAAAGCGTTTCTGGTGTAGCTGCGGGTGGGCGTACTGGTCTAACAGCCGTGGTTGTTGGTGTACTCTTCCTACTTGCTCTATTGTTCTCACCACTTGCGGGTATGATCCCTGCTTATGCAACGTCAGGTGCGCTATTCTATGTGGCGATCTTGATGCTGTCTGGGCTAGTAAGCATTGATTGGCGTGACCTAACTGAAGCGTCCCCAGTTGTTGTGACTTGTTTAGTTATGCCGCTAACATTCTCGATTGCAGAAGGTATCACGTTAGGCTTTATCGCATACGCGGCGATCAAGTTATTCAGCGGTAAGGGCCGTGAAGTGTCGATGAGTGTATGGGTGATGTCAGCCATCTTCATCGTTAAATACCTCGTCGGTTAATTTCTCGAGCAAAAAGCCAGTGTGGATTTATTCACGCTGGCTTTTTCTTTTTTACGTTGTTCACAGAAGACGGTTTTTCTGCGGAATAGGCAGAGAATTTTGATATCACCGTTGGTATTAGCGGTGTGTTTCGGTAGAATAATCGTTTGCGCAGCTTGAAATCCTCGTCTCCAAACATTTTGGAGAAGTTAGTGAGCATTCCGCTTTTGAGTGACTTCGCTAGATTTTGAGGATGCATATTTTCAAATTATTAGGTTATTACAATGAGTAAAAAATTCATTATCACTTGGGATGCAATGCAGACTTACTGCCGTGAACTGGCTGAGAAACAAATGCCAGCTGAGCAATGGAAAGGAATTTGGGCGGTAAGCCGCGGCGGTTTGGTTCCTGGCGCTATTTTAGCTCGTGAACTGGGTATTCGTTACGTTGATACAATCTGTATTTCAAGCTACGACCATGATCATCAGCGCGATATGACGGTACTAAAAGCACCTGAAGGTGATGGCGAAGGTTACCTAATCGTTGAAGACCTAGTAGACAGTGGTGATACAGCGCGCAAACTACGTGAGATGTATCCAAAAGCGAAAATGATCGCTGTGTGTGCGAAACCATCAGGCAAAGAGCTGCTGGATGATTACGTTGTAGATATTGCTCAAGACACTTGGATCGAGCAGCCTTGGGATATGTCAATCCAGTATGCTGAGCCAGTAAACCGCAAGCAAAAATAAGCGCGGTTAAAGAATATTGAGAAATGCCCCTTTATAGGGGCATTTTTTTTATTATGATATTAAATCATGCTAATAGCCTAGGGTTCTTCCTATGTCTGAAGACGTCAGTAAAAATCTTTCCGAAACTTTGTTCGTGAAACATAAGCAAGCAAAAGAAACCTCCGCGCTTACCCAGTACATGCCGACCAGTAAAAAAATACTTGATGAACGAGAAGCGCAGGGTGATCGTGCTTGGTATCGTCATTTGCGTCGCTTGCAATGGGCTTGGCAAGGATTGTCTCCGATCGAAATGGAAGGCGTACTGTCCAAAATTGCTTCATCATCTCACTCGCGAACCAATGATGATTGGTTAGACACTGTAATGGGTTATCACAGTGGTAACTGGACATTTGAGTGGATCAAGCTTGGTATGGATCATCAGAAGCGAGCAAATGAAATGCAAGGAGAAGAGGCAGCGGATGAACTCTTCACTGCTTCTTTGTGTTTTAGTATTGCAGGCTACCCACATTTAAAAAATGATAACTTGGCATCGCAGGCTCAAGTACTGGCAAACAAAGCGTATTCTGACGGCGCAGAAAAAACTAAGTACACCATCAAGCAAATTGAAGTGCCTTACCAAAATCGCAAAATCATCGCGAACCTCCATTTACCAAGAACGGATAAACAGTTGCCTGTGGTCATGGTGAGCGCTGGTTTGGATACTCTACAAACCGACATGTGGCGTTTGTTCCGTAATCGTCTTGCACCGCGAGATATTGCGATGTTAACCGTAGACATGCCTTCGGTAGGGCATAGCTCTCATTGGCCCTTGACCGAGAATTCAAGTTGCCTACATCAAGCGGTATTGAATGAGCTTTACTCGCTACCTTGGGTTGATCATCACAAAGTGGGGTTAGTTGGGTTTCGTTTTGGTGGTAATGCCATGATCAGACTCTCTTTTGTCGAGCAGGAAAAGATCAAAGCTTGTGTCGCTCTAGGCGCGCCCGTACATGATATTTTTACTTCCCCTCAGAAGTTACAAAAAATGCCGAAGATGTATTTAGATCTTTTGGCTTCCCGTTTGGGGAAAAATGCGGTTGATATTAATAGCATGGCTGGTCAGATGATGGCGTGGTCATTGAAGGTTCAGGGCTTCCTGAGCAGTCGAAAAACCAAAGTGCCTATTTTGGCTTTGAGTCTTGAAGGCGATCCAGTGTCGCCACACAGTGATAATCAACTTGTTGCTCTATTTAGCCAGTATGGTAGAGCGAAAAAAATCAGTTCCAAAACAATTACAAAAGGATATGAGCAATCCCTCGATTTAGCCATAAAGTGGCTAGAAGATGAATTATTAGGGTGACAATTCTCCTAAATTAGTTAAGAGTGATATATCTGAGCAAAAAATAAGCTCATGATAATTAAAAATAATAATCATTCTTGGGTGTTTACTTTTAACTATGAAAACGGAGATTCATATGTCAGAGACGACTCAGGGCCCGACTCACTTTCGCTTGATGTCAAAGTTGAAGGCGATAGGGCCTTACCTGCGCGAACCACAATCGCAAGAAGGGCGCTATTATTTTGATTGTTTATCTGTATGTGTAGACGACAAAAAATCGCCTGAGAAGCGTGAATTTTGGGGCTGGTGGATGGATTTGGAATCCATCGAGGGAGGCTTTACTGCTAAATATCATATTGGCAAGTACAACAAAGAAGGGCAATGGGTATCTGAAGCCCTTCCCAAAAAAGTGGTAGAGGAAGTGTATCTCACGCAGAGCACATTCCATCAAAAGCTGGTTGATACTTTAGAAGAACACTTCAAATTAGAAGTCGAATATCACACGGAGTCTTTCGATTTCGCTTAATTTGGTTGTTTTCATTTAATACCAAACAAAAAGGTGCGAAAACGCACCTTTTCTCTTGTTAATTCCCTATTTGATTGTTAAAACATCCTCTCTTTATTTGTTTTTCACTTCAGAAGACATCATGACAACGAATCAACAAAATGCAGTTGTTTCACAACCACAAACTGTCGTTGTGAAACTGGGTACAAGTGTGCTGACAGGCGGCACTCTGGCACTCGACCGTGCACACATGGTTGAGTTAGCACGCCAGTGTGCTGAGCTTAAAAAACAAGGCCATTCAATCGTAATGGTTTCGTCTGGTGCGATTGCAGCAGGCCGTGAGCATCTTGGTTACCCCGCATTGCCCAACGAGATGGCGAGTAAGCAGTTACTTGCCGCGGTGGGGCAGAGTCGCTTGATTCAAACATGGGAGTCTTTGTTTGGTATTTATGGTATCAAGATTGGCCAAATGCTACTAACCCGTGCCGATTTAGAAGATCGTGAGCGATTCCTTAACGCGCGTGACACTATTAATGCGCTCGTTGCGAACGATATTGTTCCTATCGTAAACGAAAATGATGCCGTTGCGACTAGCGAGATTAAAGTTGGCGATAACGACAACCTTTCCGCTTTGGTAGGCATTTTATGTGGTGCAGATAAGCTCTTGCTTTTAACGGACCAAAAAGGTCTGTTTACTGCTGACCCTCGCAAAGATCCGAACGCAGAGCTTATCAAGGAAGTAAAAACCATCGACGATACGCTGCGTAAAATCGCAGGTGGAAGCGGTACAACATTGGGTACTGGTGGTATGGCAACGAAGCTGCAAGCCGCAGACATCGCTCGCCGCGCAGGTATCGAGGTTATTATTGCTGCTGGTAGTGCGCCGAATGTTATCTTTGACTCTTTAAGTGCTGAACCTCAGGGCACGCGCTTCCTACCTTGCGCTGAAGCCTTAGAGAACCGTAAACGCTGGATTCTAGCGGGACCTGCGGCATCGGGCGACATCGTTATTGATGATGGTGCAGTCAATGCTGTGGTCGGCAAGGGGAGTAGCCTACTTGCTAAAGGGGTCATCAAAGTTAGTGGTGACTTCGCACGAGGCGAAGTGGCGCGTGTAACAAACGCTCACGGTAAGTTGGTGGCTCGTGGCATCAGCGCCTACTCAAGTGATGACCTAACTAAAATTACTGGTAAACACAGTAAAGATATCATCTCTATTTTGGGGCATGATTATGGCTCTGAGGTGATTCACCGCGATGATTTGGTCGTCATTCAGGAATAGAATTAGAGGGAAGCAAAGTGGATTTAACGAATATGGGTAAAGCTGCTAAAGATGCAGCTTTCGAATTAGCGACAGCGTCAACTGCGCAAAAGAACCAAGCATTAGCCATCATTGCTGATGAGCTAGAAGCAAACTCTGCTGCTATTTTGGCGGCAAACGCTAAAGACATCGAACTTGGCCGTGAAGCGGGTTTAACCGATGCGCTGCTCGATCGCCTTTTGCTTAATGAAGAACGACTGACTGCAATTGCGAATGATGTTCGCAACGTCATTAGCTTGAACGATCCTGTAGGCAGCGAAATAGACAGTAAGGTACTGGAAAATGGGATGTCACTGTCTCGTCGTCGTGTGCCGCTTGGTGTCGTGGGCGTAATTTATGAAGCGCGTCCAAACGTAACCATTGATATTGCAGCGTTGTGCTTGAAAACCGGCAACGCAAGCATTTTACGTGGTGGCAAAGAGACCTTTTTCTCGAATATGGAATTAGTGAAGGTTATTCAGTCTGCGCTCGCAAAGGCGAACCTTCCAGCCGCTTCTGTGCAGTACATTGAAAAACCAGATCGTGAGCTTGTTTCTCAATTGCTTAAGTTGGACGATTACGTCGACATGATCATTCCACGCGGTGGTGCTGGCCTACACAAAATGTGTAAAGAAAACAGCACGATTCCGGTGATTATTGGTGGCTTTGGTATCAGCCATATCTTTGTCGACGAATCCGCTGATCTAGAGAAATCCCTGAATGTGGTTGAGAACTCTAAAGTTCAACGTCCATCTGCGTGTAACTCATTAGATACGCTGCTCGTGCATGAAAAAATTGCAGCGCAATTCCTACCAATGATCGTAGAGCGCATGAACGATAAAGTGACCTTCGTGACAGAGCCTAAGGCAAAAGCACTGATGGCTCAAGCAACACAAATTCGCGATGCTGTTGAAGGTGACTTTGATACGGAATGGTTGAGCTACACTCTTGGTGTAAAAGTTGTGTCTGATGTGAAAGATGCCATTGTTCATATGCGTGTCCATAACGCGAGCCACTCAGATGCGATCATGACCAATAGTTTGGAAAACTCAGAACTGTTCATCAATTCTGTCGGTTCGGCGGCGGTTTATGTGAATGCTTCAACGCGCTTTACAGACGGTGCGCAATTTGGCCTTGGCGCAGAAGTCGCAGTATCTACGCAAAAGCTACATGCACGCGGTCCGATGGGCTTAGAAGAGCTAACTAGCTACAAGTGGGTTGGTAAAGCGAACTACTTAGCACGCAGTTAACACATTCGACGAGATCTTGAGTGAAAAAGGGGCCTTTGCGCCCCTTTTTGTTTTGTCTAACATACCAATTCCGCTACACTACATGAGCTTTTATTTCGGTTTGAAAGCGTTATACCCAAATAGCTTTAATAGAGTCCGTATAACCATGAACGCGTGGTTATCCGTGATTGCTCATGAGGTTATTTTGGTATAGATATGGAGGTGATATGCATTGTCCTTTTTGTTCCGAGAACGATACCAAAGTTATTGATTCCCGCTTAGTGGCTGATGGCCATCAAGTTCGACGTCGCCGTCAGTGCTTGGCGTGTAGCGAGCGTTTCACTACGTTTGAAAGCGCAGAGTTAGTGATGCCTAAAGTGATCAAATCGAATGGCAACCGTGAACCATTTGATGAAGATAAAATGGTTGGCGGTATTCAACGAGCTTTAGAGAAACGCCCAGTGAGTGCCGATTCTATAGAGTTAGCGATCAGTATGATCAAATCACAACTGCGTGCGACGGGTGAGCGAGAGGTTCCGAGTGAAATGATTGGTAATTTAGTCATGGACCAGCTCAAAGAGCTCGATAAGGTGGCTTACATTCGTTTCGCTTCCGTTTACCGCAGCTTTGAAGATATTCGCGAGTTTGGCGAAGAGATTGCCCGCCTAGAAGACTGAGTAGCTCATGACTCAACACACTCCTGAAAGCGCGTTTTCTGATTTAGATTTCGCCATGATGTCACGAGCTATTAAGTTAGCGAAACGTGGCATTTATACCACCGCCCCTAATCCAAATGTAGGGTGTGTCATCGTTCGTGATGAAGAAATTGTCGGTGAAGGCTATCACCATCGTGCTGGTGAGCCGCATGCCGAAGTGCACGCGATGCGCATGGCGGGTGAAAAAGCAGTTGGTGCAACCGCTTATGTGACGCTAGAACCTTGCTCTCATTACGGCCGTACACCGCCATGTGCCGAAGGGCTGATTAAAGCGAAAGTGGCACGTGTGGTTTGCGCCATGGTAGACCCAAACCCGAAAGTTGCAGGTCGCGGCATCCAGATGTTACGTGATGCCGGAATTGAAGTTCAAATCGGCTTGTTAGAGCAAGATGCCCTTGCCCTTAACCCTGGTTTTATAAAGTACATGCGTACAGGCATGCCGTTTGTTCAATTAAAAATGGCGGCCAGTTTGGATGGGCAAAGCGCACTCAATAATGGTCAGAGCCAATGGATCACCTCCCCAACGGCCCGCCAAGATGTGCAGCGTTATCGAGCAATGAGTGGTGGCATTCTTTCTACTAGCAAAACGGTGATTGATGATAATGCATCACTCAACGTGCGCTGGGATGACTTACCTAATAGTGTTCAAGCGCAGTATTTACAAGAAGAGCTTCGTCAACCAGTACGTGTAATCTTAGATCGTCAGAACCGTTTAACTGATGCGCTCAAGCTGTTCCATACCGATGGAGAGCGAGTTATTGTTCGCTCTGATGGAGACTGTATCCCTCTATTGGACAGCGCTGACCAAATTGACTTATCAACGACATTAAAACGTATCTCTGATGAGCACCATATCAATCACTTATGGGTTGAAGCTGGAGCTACGCTAGCGAGTGCGATGATAAAGGCTAATCTTGTAGATGAGCTCATTGTTTACCTTGCGCCAAAACTCATGGGCAGCGATGGTCGGGGGCTTATCGGTGCTTTAGGGTTAAGCGCTATGGCTGACGTCATAGATTTAAACATTACAGACGTTCGTATGGTTGGGGTAGACATTCGCATCACCGCCACCATAAAACGTAATGAAATTAGATAAGAAATAGTATGTTTACAGGAATAGTAGAAGCAGTTGGCAAGTTAGCTGCGATTACGCCGAAGGGCGAAGACATCACCGTCACGGTTGAAACGGGTACGCTTGATATGTCAGACGTTAAGTTAGGCGATAGCATTGCGACCAATGGTGTTTGCTTAACGGTAGTTGACTTCGGAAGCCACTATTACAGTGCTGATCTGTCATTAGAAACCTTGAAGAAAACGGGGTTTGCTGAATACCAAGTAGGCGATAAGGTGAATCTAGAAAAAGCCATGTTGCCAACAACGCGATTGGGTGGACATATCGTTTCTGGCCATGTCGATGGGGTTGGTGAAATTGTCGAACGCAATTCAGTTGGCCGTGCGATAGAGTTTTGGGTTGCAATGCCTGCGGAAATTAGCAAGTACGTTGCAGAGAAAGGCTCGATTACTGTTGATGGTATTAGCCTAACCGTCAACGACTTACGTAAAAATGCTTTTAAGCTGACGATCGTTCCTCATACGAGTGAAGAAACTACGATTGACCAGTTTCAAGTGGGGCGCAAAGTCAACTTGGAAGTTGATGTACTTGCGCGTTATATGGAGCGTTTACTGCAAGGACAACAAGAAGATAAGGCCGAGTCTCGTATCACGATGGACTTTTTACAGCAAAACGGTTTTGCATAAGTCTTGGGAGTGGCTGCGTGAGGCATGCGATAAAGAGCAGACTCACAGAACACCGCGAGATTCATTGACTTGCTTAATGCAAAGCTCAAACTATTGACCTAACTAGCATTCACTGCAACGTAATTTTTCATTGCTGTCGCAATAACAAATTTAGAATAACGGGATAACAGACTATGCCAATCAGTACGCCACAAGAAATTATTGATGATATTCGCGCAGGCAAAATGGTCATCCTAATGGATGATGAAGACCGCGAGAATGAAGGTGACTTGATCATGGCTGCCGAGCATATTACGCCGGAAGCCATCAACTTTATGGCAACCTATGGCCGTGGCCTGATTTGTTTAACCATGACCAAAGATCGTTGCGAAAGTCTAGGTCTGCCACCAATGGTGCAAGACAATAATGCGCAATACACCACCAACTTTACTGTTTCGATTGAGGCAGCAGAAGGGGTAACGACGGGTATTTCAGCCGCAGATCGCGCACGTACCGTTCAAGCAGCAGTCGCGCCAAACGCTAAAGCTGCGGATTTGGTGCAGCCTGGTCACATCTTCCCTCTCGCAGCTCAAGACGGCGGTGTACTGACTCGCGCAGGTCACACTGAAGCTGGCTGTGATTTGGCTCGTCTTGCTGGTTTAGAGCCAGCATCGGTGATTGTTGAGATCTTAAATGACGACGGCACCATGGCTCGTCGCCCAGATCTAGAGATCTTTGCAGAGAAGCACGGTATTAAATTGGGCACTATTGCCGACCTAATTGAGTACCGCAATAACACTGAGACAACGATTGAACGTGTGGCAGAGTGCAAGTTACCGACAGAGTTTGGCGAGTTCACGTTAGTCACGTACAAAGACACCATTGATAACCAAGTGCACTACGCAATGTGCAAGGGCGATTTGAAAGAAAAAGCGCCACTGGTTCGCGTTCATCTTCAAGACGTTTTTACCGACTTACTACGTAGCGATCGTAATGCAGAGCGCAGCTGGACACTAGATAAGGCAATGAAACGCATTGGTGAAGAGGGCGGTGTACTGGTTGTTCTTGGCCATGAAGAATCGACCGATCTACTTATTCATCGCGTGAAGATGTTCGAAGCGCAAGACAAAGGTGAAGCACCAACGCTTGCTAAAAAACAAGGCACGTCTCGCCGTGTTGGCGTTGGTTCACAGATTCTTGCGGATCTCGGTGTACATGATATGCGTCTTCTGTCATCGACCAACAAAAAGTACCACGCGTTAGGTGGTTTTGGTCTGAACGTTGTTGAGTACGTCTGCGAGTAACAACCGAACAATAAGTTCCTAGTCTTTGACGTGCTTAACTCGTCAATGGCTAGGAACCAGTGATTTGCCTCCAATTTCCATTAGATATTGCTCACAAATTTGTGCTAGAATCCGGCGATTCTCACTTGATGAACATATTTCACTTATAAATAGAGTTAAAGGAAAGCTTATGAAAGTGATCGAGGGTGGCTTCCCAGCGCCAAATGCAAAAATTGCTATCGTTATTTCTCGTTTCAACAGTTTTATTAACGAAAGCCTACTTTCTGGTGCGATCGATACACTAAAGCGTCACGGACAAGTAAGCGAAGACAACATCACGGTTGTGCGTTGTCCAGGTGCCGTAGAACTACCTCTAGTAGCTCAGCGTGTTGCTAAAACTGGCAAATTCGACGCTATTGTTTCTCTAGGGTCTGTTATTCGCGGTGGAACGCCTCACTTTGACTATGTTTGTAGTGAAATGAACAAAGGTCTAGCACAAGTGTCTATGGAATTCAGCATTCCAGTAGCATTTGGTGTTTTGACTGTTGATACGATCGATCAAGCGATTGAACGCGCAGGAACCAAGGCTGGTAATAAAGGTGCAGAGGCTGCACTAAGCGCACTTGAAATGATTAATGTACTATCTGAAATTGATTCCTAATGGGGGCCAGTGTGAAACCAGCCGCACGTCGTAACGCACGTCAATTCGCTCTACAGGCGATCTACTCATGGCAAATTACTAAAGAGAATGTTGCCAAGATTGAAGAACAGTTTTTGTCTGGCGACAAATACGATGAAGAAGAACTTCATGCATCTGAGCCAGCGCTTGCTGCTCCAGAGACAGACGTAGCTTACTTCCGTGAACTATTAAGCGGTGTTGTACTTAGCCACGCTGAGCTAGATAGCAAAATTCGTCCATACATCTCTCGTCCTATGCAGGATTTAGATATGATGGAACTTGCTCTTCTTCGCCTTGCTATGTACGAGATGACTCGTCGCGAAGATGTTCCTTACAAAGTTGTTATCAATGAAGCGATTGAACTTGCAAAAGTTTTCGCAGCAGAAGATAGCCACAAGTTTGTGAATGGTGTACTTGATAAAGCAGCACCTCACATTCGTAAGAAATAACGATTTCTTCAATGAAAAGGTCAGCACATGCTGACCTTTTTTGTATCAAAAGCTTTTACATCAAAAAGTAAGTGAATTATGTCTGGTGAATTTAATCTGATAGACAAATACTTCGTCGGTCGTCAGAGCCAACGTAAAGATGTCCATCTAGCCGCTGGTGATGATTGCGCTTTGGTCAAAGCGCCAGCTAATGTTCAGATTGCGATTAGCACGGATACATTGGTAGCTGGAACGCATTTCTTAGCCGACGCGAACCCAGCATGGGTCGCACACAAAGCATTGGCTTCTAACATCAGTGATTTGGCGGCGATGGGCGCAACGCCTGCGTGGGTGAGCTTTGCATTAACGATGCCTGAGCCAGATGAAGAATGGCTTGCACCTTTCTGTGATGCATTTTTCGAACTGGCTGATTACTATGGTATTCAGTTAATAGGCGGTGATACCACCAAAGGCCCATTGTGTCTGACACTGACGGTGCAAGGTTTTGTACCTGAAGACAAAGCGCTCACGCGATCCGGCGCCAAGCCTGGGGATTGGGTATACGTAACGGGAAACCTTGGCGATGCAAAAGCTGGCTTGGATGTGATTCTAGATGACTCTCTGCGCAGTAGAGCCGGCGCGGAAGCACTAGAGCGAGCTCATTACCTTAGTTCTCCTCGTGTGCTCGCTGGTCAGGCTCTGGTTGGCCTAGCCTCTTCGGCGATAGATATTTCAGATGGTTTAATCTCTGATATTAAGCACATTTTACAGCGATCTCAGGTTGGGGTGAGTATTGATGTCTCTCAGCTACCGATCTCTTCAGAATTAGTCCAGTTTTTAGATGATAAGATCAGCGCGCAGAAGTATGCTTTAGCAAGTGGCGAAGAATACGAGTTGTGTTTTACCGTGCCGGAGCAAAATCGAGGCTCGTTACAAAGCGCTTTGTCTCATACTGGCTGTAAGGTCACATGTATTGGTCAAATCCGACCAAATGGAACCTTCGAGCTGCATGATAACAATCAACCACTTGATTGGGACTTAAGTGGCTTCGACCACTTTAAATGATCTGAGCTAAGCTCTAGCCAAGAGCCTGTTACTATTGAGTAACTCGCAGGCATGACGATTGAAACCAAACTAGCAGTATAGGTTTAAGGATATGACCAACCCTCTTTCTCTGATTTCATTAAAGAACCCGTGGCATCTATTGGCGACGGGTTTTGGCAGTGGATTATCCCCGTTTATCCCTGGAACAATGGGCACACTGGCGGCCGTGCCTTTATTTTTGTTGTTGGCACAATTACCATTTACGGCGTATGTCATTGTTGTTCTGATTTCGTGTGTGATCGGCATTCAAATATGCCAAGTGACCTCTGCAGACATGAAAGTACATGATCATGGTTCAATCGTATGGGATGAGTTTGCGGGCTTTTGGATTACGATGAGCATTGTACCTGCACTGAATATTCCACTCACTGAATGGAAGTGGTTGATCACTGGCTTCATCTTGTTTCGTTTTTTCGATATGGTAAAACCTTGGCCAATTGGGTGGCTAGATAAGCGAGTTCACGGTGGGCTGGGTATTATGGTTGATGATATCGTGGCGGGAGTTATGGCCGGTGTTGCCCTGTTTCTAGTCGCAAAATATGCGGGCTGGATGAATTAAACGTTGACCGTAAAAAAAGGGATGCTATGAGCATCCCTTTTTACATTCTATTTTGCTAAATAATCCAAGATGGATTTTTCAATTCCTTTTGCATCGAGACCAAGCTCTTCATGCAGTTCATCTTGTGTTCCCTGATGAATAAACTCATCTGGTAAACCTAGGTTCAACACAGGTTTAATGATTTTATCTTTCATCATGAACTCAACGACACCAGCACCAGCACCACCCGCGATAACATTTTCTTCTAACGTCACGAGCACGTCATGATCTGCGGCTAGTTGACGAATCAATGCCTCATCGAGCGGCTTCACAAAGCGCATATCAGCAACAGTGGCGTTAAGGTATTCTGCCGCTTCTAGCGCGTTACCCAAGAAAGTACCAAAGCTCAGAATAGCAACTTTTTCACCTTGGCGAACCATGCGTCCTTTACCGATTTCTAAAGCCGTAAACTCAGTTTCGATTTCTACGCCCATTCCGCTACCACGAGGGTATCGAACCGCACTCGGGCCAGAATGCTTATGGCCAGTGTAAAGCATTTGTCGGCACTCGTTTTCGTCGCTTGGCGCCATGATCACCATGTTCGGAATACAGCGCATAAAGCTCAAATCGAACGCACCTTGGTGAGTTTGACCATCTGCGCCAACGAGACCTGCGCGGTCGATCGCAAACATCACTGGTAAGTCCATGATCGCGATGTCGTGGATCAATTGGTCATAACCACGTTGCAAGAAAGTCGAATAGATAGCAACGATTGGATGATCGCCCGCAATTGCCATGCCTGTTGCCAGTGTCACTGCGTGCTGCTCAGCAATCGCCACATCAAAGTATTGGTCTGGGTACTCTTTTGAGAAACGCACCATACCTGATCCTTCGCGCATTGCTGGCGTAATTGCCATTAGCTTAGGATCTTGGGCCGCCATGTCACATAAAAAGTCACCGAAGATCTTTGAGTAAGTTGGCTTACCGCCACTGCTCTTCGGCAGACAATTATGCGTTGGATCGAATTTAGGAACACCATGGTAGCCGATAGGATCTTTCTCGGCAGGCTCATAACCTTTGCCTTTCTTGGTCATGATGTGTAGGAACTGAGGACCTTTGAGCTCACGCATATTTTTCAGCGTTTTGACGAGTTCATTGACGTCGTGTCCATCAATCGGGCCAATGTAATTAAAGCCGAACTCTTCGAACAGAGTACCAGGCACTACCATGCCTTTTAGGTGCTCTTCCGTACGGCGAACCAACTCTTTAATAGGTGGGACACCAGACAGCACTTTCTTGCCGCCTTCACGGATAGAAGTGTACAAGCTGCCAGAAAGTACTTTCGCAAGGTGGTTATTCAGGGCGCCGACGTTTTCTGAAATCGACATTTCGTTGTCGTTCAAAATCACCAACATATCAGGATGAACGTCGCCAGCGTGGTTCATGGCTTCGAATGCCATGCCTGCTGTAATTGCGCCATCACCAATCACACTGACGATTTTGCGGCCTTTACCTTCTTTTTGTGCGCTGATGGCCATGCCAAGACCTGCACTAATCGATGTCGAAGAGTGGCCGACAGATAAGGTGTCATATTCACTTTCTTCACGCCAAGGGAAAGGGTGTAGACCATCCTTTTGGCGAATTGTTGGCATTTTATCGCGACGTCCGGTGAGGATTTTATGCGGGTAAGCCTGATGACCAACATCCCAGATCAATTTGTCGATAGGGGTGTTGTAAACATAATGCAGAGCGACAGTTAGCTCCACGGTGCCTAAGCCAGACGCTAAGTGTCCGCTAGATTGGCTCACTGAATTTAGCAGATACGTTCGCAGTTCATCACACAGATTTGGTAATGTTTCTTTCGGAAGAAGACGTAATTCTTCCGGTGTATTTGCTAACGCCAGTGTTGGGTACTTTGAAATATCAAGAGTCATATAAATGCGCGCTTATAGTGTTAATTTTTGCGCTCGATGACATATCGGGCGAACTCTTCGAGTAACTGAGTATTGTATGGGATAGCTTCCAATGCTTGAAGTGCTTCCTGTAACAGAGTGTGAGCTTTCTCTATGGCTCCCTCTAAACCCAGCAGGGAAGGATAAGTGCTCTTATTCAGACCTTGGTCGGAACCTTGAGGCTTACCCAGTGTTTCTGTGTCACTGATGATATCAAGAATATCGTCTTGAACCTGAAACGCCAAACCAATTGCTTTTGAGTAGCGCTCCAAGTGAGGTAGAACCTCGATACCTTTCTCACCAGCAGCTAATGCACCTAATTTTACCGCACAATCAATCAGAGCTCCGGTTTTTTTACGGTGTATCTCTTCCATTTCTTCAAGAGAAACTAGGCGATTTTCCGCGCCTAAATCTAAGGCTTGCCCTACACACATGCCGCTGGCACCAGAGGAATGCGCTAAGGCTTTGATCATGTTGATGCGTTGAGCTTCAGCCGCCGGGCTTAATTGACCATCAGCAATAATAGTGAAGGCAAGAGTTTGTAGTGCGTCACCTGTCAGTATTGCGGTTGCTTCATCAAACTTAATATGACAAGTTGGTTGACCTCGACGCAGTTCATCATCGTCCATGGCTGGCAGATCATCATGAATGAGTGAGTAGGCATGTATACATTCGATAGCAGCGGCGGGGGTGTCTAAGTCTTCAGGTTTACAGCCGAGCATTTGACCTGTGATGTAAACAAGAAAAGGGCGAACGCGTTTTCCACCTAGCAAAAGGCCGTATTTCATTGCTTGAATCAATGGCTGCTCTTGATATGGAAGCTGATCGAGCCACAAATTCAATTGCTGATTGTTTCTTTGTTGAAAAGACGTCAATGTCTGTTGCATCACATTGCTCACTACTGATTGTTATTCTGAATCTGGTTTGAAGTCACTCAGTGGTGCTTCATCATCTTCACTAAGAAGAATGCTCACGCGCTGTTCGGCGTCGCTTAATTTAGTTTGGCCTGCACGAGCTAAGGCAATGCCTCGTTCAAACTTACGCAGGGCATCATCTAGAGCAAGATCGCCATTTTCTAATTGATCAACCAAGCTATCAAGCTCTTCAATGGTTGCTTCAAAGGTCATGTTTTCTGGTTTCTTGACCGCCATCTTTTTTCTGCCTTAATCAAGCCTCGGGTAAGATGCACGAAAGTTACCTTAGCCTAGTAACTTGGTCAAATTTAACCTTATATAATTGTCACAAAATTAGCGTTCAACGAGTCTAAGCGGTGAAACCCCATATTTTGGTTGAGGTTGTTAGGTGTAATTTGTGATCCATTAGCTAAGATTTTTCTAAAAATTCTGCGCGAGTTGTCGATACAGGTAATAATCCGCCCAATGGCAGTATTTGAGTATAGCGTGAGGAGTGCTTTGTGGATTTAGCAACCCTATTAGGTTTGATTGGTGGTTTTGCATTCGTCATTATGGCGATGGTGCTTGGTGGCAGCATCGGCATGTTTGTCGATGTCACGTCGATCCTTATTGTCGTTGGTGGCTCAATATTCGTCGTGTTGATGAAGTTCACAATGGGACAGTTTTTTGGTGCGACAAAGATTGCTGGCAAAGCCTTCATGTTTAAAGCG
This sequence comes from Vibrio sp. Vb1554, assembly GCF_033344235.1. NCBI lineage: Bacteria > Pseudomonadati > Pseudomonadota > Gammaproteobacteria > Vibrionales > Vibrionaceae > Vibrio > Vibrio sp. Vb1554. The sequence continues at coordinate 49,548 of NZ_JAWPOJ010000020.1, read as the reverse complement.
GATGAACCCGAAGACCTGATCGCAAAAATTGTGGAAATGGCCGACGCGGCGCGTAAAGGTGGTTTTCTTGCTCTTGAAGAGATGGAAATAAACAACACATTCATGCAGAAAGGCATTGATCTACTGGTTGATGGCCATGATGCCGACGTTGTGAGAGCGGCACTCAAAAAAGACATCGCGCTTACAGATGAACGACATACGCAAGGTACTGGTGTATTTCGCGCCTTTGGCGACGTTGCTCCTGCGATGGGAATGATTGGTACCTTGGTTGGTCTTGTTGCGATGCTTTCAAACATGGATGACCCTAAAGCGATTGGACCAGCAATGGCCGTTGCACTCTTGACCACATTGTATGGCGCGATCCTGTCCAATATGGTGTTTTTCCCTATTGCGGATAAGCTTTCTCTTCGCCGTGACCAAGAAACGCTAAATCGCCGTTTGATCATGGATGGCGTATTAGCGATTCAAGATGGCCAAAACCCGCGAGTGATCGATAGTTACTTGAAGAACTACCTCAATGAAGGTAAACGTGCCCTTGAGATTGACGAGTAACTTGGAGAGTCGTGATGGATGATGAAGATAACAAATGCGATTGTCCGCCACCTGGCCTCCCGTTATGGATGGGGACATTTGCAGATTTGATGTCGCTACTAATGTGTTTCTTTGTTCTTCTGCTCTCGTTTTCTGAGATGGATGTACTGAAGTTCAAACAAATTGCAGGATCAATGAAATTTGCCTTCGGTGTGCAAAATCAGCTTGAAGTGAAAGACATTCCCAAAGGTACTAGCATTATTGCCCAAGAGTTTCGACCGGGTCGGCCGGAACCAACTCCGATTGATGTCATCATGCAGCAAACCATGGACATCACTCAGCAGACGCTCGAATTTCATGAAGGGGAGTCTGATCGAGCTGGTGGCACAAAACGTGATGAAGGCAAGTTAACGGGTGGGCAATCGCCAGAAACGTCAACTCAAAACAATGAATCTGCCGAAGCGGACATGCAGCAGCAGCAATCTAAAGAGATGTCGCAAGAGATGGAAACCTTGATGGAAAGCATCAAGAAAGCCTTAGAGCGAGAGATTGAACAAGGCGCCATTGAAGTTGAAAACCTCGGTCAGCAGATTGTTATACGTATGCGTGAAAAAGGTGCATTCCCAGAAGGTTCGGCCTTCTTGCAGCCTAAGTTTCGTCCTTTAGTTCGTCAGATTGCAGAGCTAGTAAAAGACGTGCCAGGCATTGTTCGAGTATCTGGCCATACAGACAATCGACCGCTAGACTCGGAACTTTATCGTTCTAACTGGGATCTCTCTTCTCAGCGTGCAGTATCAGTCGCGCAAGAGATGGAGAAAGTGAGAGGCTTCTCTCATCAACGTTTAAGAGTACGAGGCATGGCGGATACGGAACCCTTGTTACCGAATGATTCTGATGAAAATCGCGCGCTTAACCGACGGGTTGAAATCAGCATTATGCAAGGCGAGCCTCTCTACAGTGAAGAAGTGCCGGTAATTCAATAACTAGGCTTTAGTTTTAAGTCAGTAAAGAGATAAGAAAGCGAGCAGATTGCTCGCTTTTTTTGTTTTTCCAATCCGCTTGGGTGTATAATCTTGCGCCTTAAAAGTGAGCTCAGACTACTTTTTGTGACTGAAACGCGGTTTTACTGCGTATGAAGTATTGAAGTTGAGTGTCACTCTTTGTTGATTGCGAAACTAACCTGCGAATTAGACTATGAAATTTATTGTAAAGCCCCATCCAGAAATTTTTGTAAAAAGTGAATCTGTGCGTAAGCGCTTCACAAAGATTTTAGAGTGCAACATTCGTAACATCATTAAGAGCCGCACGGAGTCTGTCGCGGTATTTAACCGTCGTGATCACATTGAAGTGACCTCTGAGAGTAACGAATTCCACGCTGAAGTTCTTGAGGTTTTGACTCATACACCAGGCATTCACCACGTACTGGAAGTGAAGCAAACTGAATTTAAAGACTTGCACGATATCTTCGAGCAAGTGCTAGAACTCAACCGTGCTGCACTCGAAAATAAAACCTTTGTTGTACGTGCGAAGCGTCGTGGCAAGCATGACTTTACCTCCATTGAACTAGAGCGTTATGTAGGCGGTGGTTTAAATCAAGCGATTGAAAGCGCTAGTGTTAAGCTACGAAACCCAGACGTGACGATCAAGGTGGAAGTCTCGAACGACAAGCTAAACCAAGTATTGTCTCGTCATAAAGGCCTAGGTGGTTTCCCACTGGGTACGCAAGAAGACGTGTTAAGCCTGATCTCGGGTGGTTTCGACTCTGGTGTTTCAAGCTATCTTCATATCAAGCGTGGTTCAAAAGTACATTACTGCTTCTTTAACTTAGGTGGTCCAGCACACGAAATCGGCGTTAAGCAGGTTTCTCACTACCTATGGAACAAATACGGTTCTTCAGCAAAAGTACGTTTTATCTCAGTTGATTTCGAGCCTGTGGTTGCGGAAATCCTAGAGAAAGTCGATGACGGCCAAATGGGCGTGATCTTGAAGCGTATGTTTATGCGTGCAGCAGGCATGATCGCTCAGAAGATGAAGATCGAAGCATTGGTAACAGGTGAAGCGCTAGGTCAAGTATCGAGCCAAACGCTAACCAATCTACGCCACATCGATAACGTAACTGACACGCTGATTCTGCGTCCACTTATCAACTGGGATAAAGAAGACATCATCAATCTAGCACGTGAAATCGGCACAGAAGATTTCGCGAAGACAATGCCAGAATACTGTGGTGTTATCTCTAAGAAGCCAACCGTGAAAGCGGTGAAAGGCAAGCTAGAAGCTGAAGAAGAGAAATTCGACTTTAGTATCCTTGAGCAAGTGGTTCAAGAAGCTCGCATGATGGACATTCGTGATATTGCGAAAGAGTCTGAGCAAGCCGCACCAGAAGTAGAGCAAGTTCAAGCGGTAGAAGAGCACGCGGTTGTGCTAGATATTCGTAGTCCTGAAGAGGAAGACGATAACCCACTTGAAATCGAAGGTGTGGATGTGAAACATATCCCTTTCTACAAGCTGGGTACACAGTTTGGTGACTTAGACCAGTCTAAGACATACTTACTTTACTGTGACCGCGGCGTGATGAGCCGTCTGCAAGCGCTTTACTTGCAAGAGCAAGGCTTCAGCAACGTAAAAGTTTACCGTCCATAGCTGACTGTTAAAATACGTTAAAAGGCGCAAATTGATACATCAATTTGCGCCTTTTTTGTTTTTGATCGCGTTACAGACAACCATTACTTAGCATAATGTTGAGGCTTATCGCAAAGCCATACACTTTGTGTTGATATAACGATAATTAATCCGAAAGAAGAGTAATAAAGTGATATTGCTGCCAGATATGCGGATGAGATTTTTGATAGATAAAAAAACACCGCCTAATTTAGGCGGTGTAACAAATTTGACAGACAGGTCAAAAATAAATACAGGAAGTATATGTTTTGTCACAGGGAGTGTGGACAAAACATTATGGTAGAAATCTACCTAACTCGAAGTACGAGTTTGCAAACACAACATCGCAACAACGAAGCCAATTGATTTCCAAAGAAATCAAGCCGTTCAGGCCCGTGTTGCGGGGTGAAATATAGAATTTATCTGGCTGTTCGACAACGGACATTTTATAATGTTTCAGATTAAAAAAACTAATCCTATTAGAGGTCCCATATGTCTCGCAGATTGCCTCCATTAAATTCGCTTCGAGTCTTCGAAGCGGCTGCTCGTCATCTCAGTTTTACACGAGCAGCAGAAGAGTTATTTGTTACTCAAGCCGCGGTCAGTCACCAGATTAAAGCGCTTGAAGAGTTCTTATCATTGAAGCTCTTCCGTCGACGTAATCGTTCTTTGTTGTTAACAGAAGAAGGCCAAAGTTACTTTCTCGATATCAAAGATATTTTCACCTCGATTGCGGAAGCGACAGATAAGGTGTTGGAACGTAGCGAAAAAGGGGCATTGACGATTAGCCTACCGCCGAGTTTTGCTATCCAATGGCTTGTACCTCGTTTGGCCGATTTTAATGCTCAAGAGCCCGATATCGATGTTCGTATTAAAGCCGTAGATATGGATGAAGGCTCACTGACTGATGATGTTGATGTGGCGATCTACTATGGCCGTGGGAACTGGCCAGGTTTGCGAGCAGATAAATTGTACCAAGAGTTTTTGATCCCACTTTGTTCACCTTCATTACTTTTGGGTAACAAACCATTAGAATCTTTAAGTGACCTCAAATTACATACTTTGTTACACGATACTTCGCGTAAAGACTGGAAGCAGTTTGCTCGTCATTACAACATTGAAGGCATCAACGTAAACCACGGTCCTATTTTTAGTCACTCAACGATGGTGCTACAGGCTGCTGCACACGGTCAGGGGGTCGCGCTCGGTAACAACGTACTCGCCAAACCTGAAATGGAAGCCGGGCGACTCATTGCACCATTCGACGAGGTGTTGATATCTAAGAATGCATTCTATGTGGTGTGTCATGAACAGCAGGCAGATATGGGCCGAATCGCAACGTTTAGAGATTGGATGTTAGCAACCGCGAGAAAAGAACAAGAGGAAGTATTGGATGAATCACTGGATAGCTGAGGGACCTGAAAACGGACCGCTGTTTATTTTTGCTCACGGCGCAGGTGCGGGGATGGAGCATGATTTCATGACAGCTGTCGCCAAAGGATTAGTGGAGCAAGGTATTCGTGTAGTGCGTTTTAATTTCCCTTACATGGTGAAACGTTCGGAAGATGGCAAAAAGCGTCCGCCCGATCGCGCGCCAAAGTTGCTCGAAGCATACAGCGAAGTGATCGCTCACTTTACTTCTTCTCCCGTGGTTATTGGTGGTAAGTCAATGGGCGGTCGTATGTCGAGCTTGTTGGCTGAAAATGAGCTGGTGGCGGGCATTGCCTGTTTAGGGTTTCCATTTCACCCGCCAGGAAAGCCAGAGAAATACAAAGGCGAGCACTTAGCAACCATTGAGAAACCCACGCTGATTCTGCAAGGGGAACGAGACACCCTTGGTAAGCGTGAGGAATTCGATGATTTCGTCCTTTCGTCACAAGTAACGGTGAGCTTTTTGCCTGATGGTGACCACAGCTTCAAACCGCGCAAGATCTCAGGTCATACTGAAGTGGGTAACATTGCACTCGCGATAGAGAAGTTAGCGGCGTTTATAAAAGAGGTGTACAGTGAAAAGTAAGTGGTTACTCTCATTCTCTGCTCTGTCTGGGCTGATTTCGGTCGCTCTTGGAGCATTTGCTGCTCATGGGCTAAAAGCGATACTGACCCCTTATTTGCTCGGTGTATTTGAGACCGGAGTTCTGTATCAATTTATTCACACGTTGGCGATTGTGTTTTGTGCCATTCTGCTTCTGCTCAATTTGGGACAAAAAGCGCAAAAATATTTTTTCATTGCGGCGATTTGCTTTATTATCGGCATCTTTTGTTTTAGCGGCAGTCTTTACGCGCTGGCGCTGACGGGCATTAAGTGGTTTGGGCCAATTACTCCTGTAGGAGGGTTGCTGTTCATGATTGGTTGGTGTCTGTTCTTTTTTGCTGCGTTCAATATCAAAGAGGTCTCCAAGTGAAACAACTAATGCTCTATTGCCGTTCTGGCTTTGAGAAAGAGTGTGCTGGTGAAATTCAGGACAAAGCGACACAGTTGGAAGTGTATGGCTTCCCTCGTGTGAAGAGAAACTCAGGTTATGTTGTCTTCGAGTGTTACCAAGATGGAGATGCCGACAAACTTGCGAGAGGTTTAGACTTTAAGTCTTTAATTTTTGCTCGACAAATGTTTGCGGTAGCAGCTGAGTTTCAATCGTTGCCAAGTGATGACCGAATTAGTCCAATTTTGAATGAACTAGCAGACATCGAAGCATTCCCTCGTTGTGGTGATTTGAGAATTGAAACGCCAGATACAAATGAAGCGAAAGAGCTACTGAAATTCTGCCGTAAGTTTACCGTCCCAATGCGTCAAGCGTTGCGCGGCAAAGGCTTAATGCTGAACAAAGATAACGCGAAAAAACCAGTACTGCACATTTGCTTTGTTGAGCCTGGCCACTGTTACGTTGGTTACTCTTACACTGACAACAACTCACAGTTCTTCATGGGTATCCCTCGCCTTAAATTCCCAGCAGACGCCCCAAGTCGTTCAACACTTAAACTGGAAGAAGCATTTCATGTCTTTATTCCACGTGAAGAGTGGGATGAGCGTTTGGCACCAGGTATGTGGGGTGTGGATTTAGGTGCATGTCCAGGCGGTTGGACGTACCAATTAGTGAAGCGCTCAATGTTCGTTCACTGCGTTGATAACGGCATGATGGCAGACAGTTTGATGGAAACTGGCCAGATCAAACACCATATGGTGGATGGTTTTAAGTTCGAACCAGACCGCAAGAACGTAACATGGATTGTTTGTGACATGGTGGAAAAGCCAGCTCGTGTTGCTCACCTGATGGGACAGTGGCTGTTAAAAGGTTGGGCAAAAGAGGCTATCTTTAACCTTAAGCTGCCAATGAAAGGGCGTTATGACGAAGTGCTGCAAGACCTTGAAAATCTGAAGCAGTTCCTCATTGATAATAAGGTAAAGTTCAAGCTACAAGCTAAACATTTGTATCATGATCGTGAAGAGATCACGATTCATATCCAATGTCTGTCGAATATTTCACCTTACTAACTTTATTCCCCGAGTCTTTTGGGAATAGTGATTAGAATAGAAAAAGCGCCTTCAAATGGCGCTTTTTTAATATCTGCCGGATTTCATGGTGTGAAACTACCATCGGACACTACTCCGCTTTGTTTGGCCCTAAAAAGCGAATATCTTGCAAGTTAAAGCCTAGTTCTATATCGCACTTTAAAGCGGCGACGCGTTTACATAAACGAGCAGACTCAATGTGCTCATCCAATTTTTTACGGTATTTCGGTACGAGATCTTCACTAGCGTAGGCAGCTTCAATACTCTCAAACTGAGTGAGAATCTCTTTCGCTGCTTTCGGGCCAATTCCAGGTACGCCCGGAACCTGGCTAGAGCTTATCCCTGTCAATCCCCAGTAATCCGCTAGTTGACTTGGTTTTACGCCGAACTCTTTTTCGATAAATGGTTCATCTAACCAACGATGTTGGAAATAATCACGGATTTGTAGGGTAGGGGAAAGTAGCTGGCAGTAACCTTTGTCAGTCGAAACGATGGTGACTTTTTCACCATGGCTGGCCACTTTCGTTGCGAGTGTAGCAACCAAATCATCTGCTTCATCGCCTTCAGACAGCAATGAATCAATACCTTGCTCCCACCACGCTTGTTGAATCGCATCTAACCCTTGCAGTAGTGGCAGAGGCATTGGTTTTCGGTTTTGCTTATAGTCAGGGAGAATTTCAGCGCGCCAACCTCTGTCTTGTTCGTGGTGATCAAAAACTGCGATGATGTGTGTCGGGTTGGCCTCTGACAGAATGCGAGTGAGGGTTCTTTGCGTTGTGGTTATGGTTCTTGCTATGTCGGTTGGATCTGGTTGTGCTGAGTGCACTCGGCGGATCAGGTTTAGGGCATCAATGATAACAAGATGAATAGACATAATGACTTAGCAATAAAAAAGGGGCGTAATGCCCCTAGTGTAACGAATGCTAGCCTGACTATCGACCACCAATTTCCGGGTGAGCGATTCGATAACACGGTTCGTAGTCTGAACCGCCAGGTAATTTCATTCGGTGCTGTTCGACAAAGTCTTTTAGCAACTTATCGAGTTTTTTCATGAGGACTGCGTCGCCATGAATGGTGAAAGGCCCTCTACGTTCTATTTCTCGAATGCCTTCAGCCTTTACGTTACCTGCCACTATGCCAGAGAAGGCTTGACGCAAGTTGGCCGCTAAAACTTGCGGTTCTTGATCTAGGCTTAAATCCAATTGTTCCATCGACTCATGAGTAGGCTCGAATGGCAGTTGGAAGTTTGGCTCAATTTTCAATGACCAGTTAAAGCTGTACGCATCGCCTTTCTCTTTTCGGTGAAGGCGTACCGAGTCCATGGAGCGTTTCATAATACGAGCGACTTCTGCCGGGTCGTCAATGATGATCTCGTAGTGCTTTTGCCCTTCCTCACCAAGTGTGTCGCGAATGAACTCATCAATAGAGCGGAAGTACTCTTCACTCTCTTTTGGTCCTGTTAATACGATAGGCATTGGCTGATCGGCGTTATCCGGGTGCATCATGATGCCAAGAATGTACAGTAGCTCTTCCGCTGTGCCCGGGCCACCTGGGAAAATAACGATACCATGAGCCATACGGACGAAAGCTTCCAAGCGCTTTTCGATGTCGGGCATGATGACCAGCTCATTTACTATTGGGTTTGGTGGCTCGGCCGCAATAATCGAGGGTTCGGTTAAACCAAGATAACGTTGCTGAGTATAACGTTGCTTTGCGTGCCCAATTGCTGCACCTTTCATCGGCCCTTCCATTGCACCAGGGCCGCAACCTGTGCAGATGTTAAGTTCACGCAGGCCCAGTTCGTTACCCACTTCACGTGTGTACTGATACTCCACTCCATTGATAGAGTGACCACCCCAACATACGACAAGATTCGGTGCGATACCTGGAGTTAATGCTCTGGCATTACGAAGAATGCCGAACACGAGGTTCGTAATGTGAATTGGGTTAGTAAGGTTGAGCCGCTGGGCGTCTGCCAAATGCATGTTTACGTAAACGATATCACGCAATACGGAGAACAGATGCTCTTGGATACCTTTAATTATTTCGCCGTCAACAAAAGCGTGCTCTGGCGGATTAGTCAGCTCAAGCTTAATACCACGCTCACGACGCACGACGTTGACATCAAACGATTGGTATTTATCGAGCAGTTCTTTCGAGTTATCGGTATGGCTACCGGAGTTCAACACCGCTAATGTGCAATTACGGTACAGCTGATAAAGTTCACTCGAGGCTGTGTTCTTTAAGCGCTCTACTTCTAGTTGAGATAGCAAGTCCATGCTACCAGCGGGGCTTATATGGGTAATCATAACGCCTCCTTGTGTTGCATTAATTTGAGGGAAAGTACCAACTTACCTTTTTGGTGTTATACGTATGGTTTGATGAAAGGTAGTTGGCCGATTTGGTTTTATGGTTATCAACTCCCAAGCAACCTCAAGATGATACATTTGCCTTTTATAAATACATCATCTTGAAGTGACTTGGGTTTTTACAGCTTAGCAGACTAAAAGGGAAGAAATGTGATAACTCGTTGAAAATGGGTGGTTATAAAGCGTAGATTGCACCAAATTTGGTTTGTTTGCTCGCTTTTTGTACGAATCTTAGCTCCAGTTAAGCTGGTTTGTTCCACGTTTTTTAGCGTCCGCAAGCATCTTGCCAAGACGATCGAGCACATACTCTGGCGTATCGGACTCTTTGAAAGACGTCGATACAGCAGCTAAGGTAATCATGATATTTTGCTCACGGAACTTAAAGGGTAATTGGCTAATATCACGCTGGATATGCTTAATCAGATCCAGTGTGTATTCTTCAGATTGTTCCGGGACGAGTAGAATAAACTCCTCGCCACCAAAGCGAGCCACTGTTTCCGTTTCTGATACGCGCTTGTTAATAGTACGAGCGATGATCTTCAGCGCTTTATCGCCAGCCGTATAACCATAGCTATCATTCACCGCTTTGAAGTTGTCTACATCAAATAGCACAACACGAAGGTTTTGCTGAGAGCGAATCCAACGGCGATACTCTAGCTCTAGTCGATCGTTAAATGCAGTGCGGTTATAAACTTTAGTCAGCGGGTCGAGCAACATACGCTGAGCTTGGTCATCTAAGCGTCGACGATAATCTTGCGTAGTTTCAAATACCGCTTCGAGTTGGTTCTTACTGTAACTTAACCGCTCTTGCAGCGCTTGCTCTCGCTCTTCCGTCATTTTCAGTCGCTCTGTCAGCGACGCCATTTTTTCGAGAAGAGGCGTGATTTCTTTTTTCACAACCGCGATATCTTGAGCTTGATTAAGTGACTTTTGGCTTAATTCAACCAAGCTGTTCATTTCTGTGTTGAGCTCTTGGCGGTGTTCAAAGTAGGTATGATGCTGGTCGACGTTCTGATGAACGGTTTTTAGGTTACTTGCGAGAGAAGTGTTCAGCTGATCAAGGAATTGGCTTGACGCCTCGCGCTCGAACTTTGTTGCTTCGACAACCAATTTCAGCGTTGAGAGCGTAAGCTCAATGAGAGACTCGGCACTCACGCCAAGGAGCAACTTAGCGCGAATATCCAGCAATCTATCGCCTGATTCTCCCTCGAAATCCAGCTCTGTAATAGTATGTTGAAGGTCGCTGGCCAAGCATTCAAGTTGAGATCTGTCAGGATTGTTTTCAAATTCACTAAGATGTAGACGTGAATTAGACGTAATGATTTTCAGAGCGCGTTCGTAAATACTCAGTAGCTTAGTGGCTTGATCAGCTTTATTGCTGGCGTGAACTTCAGAGAAACTCATCAGGTTCCGTAGTTCACGTTTTAACTGCGCAGGTAAGCCCGTGACACGTTGCAGTGTTTCACCACTGTGCTTGATTTGTTCGTCAAGGTAACCGTTTTGTTTATCCATCGTCTTCGACTGCTGTTTGAGCATCCTCTCTAATACCGCTAAACGCGGGATAAGAGTGCTGATATCTTTTTGATGTTGCAGCTCTTGTTGGATTTCAAATAGGTAGTTGGATACCTGAGTGTTCGAACCCTGGCAAGCTGAAGACAATGATGCCACAACGCGTTTAAGAACTTGTTGTTCACGTTTGAATTTGAGTGAAGTATCACGATGAGTCAGTCTGAGTTGGTCAAGTTGACAACTCAGCTGATGCAGCTGCGACTGAATATCGGATTCCAAGATTCCCATGAAGTGACTACGGTTAAGTCCATGTACTACTGACAATTATCTGATAATAACAAAAAACTTTATAGCGTCATTAGTTATTACGTTCAACAGGCGTTTAATTATCCATTTTTTAATATTTTCTTGATGTCGTCCTCATTCTTGTAGGACGAATGGATCTTGATCAGGCCTTGGCTAATGGCATGTTGACAGGCAGTTCTTATGTTACCTGTTGCAAAGCTAGCAGCAGGCGCATTATCGATGGCTTTTAAGAACACCCAGTGGCTTTGCTTATCCTTCAAGCTGACTTCTCGTGCGATGTGAGTAGCAAGCAATAACAGATCGAGTAATTCCTCATCGTTAATTGCAGTGTAGGCTCGGGGTAAGAACGGATAATCGCTGATGCCCATACGAATAATACGATTGACGTTGTGCTGCTGTGCGAACTCATCCACCCAAGTCTGGAATTTTTCGAACATGACTTCGGCAGAAGCATCACGGTCAGCGTTCGGTTCTATGTAGAGTAAGTTCGCATCTGAGAAATGGTAAAGACGCGACGGTTTTTCTATTTTTTCCGCAAGGAAGTCGCCAAATGCCCGTTCTAGTTCTAGACCTGCCTTATAGCCGTTATGGACGTACATGCTTCGTAAGAATGGCAAATCGATCATAACAAAGCGTAGGCGATCATTAAGTGGTTCGTGGATCAATTCACCCATTTGCCATTGCTCGAAAGTTTCGCTCGACTTTTTCAATGAGCGAGAAAGCTTAACATTCAGCATACGCAAGTTACGTAAACGAGAGCGAGAGTGGGTGAAGAGGTCGTTACGCAGTTTTTCGATTTCACTTGCTTGGCGCTGCATAATGACACCACGGCGCATAATGAACAAAAACATGACCAAGACAGTAATAAACAATGCAAATGAGATTTTCTGGAATTTACGATGCTCTCTTTCCACTTGCTCTAAGCGTTCTGATTGACCGATGTAATGGATGGTTTGTTCGGCAAATTCTTTTTGCTGACGGAACGCATCCTCACTGATTTGGTTAAGCTGCTTTTGTTCTAGACGAACGAGGTTGGTGTATTTTTTATAAGCTTGCAGAGAAAGTTTGTATTCGCCTGCCTGCTCGTAACCCAACCCAAGTAAACGGTATGACTGCTGCTTAATGAAGTTGTTATTTTCAGGTGACTTTTCAGCAAGTGCTAACGCCAGCTTAGCATTAGTAATGACGTCTTTACTGTCATTTTGATGATAAGCCAGACCTGACTGAAGCAGGGCAGCCTTTGCTTCAAGCTTAGGAATATTGGTGTATTCTAAAAGCTCTTTAGAGCGGTCTAAGTACTGCTCTGCTAGCGCGTAGTTATAGAGTTGTAGGTAGGTAGCCGCCAAGCTTAAGCGAATTTTAATGATTCTATTGATGTTCTTACTGGTACTTTCATGGTCAAGCACGTTGAAGTAATGCACTAACGCAAGGTTAAACTTACCCTGATAAAAGTAGATGTCGCCCATTTGCTCTAGGACGTCCGCTAGGATCGGAGAGCTAGGGTAAGAGTCATAAAAATCTGCGGCTTGAGATAAGTATTCGATCGCTTTGTCGTACACTCGTCGCTCCTGGAAGAGCCTAGCCAAAAGGCGATTCACTTTTGCTAATCTTGCACCACTGTTACTTTCAATAGATTGCCAATAACCGTATAGCAGCTCTGACAAAGCCAAATTGTATTTCTTGCTATTGAGGTAAAACTCGCCGACGGCTGTGTAGTAGTCGATCAAGGCTAACTCAGAGCGGCTATCGTCAAGCATGGTCTTTGCTTCAGAGTACAAGTTTTCCGCTTTAATGATATCGCCACTATGTGAAGCGAGGAGTGCTCTTTGCATCACTAGTCGGTAGCGAACGCTGTCGGTGCGTTGTAATACGGCATCGGCTTCATCGAGCTGTTGTTCAATTTGGTTAAGCGTGTCTTCCGCTTTTGAGTAGTTTTCGTCGTACATCCAAATCATTTGGTTGCGCATCAGCTGGAGATCTAAGTCCATGTACGGCAATTGATATTCTTGCGCTAAGCGTTCCGCTTTATTTAGGTGCTCGATAGCCGAACGAACATTACCCATGGCGTAATCTGCCTGAGCGATAATCTTGTGCGCTTCGATGGTGCTGCTTGGTGTGCGAACGCTACGATCTGTTTCGTCGCGAGACATGGCTGAAGGGCTGTCACTTTCTTTGCGTTCTGTTAGCTCACGCTGTGACAAATAGTTGGTTGCCGCTTGTTTTGCTTGTGATGGTTCTATTTCCGCCAATTGTTGTGCTTCGTTGAGTAACGCGGACGATAAAATGGTTGCATGAAGTGGCTGTACAAACAGCAAGCAAAGAAAGCCAATCAATTTGAATAGACGCGAACTGTCCCAAAACATCCTTTCGTTCCCTCGAACTGTTTTTAGATATGGCGATAACGGCGAAAAGCCTCAATTAGCCGTTTAAATGCGGGTTGAAGCCATTTGATATAGTAACATGCTTGGACAATAAAAACGTCCGGCAACCCTTTAGATTGCCGAACTTATTTCTGTTGCCTATGCGCTTACTGACGAGCCATACGGTGATTGTGAGCTGGCTTATCTTGTTCCGTTGAGCGGTAAGGGTTGATATCCAAGCCTCCACGGCGCGTATAGCGGGCAAATACGGTCAGTTTGCTTGGTTGGCAGTATTTCATTAGATCCGTAAAAATACGCTCTACACACTGTTCGTGGAACTCATTGTGCTCGCGGAAAGACACTAAGTAACGTAACAGCTTCTCACGAGCTATTTTTGCGCCTTGGTAGCGAATTTCTACACTGCCCCAGTCGGGTTGGTTAGTGATCAAACAGTTTGATTTCAATAGGTGGCTATGTAGCACCTCTTCAACTTGTACTTCACCTGCTGCACCTTCAAGCAAATCGGCATCGAAATCGTAACTGGTGATGTTAATGTCTTGGTCATCAATACATTCACCGTCCATTGTTACGATAGGTTGATTGGTATAGTGGGTCACTGGATTCACCTCAACCAGCACCTTTTCACCTGCGCATTCAGAAAGGTCTTGTGTTAAACGCTCAGTCACTTCTTCCCAGCTTGCAAAGCGGGTTTGGTTATAGCTGTTTAAGTACAGTTTGAAAGACTTCGATTCAATCAAGTTTGCGCTGGTGGCTGGAATGTATACTTCGCCAACGGCCACTTGTGGTAAACCTTTACTATTTAACCAAGACAATTCGTACAGCGTCCAAATGTCGTGCCCCATGAAAGGCAGAGTATCGCCTAACTGGAGGTCATCTCGGTTCAGGCTGCGAGGGACTGGTTGCAGCAAGCTTGGGTCATACTGGTTCGCATACTCGGTCGTTTTACCTAGTGTTAAGCCAGCAAGCTCTTTAGCGTCAGAATATTTGCTCATACTTTGTGGTCGTTTTCGATTAGAATGGCGAGAATTTTACTGAATCCGCTGGTCAATTGCCATCCGGCAAGCACGGCTATCTGATAAATAAGGAATGAGGAGACCTTCATGACCCCAAACGTTACTCAGGCGCTACAAGAGTTCAGCCTGCGCTACCAACAAGCTTGGCAAGCTAAGCACAATGAGTTGCCAAGCAGTGAAGAGCTTGCAGAGCTTGTTTCTCCTTGTGTCGAAGAGAAGCGTGATGGAAAGGTGCTTTGGAAAGCGGTCGCACGTGATGAAATGGCCGATTTCACCAATGTGGAAAATGCGATTGAGTTGTCACTGCAAGATGATGTTAAAGCCTTTTATGGTTCTCAATACTGCGCTGATATGGAGGCAACTTGGCAAGGTAATTCGTTGACGCTGCTGCAAGTCTGGAGCGATGACGATTTCGTGCGTCTACAAGAAAATATTCTTGGTCATTTGGTGACGCAGCGCCGCTTGAAACTTAAACCAACAGTATTTATCGCAGCGACAGATGAGGAAATGGATGTGATTTCTATTTGTAACCTCACTGGCAATGTGATTCTAGAGCGTTTGGGCACCTCTAAACGTGATGTATTGGCAGATTCATTGGTTGAGTTCTTGAATAAGTTAGAGGCTGCCGTCTAAGTATGTATGTTGTTGAGTTGCAGTTTGAGTGTTTTGATAACACCACCGTCAGCGCGGTAGACAAAGCCATTAATGGCTTGATGGATGCTCTGCGTTACAACGGCCAAGTATTAGGTCGTGAATTCCCGATAGTGATGGGAGAAGGTGAATTTTTCGTTCGTGTTGTTTGCCCAGAACAAGACAGCTTGCATCCACGTTATCACTCAGATTTCGTCAAAGTGTGCATGAACCGTTTGTCGGATGCGTCTTTGCTTGCACCGAAAATGCGTATGCTGGGGCGTGATTTGAATTCAGAACAAGCAGCCGAAGAAGAGACACCTAGCTGGCAAGTGTTGTACACGACTTATGTTCATACGTGTTCGCCTTTGCGAAGTGGTGAAACCCTGTTGCCAATTCCTTTGTATCGTAATGAGCCAACACTTAATGGAGACCATAAAGCCGTCATTAAGTGGCAGACTGAGTGGCAAGCGTGTGATGAAATCCAAATGGCAGGGGGCTGCCGAGCGGAACATGCGGCGCTGCACGAAATTTGCGATGTGGATAGTGTGCTGTTTCGCCGAGGTTGGGACTTACGTGGCCGTATCGATTACATCACGAAGATCCCTACGTACTATTACCAGTATCGTGTCGGTGGTCAGTCGCTGGAGAGCGAGAAAGCGCGCAAGTGTCCAAAATGCGATGGCGAGTGGCTACTCGATGAGCCACTACATGACATATTTCATTTTAAGTGTGATGACTGCCGAATCGTGTCGAATATCTCTTGGGACCATCTTAAGTAGCGAATTGAAGCTACTTAAATGGGTAGATAGACAAATAGAAAGGGCTGATGTTTTCACATCAGCCCTTTTGTGTTTAGAACGTTGTTTTCAGTCATGTTTTGAAAAGTGGGATTACCAACCTTTCACAACACCGCCTTTGAACAGTTCTTTTGCCGCTTCGTAAACTTCTTCCGTTTGGTAAGCTTTTACGAAGTTTTGTACGTTTTGCGCATTAACATTTTCTTCGCGAGCGACAATTAGGTTTACGTATGGTGAGTCTTTATCTTCAACGAACACGCCGTCACGCTCTGGCGATAGGTCGATAGAGCTTGCGTAAGTGGTGTTGATGATAGATAGCGTTACGTCATCCAGTGAACGTGGAAGCTGTGGGGCTTCTAGTTCAATGATTTCGATATTTTTAGGGTTGCCTACGATGTCACGTACTGTAGCGAGTAGACCAACGCCATCACGTAGCGTAATTAAACCTTGCTGCTCAAGAAGCAGTAGTGAGCGACCTAGGTTAGTTGGGTCGTTTGGTACTGCGATGCGTGCGCCATCTTGAATTTCATCAATTGATTTTACTTGCTTTGAGTAACCAGCAATAGGGTAAACGAATGAGTTACCCGCGATAGCCAGTTTGTAGCCGCGGTCTTTCACTTGTTGGTCTAGGTATGGTTTGTGCTGGAACGCATTCGCGTCTACTGAACCATCATCCAGAGCGGCGTTTGGTGTTACGTAATCGGTAAATGTTACTAGCTCAACGTCTAGGTTGTATTTCTCTTTTGCTACTTTAGCGGCAACTTCGGCTACTTGTGCTTCAGCACCAGCAATAACGCCAACTTTTACTTTGTTTACGTCTACTTCTTTGTCGCCGCAACCCGCTAGAGCAAGAGCAGAGGCGGCCGTTGCTACAGTCAAAAGACCTTTAAGGCTAAATTTCATCTTTATCTCCTTATAATTTGTATTTTTGATGCTTATCTGTGGTCTACACGGCGCACCACTGCGTCGCCGATAGACTGAATAATCTGTACTAGAACAATCAACATCACGACAGTCACGGCCATGATAGTTACATCGTAGCGGTGGAAACCGTAACGAATGGCTACGTCACCTAGGCCGCCGCCGCCTACCGTACCCGCCATAGCTGAGTAGCTAACGAGAGTGACCAAGGTAATCGTTACTGAGTTAACAATAGTCGGCATTGCTTCAGGTAGTAGAACTTTTGTGATGATCTGTGTTGGAGTCGCCCCCATTGACTGCGCTGCTTCCACCAAGCCTGTCGGTACTTCTAATAAAGCGCCTTCAATAAGACGAGCGACAAAAGGAATGGCGCCAATAGTCAGTGGGACGATTGCTGCGGTTGTACCGATAAAGGTTCCAACCAGCATTTTTGTCACTGGAATAATCGCAACCATCAGTACGAGGAATGGCACTGAGCGACCAATGTTAACGATAGCGCCTAAGCCGCTATTTAGTTTGGTGTTTTCAAGTAGGCCGCCTTTCTTAGTAATATGGAGGATTACGCCTAATGGAATACCCACAGCAAAGCCGACTAATCCGGCAACCGCAACCATGTAAAGCGTTTCCCACGTTGCACCTAAAAGTAGTTTGCTGTTTAAACTCAGCCATTCAGAAATCGTATTAAAGGACATAACCAAGTACCTCTACTTTTACGTTGTGCTTGCGCAGGTATTCAAGAGCTGCGTTGTCATCTTCTTCGTTACCAAATAGCTCTGCGACCATCATGCCGAATTTCACGCCACCAGCGTAATCAAGGTCGGAACTCAAAATACTCACATCAATATTGTATTTACGAGAAATTTGCGACATTAACGGTGCATCGACGGTTGCGCCAGTAAACTCTAAGCGAACCAACGGGTAGCTGCCATCAACACGCTCTGTTTGCAGACGTGCTTGGTAATCTTCAGGAATGGAAAGATCCAGTGTTGAGCGAATGAATTGGTGCGCCAGCTCCGTTTTAGGGTGCGCAAAAATATCGCCAACGGTGCCTTTTTCCACCAGCTCACCACCACCGATGATTGCTACTTCGTGACAGATACTTTTTACGACTTCCATTTCGTGAGTGATAAGTAAAATCGTGATGTTGAGTTTGCGGTTGATCTCTTTCAATAACTCAAGGATAGATTGAGTTGTTGCCGGATCTAGTGCGCTAGTGGCCTCATCACAAAGCAGCACGCTAGGATCGGATGCCAATGCACGAGCAATTGCCACACGCTGTTTTTGGCCGCCACTTAAGTTAGATGGGTAGCTCTCGTGTTTGTCGGCTAAGCCTACAAGCTTTAGCAACTCAGTTACTTTTGTTGTGATTTGCGATTTGTCTTTACCTGCCAGTTCTAGGGGTAATGCCACATTATCAAACACAGTACGAGACGAAAGCAGGTTAAAGTGCTGGAAGATCATGCCAATGTTACGGCGTGTTTCGACTAGTTGTTTTTTACTGAGTTTGGTTAGATCCACACCATCAACGATGATGGAACCAGAGGTCGGTGCTTCTAGCATGTTGACACAGCGGATCAGCGTACTTTTACCAGCACCTGATGAACCGATAACACCAAAGATGGTGCCTTTGTCGATGTGTAGGTTAATGTCTTTCAGGGCAAGGATTTCCTTACTGCCTTGGTAGAACACTTTATTGACGTTTTTTATTTCTATCATGTTTCAACCTGCCCAAAGATACGGGGAACTTCGCTGTCAAAAACGGCCTTTGACAGAACTTAATGTTGAGCTTTATCTCAATTTTCAGTTGATGCTATGGGTTAAGCAGAATGAAGTCAATAGATATTTTTACGTCTAGACGTCTAAATGTATGGATGTTCTGTTTTGAAACGAAGATGTATAGATAACAAGCAGGAGGTAGACGGCGGGGCACCCTCAGATTTACCGATTCTTGCCCAACAAATCAACCGTTTTGTCGAGGCCTAGAATGAATTAGATAGTGTTGAAGTTTATAAGGTATGTAATAATCTGATTAAACCGAGTTAATAGAGAAATACGTTTTGGCAAAACCTGCTGTTTTTATCGATCGTGATGGCGTAATAAACGTTGACCAC
Source organism: Vibrio sp. Vb1554 (assembly GCF_033344235.1). Taxonomy (NCBI): domain Bacteria; kingdom Pseudomonadati; phylum Pseudomonadota; class Gammaproteobacteria; order Vibrionales; family Vibrionaceae; genus Vibrio; species Vibrio sp. Vb1554. Next base: position 30,805 of record NZ_JAWPOJ010000020.1, on the reverse strand, counting down.
GGCTACGTTCATGACGAACATGATTTTGAGTACATTGATGGTGTATTTGAAGCGACGAAAGCGCTAAAAGATAAAGGCTACCTTCTAGTGTTAGTGACGAATCAATCGGGCATCGCACGCGGTAAATTCAGTGAAGACCGTTTCTTGTCTCTGACTCAATGGATGGATTGGAACTTTGCTGATAATGGTGTTGAGTTCGATGGTATCTATTACTGTCCACATCATCCAGAACATGGCATTGGCGAGTACAAGCAAGATTGTGAGTGCCGTAAGCCAAAACCAGGCATGTTCATTTCTGCGCGTGACTTCTTGAAGATCGACATGGAGAAATCTGTGATGATCGGCGATAAAGCTGAAGACATGATGGCAGCAGAAGCGGCAGGCGTTGGCACTAAGATTTTGGTTCGCACTGGTAAGCCAGTAACAGAACAGGGCGAAGCCATTGCAACGGTAGTATTAGATAGCATTGCAGATGTGCCTGCGTACTTAAACAAGTAATCTGCATTACTGACTGAGTTAAGGGAAGCCACTGCTTCCCTTTTGTTTGATTCCTTCTTTTAGTCTGAACACTTATGAGCAAAAAACTCACCATTCTTGATATCGCAAAATTGGCAGGCGTGGGCAAATCGACAGTAAGCCGTGTGCTTACTAACGATCCAAAAGTGAAACCGCAAACGCGTGAGAAGGTAGAGCAAATCATTCGTGAATCAGGCTACGTCCCATCAAAGTCGGCGCAGTCGATGCGTGGTGGCAGTCAAAAGGTTATTGGGGTTATCATCTCCCGTTTAGATTCACCATCAGAAAATCGCGCCGTTGGTACCATGCTCAATGCTTTGTATTCCGCTGGTTATGATGCGGTGATCATGGAGAGCCAATTCGATCGCGATAAAACCAATGAGCATTTGGATGTGCTTAAACGTCGCAACGTCGATGGGGTGATCGTGTTTGGCTTTACTGGATGTGATGAGCGAGCATTGGCGGAGTGGGGGAATCGTATCGTCGTGATCGCGATGGACACGCAAATGGTTTCCTCGATCAACTACGATAACCAAGGTGTGATAGACATGGCTTTGTCTCACCTTGAGCAGCAATCTTTATCTCGCATTGCTTATATTGGTGTTGATCCTGAAGACAAAACCACTGGCTTAGCTCGTCTAAATGCTTATAAAGCTTGGTGTCAACGCAAGCAAATTGCACCTTGTTTCCAAACGGGTAAGTTGAGCCATGAAAGTGCTTATCAGTTGGTAGACAAAGTCCTTCAATCTGATACTCAGGCCATCGTGTGCGCCAGTGACACCATCGCGTTGGGCGTGATTAAGCGTCTTCAAGAGTTAGGCCGTGAAGACGTGGTTGTGACAGGTGTTGGTGGTAATGAATTGCTCTCTTTCCTTTTCCCTAAAGTATTTAGTGTCGACCCAGGTTATACCCTTGCAGGTGAGAAGTCCGCTAACATGCTGATCAATCAATTAAATGGTGATGAGGAAGTGGTTCACTTTACTCAACAGCCTATCGTTTGTTAATCCACACTAAAACGATCTGCTCTAAAATTATACTGTGATCATTCTCAATTAATGGGACTGTTCCCATTTTGTTTTTTGTCTTCGAATGGCAATATTAAAATTAAGAAATGGGAATGTTCCCATTTATAAAAACAAAATGATGAATCGAATGTATCCAATACAGGGTGGACAAAGTTATGAGTAAGATTGCGCGTAAAGACGTGGAGCGTCTTATTGAGCTGGTCGGGGGGCCGGACAATATTGCCAGTGTAAGTCACTGTTTAACTCGCTTGCGTTTTGTTCTAAATGATACGGACAAAGCAGATACGAAACAGTTAGAAACATTACCGATGGTGAAGGGCTGTTTTACCAACGCAGGCCAGTTCCAAGTGGTTATCGGTACTGAAGTGGATGAAGTTTACAAGGTACTGATCGGACTGACGGGTAAAAGTGAAGCCAGCAAAGACGAAGCGAAGAACGCTGCTCGTCAAAACATGAATATCGTTGAGCGTGGTATTTCCCACCTTGCAGAAATCTTTGTACCACTGCTACCAGCGATCATCACCGGTGGTCTGATCCTTGGTTTCCGTAACGTGATTGGCGACATCAAGATGTTTGATGGTCAAACGCTAACGGAAATCAGCCAGTTTTGGGCAACTGTACACTCTTTCTTATGGCTGATTGGTGAGGCGATCTTCTTCTTCCTACCAGTTGGCGTATGTTGGTCGACAGTGAAAAAGCTCGGCGGTACTCCGATTCTGGGTATCACGCTTGGTGTAACATTGGTTTCGCCGCAGTTGATGAACGCCTACCTGATTGGTAAGCAAGTACCCGAAGTGTGGGATTTTGGCTTATTCGCCATCGAAAAAGTGGGCTATCAGGCGCAAGTGATTCCAGCAATGCTTGCTGGTATGGCTCTGGCGTTTATTGAAACCAACTTAAAACGCATCATTCCGTCTTACCTTTACCTAGTGGTCGTGCCGTTTGTCTCTATCATCGTGTCTGTGATTCTTGCGCACTCTATCATTGGCCCATTCGGTCGTATGTTGGGTGATGGTGTTGCTTTCGCAGCAAAAGCAGCCATGACAGGTGACTTCGCAATGATTGGCTCAACCATCTTCGGCTTCCTATACGCGCCATTGGTCATTACTGGTATTCACCACACAACCAACGCGGTTGACCTTCAATTAATGCAAGAGCTAGGCGGCACGCCAATTTGGCCTCTGATTGCGCTTTCAAATATTGCTCAAGCGTCTGCGGTTGTCGGCATCATTATCATCAGTAAAAAACATGGCGAGCGTGATATCTCAGTACCTGCGGCTATCTCTGCTTACCTTGGTGTGACCGAGCCGGCGATGTACGGCATCAACTTGAAATACAAGTTCCCAATGCTGAGCGCGATGATCGGTAGTGCGTGTGCTGCTGCTATTTGTGGTAGTGCGGGCGTAATGGCGAACGGTATCGGTGTGGGCGGTTTGCCGGGCATCTTGTCTATCCAACCGCAGTTCTGGGGCATTTTTGCTTTGGCTATGTTAGTCGCAATGCTAGTACCTGCTGCATTAACGTTAATTCTTTATAAGCGTGCACAAGCCAAAGGTGAGCTTGAGCCTGCAAACGCGTAATTCTATTTGAGGCAGTGACTTGGCTGCCTCCTCCTATTTTTCTTTTCAAATTTTAAGTTTCCGATTACTGGTAAGTGAGTGTTAGAAATGGCTATGACCAAGCATGATGAGAGCTGGTGGAAAACCGCAACCATCTATCAAATTTACCCAAAAAGCTTTTGTGACAGTGGCAGTAAAGGCACGGGCGACATCAAAGGGATCATTTCTAAGCTGGATTATCTTAAGCATCTTGGTGTGGATGCGATTTGGCTGACGCCGGTTTACCAATCGCCAATGATCGACAACGGTTATGACATATCCGATTACTACTCGATCAACCCTGAGTTCGGCACTATGGAAGATTTCGATACTTTGCTAGCAGAAGCGCATCAGTTGGGTATTCGTATCATCATGGACATTGTAGTGAACCACACGTCGACAGAACACAAGTGGTTCCAATCCGCACTGGGTGATAAAAACAGCCCATACCGTGATTACTACATCTGGAAAGATCCGGTAGATGGTGTAGAACCAAACAACTGGCAATCTAAGTTTGGTGGTAACGCTTGGGCGCTGGATGAAAAAACAGGCCAGTACTATTTGCACCTTTTTGCTAAAGAGCAAGCGGACTTAAACTGGGAAAACCCAGTAGTGCGTGAAGAAGTGAAAGAAGTCATCAACTTCTGGGCAGACAAAGGTGTCGATGGTTTCCGTCTCGACGTTATCAACCTGATTTCCAAGCAGCAAGATTTTCCAAGTGACGATATTGGTGATGGTCGTCGTTTCTACACGGATGGTCCACGTGTGCACGAATACCTTCAAGAGATTAGCGAATCTGTGTTTCAAAAATACGGCAGCGTGACGGTGGGTGAAATGTCTTCCACTACGCTAGAGCACTGCCAGCAATATTCTTCGCTAGACGGCAAAGAGCTATCCATGGTGTTCAACTTCCATCATCTGAAAGTCGATTATCCAAATGGTGAAAAATGGACCAAAGCGCCGTTTGATTTCATTCAGTTAAAACAGATCTTCAATCATTGGCAAACGGGCTTAAATGGCAAAGGGTGGGGGGCGCTGTTCTGGTGTAACCACGACCAACCACGCGTTGTGAGCCGATTAGGTAACGACGAGCAATACCGTGTTGAATCTGCCAAGATGCTTGCGGCATCGGTACACATGATGCAAGGTACGCCTTATGTCTACCAGGGGGAAGAGATCGGCATGACCAACCCGGGTTATACCGAAATCAGCCAATATCGTGATGTTGAAAGTACTAACATGTACGACATCATGGTCAACCGTGATGGTGTATCTCATGACGATATGATGGCGATCTTGGCACAGAAGTCGCGTGATAACTCACGTACACCAATGCAATGGAACAGTGCAAAACACGCGGGCTTTACTGAGGGCACGCCGTGGCTTGAAGTGGCGCAGAATTACTCTGAAATCAATGCTGAAGCTGCGGTTGCCGATTTGAACTCGGTGTTCTACTTTTACAAGCGTCTGATTGAACTGCGTAAACAGGTTCCAGTCATCACCGATGGCCGTTACGAGGACCTGCTGCCAGAGCACAAACGTATTTTCGCTTACGCTCGTCAGAACGATAAGCAAACGCTGCTGTGTATCAATAACTACTACGCAGAAGAGGTGGAATGCGTTCTGCCAGAACGTTTTGATATGAGTAAAGCGAAAAACTTGCTATCTAACTATCAAAACTCAGCGAGCGCAGTCGCGTCAAACCATCAAGTGTTACGACCTTACGAAACTCGTATTTTATTGATAGAAGAATAAACTCGGGTGTCATCACCCCTAAGATTGATGTTCGAGATGAAGGCTTTGGTGTGCTCCCCAAAGCCTTCTTTTATTGAGATATCTCTAAAAATGCGAGCTTATTTTGTTTCAATCGCTGTTAGCTGCACTTTCTCTTCGTTGATTTGTACTTGTTGTACTTTTAGTAGTTCAATTTGTTCAATCAGACCTAAGCTCGGATTAAACCAACGTTCTGCCGAAGTAGCGAACTCCATTGAGTCCATGTCATCACAGTTCAGGTTGTAGATGTTCTCTTCCATCAGGTATGCCGCTTCAATTTTCTTGCCTGAGATCGAGAACGCTTTACGCACGCCAGTCTCTCGGATTTGCTGTTGCCAAACCACTTGGCAAGATGCTGTCATAGGAAGGTTTTGTACCCACTCATGATCTTCAAAACGGTCTAGAAGGTTGTGAACTGCGTAGCCTGTAAGAGTGGTTTGCAGAGACATAGTTTCTTCACCGATGTCAATATTCGGGCTTTTCTCTTTTACGTCGTCACCGTTTAGGCGGAAAATCGGACCGCTGTGCATAAGCATGGCAATAAACTGATGACCAATGAAATAAGCGTCAGTGATTTCATGGAGTGCACCATCTGATCCTGCAAAGTAAAGCGTATTGCTCTCTTCGTCGTCGTTGTACTGCTCGTCTGAATAGTAGAACTGTTCGGCGCCGTAGTTCACCAAGTCATTAACCAACTGGACCATTGCCTCGCTGTTTGGGATTTGTGCCAATGCTGCCAATATTTGCTCGCGACCCATCGCTTGGAAGCTCAGTTTCATGTCGCCTTCTGGTTGGCCATCCAAGCTAAATGCGTAGTTTAGCTGTGTGCTTGGCGTGGGAGCGAAGATTGAGTTGTGAATCGAGACGTCGAAACTTTCTTGAGGCACTTTGTTTGGATTCGCACTGCCAGAAGACGAACCTCCGCCACAGCCGTAAAGAGCCAGAGTTGCTGCTGCGATAAGCGTCATTTTGTTTAGCATGGTTTACATTCCTGATTGATAAGGCCGCTTCATGTTGGGCCGTTGCTTGAATGCGAGCATGCTAAGTTCAGTGAGAGAAAAAGGGCAAAAAACAAAAGATAACAGGGGTTAATGAAAGCTTAATTTTATATTTAGGTCTTTGTTTTATTTGGAGTTATTTCGTTGGCCACATTAGTGCAATACTCGTTAATGAGCGCTTTCCATCGGCTTATGATTTCTTGATCGGTCACACTAACATGCAACGTTTTCCACGGTTGGAGGCAAGTCTCTTTTGATTCAGATTGAGAAAGACGCTCAAACAAGGTTTCGGAAGGTAAAACGCGCAGCAGCGCCACCAGTGATTCCATGTAGTTGAGACGGAACTGTTCAAGTTTGTTCTGCTTGTAAGCAATGTGAGACACAAAGGTATAAATCAGTGCGTTTTGGATACGTGAGTCGCCATCTGGTGTCGTTAACAGAGCTTTTGCCCTGTCTAAGTTACCTAATTTGAAATGCAATAGACCTAACCAGAGGCTCAGCTCATCTGGCAAAACATCAAACGACGATTGTACTTGAGTTAAATACGCTTCCAGCTTTTGATGTTCGTGCTCGTATAAGGCGAGATGTCTTGCCGTTGTTATAGCCGCAAACTCATCAGATTGTCGGAGAGGTTGGCTAGAAAAGGCATTCTCGAATAACATTTTTTTGTGAAGATCCGAAAGCTGCCACGTACTTGCCGAAGGTGCAGGCAGATTGAAGTATTGCGCGACATCCGAGTGCATTTGGAAAATATCCGATTGTAGGTCAGATAAACGCAGTGTGTACTCATTGCGAAACGCCAGCTTGCCCGTCGCAGGATAAATAAGGTTCATCTGCGCTTTCAAGATGCCTTGCTCTGCGCCGTCTTTTAACTCGATATTGAGCTCGTAGTCGCTGGTCTGCATGTTTCGTGCGCCAGGGAAATATGGCGTATGACCGATAGGATCAAGAAAGTAACTGGGAGCATCTTGGTTGGCGATGTCGGTGTATGGATATTCGACCTGTTGTTGCAGCAAGATGGCTTTGACCAGTATGCGGTATTTTCGCGCCTGAGAGCCGATTGAATCGACACGGTTGAGTAGTAGCTCGACTTTGGGAATCAGTAGTTGATGACGTGTTTGTTGTGTTGAGATTTCTTGGCGTTGCCATAACAAGCTTGCGAGTGTCATGCTACATACCGCAAGTATGGCACATAAGCTGTAAGCAAAAATCAGCTTGAAGTTCTTATTACTCGCCACCTGGGTTGAGATAACGCGCCGATGGTTTTTCGCTGGTGGCACTAAACGAATATTGGCAGGGTTAAGAAAGTAGCCTTTGCGGGGGTAAGTGACTAAAAGCTTAGCGGCATCGTATTCGGGTAAGTACTGCTGTAGCAGTGCACGTAAGGTGCTAATGCGGTTCGTGAGCACATTCTTAGAGATGAACTTGCTCTGCCAAATGGTTTCAATAATGGTGTCAGCAGAGAGTGGGTGGCCAACGCTTGTTAACAGCAGTTCTAATAATTCAACGGTGCGAGGTTCAAGATCAATCGCGATAGCATCTTGATGAAGGCTCTGTGTCTTCGGGTTATAGATCAGCTCTCCAATCGCAATACAACTGTGAGTCTGTTTAGCTTGTTGCAGAAAGTCGCGCATACCGTACCGATCTATTTGGAAATCGCGAAGTATTATATAGCGATTGGAGCGCGAAATCTTATAAATCGCGCTTCAATCATTATCAAAAATTTATGAACCGTAGGTCACGGAATAGCGGTGCGGTTTGTGGTTCATCGCTAACACGACATTGAGTGCAAACGCCCCCAAAATTGAAAGGCCAATCACTTCTGGTGTGACAAAGAAGAATGAAGCAAACAGGATACATGCATCGATTGCCATTTGGCTTTTGCCAACTGAAATGCCAAATTTGTCTTGGATAAACAAACACAGCACGTTAAAGCCACCTAAGCTGGAGCGATGTCTGAATAGGATCAGCATACCGAGCCCCATTAAAAGCCCGCCTGCGACGGCGCAATAAACTTCATTTACCGATTCGAGCGAGATTAGCAAATAAAGATGATCGGCAAAGATAGAAACCAACGCGCCAGAAGTGGCACTATTAATGGCGAAATGACGGCCGAAGCGTTTCCATGCTAGTAAGTAAAAAGGACTGTTTGCTAAAAAGTACAGCACACCAAAGGTAAAAGGTGTAAATTGGCTAATAAGCAGAGCCAATCCAGTCGTGCCTCCCGTTAGAAGGTTCGCGGATTGGAGAAAGAAAACGCCTTGAGCTACTAAAAAGGTACCCGTGAGAATCGCTATCCAGTCTTCTTTTAATGAGTGTTTTTCCATCAATGTTGCAGTCATTAGTGATAAATAAGGCGTGCATAGTAGTAAAAAGATGATCTTTTCGGTAGCTAGAGGGTAAAATTTACGGTAAACCTATGTAATTGCTGTTTTACAGGGTGTAAAGCACAAATTTGACAGGCAATAGATTGTCGTTATGCGATTGCAATGCTGGCATGATAAACATTGCTTGTCATCATGAAAAAACTGCATGAGAAAAATTGTAAATTTCTCTTTATGACCTAAATCAAATTATGTAGAATGCGCGCCATTAGGGTGACGAAAACGTTTGCGTCGGGTCATTCAACAGTTTTTTTGCAACTTTCAGTACTAATCTGAGTCAGGAGATACAGATGCTTAAGCGTGATATGAACATCGCAGATTACGATGCGGAACTGTTCGCAGCTATCCAGGAAGAAACTCTTCGCCAGGAAGAACACATTGAACTTATCGCTTCTGAAAACTACACAAGCCCACGTGTAATGGAAGCGCAAGGTTCTCAGCTAACGAACAAATACGCTGAAGGCTACCCAGGTAAGCGTTACTACGGCGGTTGTGAGTACGTAGATAAAGCTGAAGCACTAGCAATTGAGCGTGCATGCCAACTATTTGGTTGTGAGTACGCTAACGTACAGCCTCACTCAGGTTCTCAAGCAAACAGCGCAGTTTACATGGCGCTTCTTAACCCTGGCGATACAGTTTTAGGCATGAGCCTAGCACACGGTGGTCACCTAACTCACGGTTCACCAGTAAACTTCTCGGGTAAGCACTACAACGTTATCCCTTACGGTATCGATGAAGCTGGTCAAATCAACTACGACGAGATGGAACAGCTAGCACTTGAACACAAACCTAAGATGATCATCGGTGGTTTCTCTGCTTACTCGCAAATCGTTGATTGGAAACGCATGCGTGAAATCGCTGACAAAGCAGGTGCTTACTTATTTGTTGATATGGCGCACGTAGCTGGTCTTATCGCTGCCGGTGAATACCCAACACCAGTACCGCATGCTCACGTGGTAACAACAACGACGCACAAAACACTAGCAGGTCCTCGCGGTGGTCTTATCTTGTCAAATGCTGGCGAAGATATGTACAAGAAACTGAACTCAGCAGTGTTCCCAGGTGGTCAAGGTGGCCCTCTAATGCACGTTATCGCTGGTAAAGCAGTAGCGTTCAAAGAAGCGATGGAGCCAGAGTTCAAAGCTTATCAAGCTCGCGTAGTGAAAAACGCAAAAGCAATGGTTGGTCAGTTCCAAGAGCGTGGCTACAAAATCGTATCTAATGGTACAGAAAACCACTTGTTCCTTGTTGACCTAATCGACAAAGATATCACTGGTAAAGACGCAGACGCGGCACTAGGTGCAGCAAACATCACTGTAAACAAGAACTCAGTACCAAATGACCCACGCAGCCCATTCGTAACGTCTGGTATCCGTGTAGGTACGCCAGCGATCACTCGCCGTGGCTTCACTGAAGAAGATGCAAAAGAGCTAGCAAACTGGATGTGTGACGTTCTAGATAACATCGGCAACGAAGAAGTTATCGAAGCGACAAAACAGAAAGTGCTAGAAATTTGTAAGCGTCTACCAGTTTACGCCTAACTGCTTTTCATAGAGTGAGTCGATTTCGGTGTCGAACATACTCATTTGCTCGCGCAAACTCCGTGTGTTCTTCTAGAACTCGACTCATCTATTTTGAACATTGATATACTAAAGGTCCTCATTTGAGGGCCTTTTTGTTTGTCTGGCGTTTGGAATGAGATATAGCGAGAGTGTGTGATAAGGGGATGGCTACCAACACTGTCCCTTTTCAATATATCCAAACCACGTCATTCCGATGAGCCTAGGCGAGATCAGGAATCTTGTTGAGGCGCACTCTTTTACTCAGAGTTTCTCTAAAAATCATCAGTACTCTGAAAACTGATTCTGAATCACGCTCGTTCCTCGCTGTTCAGAATGACAGTGGTAGAATGGCTTTTTATCATCATTTGTCAGATACAAAAAAGGTTGGCACTGAGCCAACCTTTTCTCTTCAAAACAAGCTTTTCAAAACAAGCGAGAGCTTATTTAATCTCGATACCTTGAGCTTGCATATCGGCATGGTAAGAAGAGCGCACAAATGGACCACACGCTGCATGCGTGAAGCCAAGTTCTAGTGCAACTTCTTTTAGCTCGTCAAACTCTGATGGTGGAACGTAACGTTCTACTGGCAAGTGGTGACGGCTTGGCGCTAAATACTGGCCTAGAGTCAGCATCGTTACGCCGTGTGCGCGTAGATCTTTCAGTACTTCGATGATTTCTTCTTTGGTTTCACCAAGACCCATCATCAAACCAGACTTGGTCGGTACATCGGGATGCTGCTCTTTGAACTTCTTAAGAAGCTCAAGTGACCATTTGTAGTTCGCACCTGGGCGAGCTTTACGGTAAAGACGTGGCGCGGTTTCTAAGTTGTGGTTGAAGACATCTGGCGGATTGTCTTTCATTAGATCAAGCGCTACATCCATGCGACCACGGAAGTCAGGAACCAGTGTTTCAATCTTAATATGCGGGTTTAACGCACGGATCTCGCGGTTACAATCGGCAAAGTGTTGTGCACCGCCGTCACGCAGATCGTCACGGTCAACAGAAGTGATTACTACGTATTTCAGCTTCATATCGGCAATGGTTTTCGCCAGTTTTTGAGGCTCTTCTGCTTCCGGTGGTAATGGGCGGCCATGAGCAACGTCACAGAAAGGACAACGACGAGTACAAATAGCACCTAAGATCATGAAGGTTGCTGTACCGTGGTTAAAACATTCCGCTAGGTTCGGGCAAGATGCTTCTTCACATACGGAGTGAAGTTTATTCTTACGCATCGCCGCTTTGATGTCTTGAATTCGTTGGCTGTCGGCTGGTAGCTTGATCTTCATCCAATCAGGCTTACGTAGCACTTCTTTCTGCTCTGTAGGCATGTTCTTTACGGGAATCAATGCCATTTTATCGGCGTCACGATATTTAACGCCTTTTTCCATCTGGATTGGTTTGCTCATGCTTTATTACCTTGAGAAGGTGCTTCTGTGCTGAATTCTACTTGCTCATAATCGAGCAAAGTAACGAGTTCTTCTATTAATTGTTTTTCTACGGCTTCTACATTGTCTGGGCCGCCAAATTGGCTGACCTGAACCATTTCCATACCTTCATAACCACAAGGGTTAATACGCAGAAACGGTGTTAAATCCATATTTACGTTCAAGGCTAAACCATGAAACGAGCATCCTTTACGAATGCGTAAACCGAGAGAGCATATTTTCTTACCGGCAACGTAGACACCTGGTGCGTCAGGTCGTGCGGCTGAGTCAATATTGTATGCTTTTAGCGTGTTGATCACGAGGTTCTCGATTGTGGTAACGAGATCTCGTACACCTAATTTTTTGCGGCGTAGGTTGATCAAGAAGTAGGCGACCAACTGACCAGGGCCATGATACGTAACCTGGCCTCCGCGATCACTTTGTACAACAGGAATATCGCCAGTGTTAATCAAGTGCTCAGCTTTACCTGCCTGTCCTTGCGTAAATACTGGGTTATGTTCTACCAACCAGACTTCATCACGGGTTTCTTCTGTGCGTTGGTCGGTGAACTCATGCATCGCCTTCCATACAGGCTCATAGTCTTGGCGGCCAAGTCGTTTTACAACAAGTTGGTGTTGCATGGGAATTCCTGTTGCTAATATATAAAGTTTTTGGATTATAAACCGGATAACCCTGATGCTCTACCGCTGCGTAACAGATTTTTAACTGAAAGCGATGTAAAGCCTCGTTATCTCTTTGATAAATAAAAAGAAAGCAGCCAAGGCTGCTTTCAAAAAAAATTTAATCTATCAAAAAATTATAGAACCATGCGTACGATGTCAATTTCACCTAACTCTTTGTACAGTGTCTCAACCTGCTCGATAGAGGTTGCAGTAATGTTGATTGACACAGAGTGGTAGTTGCCCTTAGCACTTGGTTTAACGGTCGGGCTGTAGTCACCTGGAGCATGGCGCTGAATAACTTCAAGAACAAGCTCTGGAAGTTCAGGCTTTGCATGACCCATTACCTTGTAAGTAAATGAACAAGGGAACTCAAGCAGGTCTTTTAATTTTGCATCAGAGTTGATGGTTAGCATATCGATAACTCCAGTAGATATTCGTTGCGGTGCGAAATAGTACAGTCAAATTAGGGGGAACTCAAGACGAGGAGCTCAAACTTAAAAAGCCGCCCATTCAGGCGGCTTTGCGAATAAGTTTGCTACTCTAACGTTCTTTTTAGAAGAAGCTCTTGAATAACAATACGATGTAATCCCACATGCGGCTAAATAGACTACCTTGCTCTACGGTTTCTAGTGCCATTAGTGGGTACTCGGCAATATCTTCACCATCGATCTGATAGTATAGCTTACCAACTACATCACCTTTATTAATTGGGGCTTCTAGCTCTTTTTCAAGGACGAAGCTTGCTTTTAAGTTTTTCGCTTCACCACGCGGTAGTGTTACGTAAGTATCTTGGTCAAGACCCAGTGCTACGGTGTCTTTGTTACCCATCCACACTTTTTCTTCTACGAACGTTTCACCTGCTTTGTGCGGTGCCACTGTTTCGAAGAAACGGAAGCCGTAGCTTAGCAGCTTTTTGCTTTCTGACTTACGAGCATTGGCATCTTTAGTGCCCATAACGACCGCAACCAAGCGCATTTGACCTTCAGTTGCTGAACTTACTAGGCTGTAACCCGCATTACTTGTGTGACCCGTTTTGATGCCGTCAACGTTCATGCTCTTATCCCAAAGTAGACCGTTACGGTTGTATTGGGTGATGCCGTTGTAAGTAAATTTCTTCTCTGAGTACACTCGGTACTCATTTGGTACGTCACGGATAAGTGCTTTACCTAGCAGTGCCATGTCGTATGGTGTTGAGTACAATTCTGCGTTATCTAAGCCATGAACGTTGGCAAAGTGCGAGTTAGTCATACCCAATGTGTTGGCCCAAGCGTTCATTAGGTCAACAAATGCATCTTCTGAACCTGCAATATGTTCTGCCATCGCAACACAGGCATCGTTACCTGACTGGACGATGATACCTCGGTTCAGGTCACGTACTTTAACTGTTGTGCCTACTTCAATGAACATCTTTGATGAATCAGGGAAGTTTTTCGCCCACGCATTTTTACTGATGGTGACATCATCATCTTCTGAGATATTACCACGCGCTAGCTCTTGGCCGATTACATAGCTGGTCATCATCTTAGTCAGACTAGCTGGAGACAATTTTGTGTTCATCTCTTTCTCTGCTAGTACTTTACCTGAATGGTAATCCATCAGCACGTAGCCCTTCGCCGCGATTTGAGGGGCATCTGGAACAACGATAGGTGATGCAAGAGCAGATTGAGCGAAAGTTGCAGAAAGGGCAACCGAAGAAACGAGAATAGATTTCACAAACTTATTTTTATTCATGGTAATTCAAATTTTTGGGTTAACTGCAGACATCTTATCAGAATCCCTAGTTATGTAAGAGGGGGATCAAAGAGAAATTCATGACACGAGGTCATTTGGCAGTGTTGTGTTTTTTAATAAATGCAGACGAATAGCCGAGCAACTTTACTTTATCTAATGTGGCTTGCGTCAGGGAATAGTCAGTAAATGGCCCTAACAACAAGCGATAAGACTCTTTCGCACTCTCTAGGAAAGTTTCTGTATCCAATTTTTGACCAAGCTCGGTACCTAAAGTTCGCGCGCGTTCTTCATTTTTTGATGATGCCACTTGAATAACGTACCTAGGGTGCGCTTCTAATGACTTTTTATCCGTGGGCTGATTGATACTGATCACTTCAATTTCCACGTTCGCGGTGCCTGTTTTTATGACATCTAACTTGTGCGCGGCGGCATAGCTTAAATCAATGATACGGCCATCGTGAAAAGGACCTCGGTCATTAACTCGTACTATGGTGGTTTTGCCGTTGTCAGTATTGGTAACTTTTACGTAACTTGGTAACGGTAGCGTTTTATGCGCTGCCGTCATTGAGTACATGTCATAGATTTCGCCATTAGAAGTCAAATGACCTTGGAATTTTTTCCCATACCAAGATGCTCGGCCTTTTTCTTTAAAGCCTTTCGCATTGCGAACTATTTTGTAGTCTTTGCCACGCAAGTGGTAATCTTTGTTCCCACCTAGGCTGTACGGTTCATATTTAGGATGCGCATCCTCGATGTGTTCGACTGAAAGCGGTGTATCCGGTGCAACATCGGATTCGAGTTCGTAACGGCCTTCTTGTTCTTTTTGGCTAGTTGATGAACAGCCTGCCAAAATAAGAGCAGAGAAAACCAAGGAATATAAAGCGCGTTTTTGCATGTCTAGGTCGCCTTAGAGAATGCTTTTCGGTGCGTATGAATCGACATCAGAATACCAAAACCAGCCATCAAGGTTACCATTGATGTGCCGCCATAACTGATGAGTGGCAACGGTACACCTACTACAGGTAGGATGCCACTTACCATGCCAATATTTACAAAAATATACACGAAGAAGCTGAGTACAATACTGCCTGCCATCATTCGTCCAAATGCGGTTTGCGCTTGGCTGGCGAGATATAAACCTCGTCCAATAATAAATAGATAGATGGCTAAAAGGCAAAGGAAGCCAATCATACCCCATTCTTCAGCAATTACTGCAAAGATAAAGTCAGTGTGTCGTTCAGGAAGAAATTCTAGTTGTGACTGCGTACCTTGCAACCAACCTTTGCCGGAAATACCGCCGGAGCCAATCGCAATTTTACTCTGAATAATGTGGTAGCCCGCTCCTAGCGGATCAGACTCCGGGTTAAATAGAGTACGAACTCGCACTTTTTGATACTCTCGCATCAAGAAAAACCACAGAATTGGAATGAAACCACCTAATGCAATCGCAGCACCAGCAATTATTTTCCAGCTAATGCCTGCGAGGAAGATAACAAAAATACCGGAAGCCGCGATCAGGATTGAGGTACCTAAGTCAGGCTGTTTTGCAATGAGAATGGTTGGTAAGCAGACCATAATCAGTGCAACAATGAGTGTTCTTAGCGTTGGTGGGAGGGGCTGTCTACCAACATAGCGAGCCACCATTAATGGCACCGCGAGCTTCAATAGCTCTGACGGTTGAAAGCGCACAAAACCGAGGTTAAGCCAACGCTGCGCGCCTTTCGATGCTTCACCGAAAAACAGCACGCCGAAAAGCAGTATAACGCCACCAACGAACATCAAAGGTGCCAAGCTTTCGTAAGTTCGTGGAGAAAGCTGTGCAAGGACGAGCATCACAACGAGTGAAAGCACCATTCGCATGGCTTGGCGATCCATCATCAGTAAACTTTGGCCACTGGCGCTGTACATGATCACCAGGCCAAACCCCATCAGGGCCAGTATGCCAAGTAGGAGTGGTAAGTCGATATGGAAGCGTTCAAACAGGGCGCGATTTTTACCTGTAGAGGGATCCATCTTCATTACTGTTTTACCTCTTTCTTCGCATTGTTTTCAGGCTCAATTTCTTCTGGACCAAGAACGACTCGGTCAAAAATTTTCCTTACTACTGGGGCACCGTTACTAGAACCACCACCGGCATTTTCTAGTACTACAGTGACGACCACTTTAGGATCATCAAATGGTGCAAAGCCAGTAAATAACGCATGGTCACGTAAGTGCTCGGCGATCTCATCGGCGTTGTACTCTTCGTTTTCACCCAGACCGAAGACCTGTGCAGTACCTGATTTACCCGCTGTTTCATAATTCATTTTGTAGAATGAGCGGCGAGCTGTCCCACGCGTGCCATGGTTTACCCGACGCATGCCTTCTTTCGCCATATCCCAGTACTTTTTAGGCACATTCTTGATTGGTGGGTAAGTCACGTATTCTGTCGTTTGTTGCTCTTCGAAGTCGTTACCATTTTCTATCGTCGCTTTGAGCAAGTGAGGTGCGATCACTTCTCCCTCGTTTACTAATACGGAGGTTGCTTTGGCGATTTGCATTGGTGTTGCTGTCCAATATCCTTGGCCGATACCCACAGGGATCGTATCACCTTTATACCATGGGGTTTTATGGCGAGACATTTTCCAGTCACGAGTCGGCATATTCGCCTTACTTTCTTCGTAGATATCAATGCCAGTGTAATCACCAAAACCGAACATCATCATCCAATTCGAAATACGGTCAATACCCATGTCATAAGCGATTTGATAGTAGAAGGTATCAACAGACTCTTCGATCGACTTAATGATATCGACGCGTCCGTGCCCCCAACGCAACCAGTCACGGAATGGGCGAGTGTTGGAGTTTGGTATGCGCCAATAACCAGGATCATTTCGCGTGGTGTTAGGTGTGACGACACCTTCTTGCAGCGCGGCTACCGCCATAAATGGTTTGATGGTAGACGCAGGGGGGTAAATGCCAAGTGTAGTGCGGTTGACCAAAGGACGGTTTTTATCGTTCAAAAGGGCGCGATAGTCTTTACCTGAGATTCCGTGCACGAACGAGTTAGGATCGTAGCTAGGGCTCGAAACCATAGCCAGTACGCCGTTGTCTCTAGGATCGATCACTACAGCACTGCCTCGGCGGCCGTCCAATAATTGGTGTACGTACAACTGCAAGTTGATATCAAGGTTTAAAACGATGTCTTTTCCGGGTACAGGTGGAACGTACTTTAAGGTGCGAATTACTCGGCCGCGGCTGTTTACCTCGACTTCTTGATATCCGGCTGTACCGTGTAAGAGGTCTTCGTAGTATTTTTCAATACCCAGCTTACCAATGTCGCGAGTGGCTTGATAGTTTGCGTCTTTTTCTTCTCGGATCAGGCGCTGCATGTCGCGATCATTGATTCGAGAAACATACCCAATCACGTGGGTTAAGACTTCGCTGAAAGGGTAGTAGCGCTTTAAGGTCGCACTTATTTCCACACCTGGAAAGCGGTACTGATTGACGGAGAATACCGCTACTTGTTTTTCGTTCAGTTGGGTAAGCAGTGGGACCGATTTAAATCGACGAGTCCGTTTACGCTCGTGGTGGAAACGTTCAATCTGGTCTGGTGTAATTTCCAGAATAGTTTGTAACTCTTGGATGGTTGCATCAATGTCTTTAATTTTTTCTGGGGTCAGTTCTAAGTTAAAGACGGGACGGTTCTCTGCCAGTAAAACGCCATTTCGGTCATAAATTAGACCTCGGTTAGGCGCGATAGGCACTACTTTGATGCGGTTATCGTTCGAGCGGGTTTGATAGTCTTGAAACTGGTTCACCTGAATGTTGTACATGTTGGCAACCAGAGCTCCCATCAAGACAACAATGCCGATAAAAGCAACAATAGCGCGGCTGGCAAACAGACGCGCTTCGGCTTGATAATCTCGGATTTGACTGCGGCGTTTACGAATCATTAACGCTTGGCTCTAAAGTTAAACAACGATTATTCGCGATGATAAGGGTGGTTAGCGGTGATGCTCCACGCTCGGTATAAGCTTTCTGCCATTACGATACGCACTAGAGGGTGGGGTAGCGTTAAGGCAGATAATGACCAGCTTTGGTCTGCTGCAGCTTTGCATGCAGGAGCGAGTCCTTCAGGACCGCCGATTAATATTGATACATCACGGCCATCTAATTTCCAAGCTTCTAACTGCTCAGCGAGTTGAGGAGTGTCCCATTTTTTACCTGGGATATCTAACGTGACGATACGGTTGCCTTTTGGTACCGCCGCGAGCATCGCTTCCCCTTCTTTTTGCAGGATGCGAGCGATATCGGCATTCTTACCACGCTTGCCAGCAGAGATTTCAATCAACTCCAACGGCATATCATGCGGGAAACGGCGACGATATTCTTGAAAGCCTTCCTCAACCCATTTTGGCATTTTTGTGCCAACAGCAATTAGTTGAATTTTCAAAAGATTAACCCCAGAGTTTTTCTAGCTGGTAGAGTTCGCGGTGCTCTTCTTGCATCACGTGAAGCATGGCGTCGCCCATATCTAGGACTACCCATTCACCTTCGTTTTCACCTTCCATTCCTAGTGGCTCAAGACCGGCTTTTTTCACTTCTGTTGCAACATGGTCAGCGATGGATGAAACGTGGCGTTTGGATGTACCAGTACAGATGATCATGTAATCTGTCACGCTTGATTTATCTTCCACATTTAGGACGATAATGTCTTCCGCTTTCATGTCGTCGGCTTTATCAGCTAAAAAGTCTTTCAGTTCTTCGCGAAGCACTCGGTTTTCCTCGGTTTGTCTCTTATCTCTACAGTGTTTTACATTCTTGCTTGCAAAACAGGTCGCGCACTATATCACGCTTTGATTTTTAAATTGCCAGCTTAATATCAGGAGAGCAGGTTTCTAAGCTCAACTGATGAATAGTTGGCCATACAGACTCGTCATACTGAGTTTTGGCTTTTATCTCGGCTTGAGCCAATAAGGAGAGCAATGCACAAATACGACCCGCTGATAAGCGGGCCAGTGCTGCGTTATAGAGTGGACGCTTGTTTTGCCAAACTCGATATTTCTCAAATACCTGGTTCATTCCCATTTGAGTTAAGTCTTGATGCATATTTAAAAGTTGGCTCAACTCTTTTTGTACACTTCGAATCAAGATCACGGTCTCAACCCCTTCCGCCTCAAGTTGGCGAAGAATACGTTGTGCACGGTTTGCTTTACCTGCCAGTAAGGCGTCGATCCAGTTAAAGGTAGTGAAGTGATTATGGCGACTTAGGGCTTCCTCTAAACGTATGATGGTCAGCTCACCATCCGGATAGAGTAGGGCCAATTTCTCTAAGCTTTGTGTCAATGCAAATAGGTTACCTTCATGCCATTGAGCCAACATTTGCAGTGATTGCTGATCGGGTTTTAGTCCCAACGTGCGGCAACGTGTCTGAATGAACATAGGTAGGCGTTGAAGGTCTGGCGACAAGCAGCTTACCCAATCGCCTTTTGAGCTTAATGCTTTGAACCATTTCGCATTTTCTTGGGCTTTGGTCAGTTTGCTACCAACAATGACGAGCATGATGTCATCATGAAGCATATCACACAGTGTTTGCAGCTCTTTGCTGACGGCGGTTGTCACGCCACTTTCAGGAATTTCAAGCTCAATCAATTGACGGTTTGAAAACAGGCTCATCGCTTGGAAACAGTCGTAAACTTGGTTCCAGTCGATGCTAGCATCCACAGCAAAACGGTGTTTTTCCTCAAAACCTTGTTGAAACGCTGCCTTTTGGATGGCTTGGCGGCTTTCTTGAATCAGTAACGGCTCATTACCAAAGATTAAGTAAACCTGTTTAACTTGTTTACTTAAATGATCCGTTAGCTTATCGGCATAAATTCGCATAGTGACTAAGAGTTTTTGTTCGCTGGCTCTGAGATTTGTCCTGCTTCATATTCGGCACGAATACGGCCCAACTGGCGCATCATCTGTTTTGCAGCTTGCAAGCGCATCTCGTCTTCAATTACGTCACGCTCAACAGATTTTGCAAGTGCGGTCAACGGGTTGTCTAGGTAGTTGCGGTTTACTGTTGTCGTAAAGTTTTTAGAACCATAGCCAGGAATTGTCACACGGTATTTTACTACGTATGTCAGCTCTTTTTCTGCTGCACGGCTATTTTGATAAAGCGATAGTGTACGCTCATCGATTGTCGCTTCCGTCAAATGAAGGTTGGGTACCGTCGATGAGGGTTGAACAAGTTCAACTTTGTTCAGTTCGAGTTGAGAGCGAACATAGCGAGTTAATTCACTGTATTCATCGTAGCTGGAGAAAGACATAGTGTGCAGCTCTTCCGGTACGGAATACTCGCCGCGAAGGTGAAAACCACAGGCAGAAAGAAGCCCCGCTAATACCAATACCACTGGTAGTTTAATCAAAGAGAAAAAGCGCATTGATTGTATTCATCCTAAATTGAAGGGGTTATTTACCTTAAACCACTCATGTGAATGGTTTGAGGTAAATAAACAGGGTAGCGAACTACCCTGTTTAATGACTCTTGGTTAACAAATAAGTTCGCTAAACAGAGACAAATTGCAAGCTGTGATTAGTTTGCAACGATGTTCAGCAGTTTACCTGGAACGTAAATAACTTTACGAATAGTCAGGCCATCAGTGAACTTAACCACGTTTTCGTCGTTTAGACCAAGCTGTTCGATATCGTCTTTAGAGATATCCGCTGGGACTGTTAGCTTCGCACGTAGCTTACCGTTAACTTGAACAACGATAGTTTTTTCGTCTTCAACTAGCGCTTTTTCGTCAAACGTCGGCCATGCCGCGTTATCAATGTCTGTTTCACCTAGTGCTGCCCATAGCTCGTATGAGATATGCGGAGTGATAGGGTAAAGCATGACAACAATAGCTTTCAGTGCTTCGTCAAGGATTGCACGATCTTGCGCAGATTCTTGAGGCGCTTTCGCTAGTTTGTTCATCAGCTCCATGATCGCTGCGATCGCGGTGTTGAATGTTTGACGACGAGCGATATCGTCCGTCACTTTCGCGATAGTTTTGTGAACGTCGCGGCGAAGTGCTTTTTGATCACCAGAAAGCGCTGAGGTATCTACTGCTTCTGCTGCGCCTTTCGCTGTGTGCTCTTTAACTAGTTTCCAAACACGTTTTAGGAAGCGGTTCGCACCTTCTACGCCAGACTCTTGCCATTCAAGTGTCATGTCCGCTGGAGACGCGAACATCATGAATAGACGTACTGTGTCAGCGCCGTACTTGTCTACCATTTCTTGAGGGTCGATACCGTTGTTCTTAGACTTAGACATCTTGATCATGCCTGAGTGCGTTACATCACGACCTTCAGTGTCTTTAGCAGAAGTAATGCGGCCTTTACCATCACGTTCAACGGCTACGTCTGTTGGAGCTACCCACTCTTTGCCGCCTTTCTCGTTCTCGAAGTAGAACGCATCAGCCAGTACCATGCCTTGACACAGTAGTTGCTTGAACGGTTCGTCAGAAGTTACGTAACCCGCATCGCGCAGTAGTTTGTGGAAGAAGCGTGAGTACAGTAGGTGCATACAAGCGTGCTCGATACCACCGATGTACTGATCTACTGGTAGCCAGTAGTTTGCTTTTTCTGGGTCTAGGATGTCGTCCGCTTGTGGTGAACAGTAACGCGCGTAGTACCAAGAAGATTCCATGAACGTATCGAACGTATCTGTCTCACGTAGAGCAGGTTCGCCGTTAAAGGTTGTCTTCGCCCACTCTTTGTCTGCTTTGATTGGGCTGGTTACGCCGTCCATTACCACGTCTTCTGGAAGAATCACTGGTAGTTGGTCAGCAGGTACTGGGTGAACTTCACCGTCTTCAGTCGTTACCATTGGGATTGGTGCGCCCCAGTAACGTTGACGAGATACACCCCAGTCGCGTAGACGGAAGTTTACAGTCTTAGTGCCTTTGCCTTCTGCTTCTAGCTTCGCTGCAATTGCATCGAACGCCGCTTGGAATTCTAGGCCGTCGAATTCACCAGAATCGAACAGTACGCCTTTCTCTGTGTATGCCGCTTCAGAAATGTCTAGCTCGCTGCCATCAGCAGGCTTGATAACAGGCACGATGTCTAGACCGTACTTCGTTGCGAACTCGTAGTCACGTTGGTCGTGTGCAGGTACTGCCATTACCGCGCCTGTACCGTAGTCCATCAGTACAAAGTTTGCTACGTATACTGGTACTTCGCGGCCGTTCAATGGATGAATCGCAGTAAGGCCAGTTGCCATACCTTTCTTCTCCATTGTCGCTAGCTCAGCTTCTGCAACCTTGTTGTTCTTACATTCGTCGATAAACGCTGCAAGCTCTGGATTGTTCTCTGCTGCAAGAGCTGCAAGAGGGTGGCCGGCTGCGATACCCACGTAAGTCACACCCATTAGCGTATCTGGACGTGTTGTGTAAACTTCTAGGTCTTGTTGACCCTTAACTTCAAACTTCAGTTCAACACCTTCAGAACGACCAATCCAGTTGCGCTGCATGGTCTTCACCATTTCAGGCCAACCTTCAAGCTTGTCTAAGTCGTCTAGTAGCTCTTGAGCGTACTCAGTGATTTTGATGAACCATTGAGGGATTTCTTTTTGCTCTACAGGCGTATCACAACGCCAGCAACAACCGTCTTCAACCTGCTCGTTTGCAAGAACAGTTTGGTCGTTAGGACACCAGTTAACAGAAGAAGTCTTTTTGTAAACTAAACCTTTCTCGTAAAGTTTAGTGAAGAACTCTTGTTCCCAGCGGTAGTACTCCGGTGTACATGTTGCGAATTCACGGTTCCAATCGTAACCAAAGCCTAGAAGCTTAAGTTGGTTCTTCATGTATTCGATGTTTTCGTAAGTCCAAGGTGCTGGCGCAGTTTTGTTTTTTACTGCTGCGTTTTCTGCAGGTAGACCGAATGCGTCCCAACCGATAGGTTGCATCACGTTTTTGCCTTGTAGGCGTTGGAAACGAGATACTACATCACCGATAGTGTAGTTGCGCACGTGACCCATGTGCAGTCGACCACTTGGGTATGGGAACATGGACAGACAGTAGAATTTTTCTTTATTTGGGTCTTCACTTACAACAAAGGTTTTGTTGTCATCCCAGTGCTTTTGAACTTTTTGTTCAATATCTTGTGGGTTGTATTGTTCTTGCATCGATGGTATCCGTTATCTTGGAATTTGTGAGTTCGGTTAGAACAGACTTAAATAGATCGTCATAGAATACCTAAAGCTAGGGATCACAACAATAGCCAATCTGTACCCATGCGCCCTTAAGTGACGCAGGTAGGAGAAAGATGGAGGTCAGTTATGCCTAAACGTAAAACAGGTTATGAGGAAATGCTCGAGGATGTGATTGAAACCTTGAAGCACAGTCCGGAAGAAGTTAACAAAGCGATTGAGACGTCGGGCAAAGTGGTGGATGCTGCTAATGACTTGACCAAAGATGAATTGGCTTTAATCAAAGCGTACCTTAAAGCAGACTTAAAAGAGTTTTCAGAGAGTTACGAGGATAGCAAAAGCGGCCCGTTTTACTTAACGATTGCGGACTCGATATGGCAAGGGCTGTTAGAGATTACTGACCGAACTAAAGTTGAGTGGGTTGAGTTGTTCGATGACTTAGAGCATCAAGGGCTATATGAAGCAGGAGAGGTGATAGGCTTAGGCACTTTAGTCTGTGATGAGTGTGGTCACAAGACAACGTATAACCACCCAACTGTAATCATTCCGTGTATTAAATGTGGTCACAAAGGCTTTACTCGTCAGTCATTAAAGCCATAAATGGCGCGTAACGACAGTATAATGCTATGAATAAAAAAGAGGCTTAGTCGCCTCTTTTTTGTCTTTTCTACTTTCAAGCTGTTATCAGCTCTGTTTTCTTCTTAAGCCGAGCGCCAGCGCTAAACTTAACCCAACCCAAATATACAATGGCCAAGTACCAAGGACTCGATATGGCGTTTGTCCATTGGTTGGGGTGAGCTCTGCGCGCAGTACTGCAGTTTCAAACTGCGGTACTTGCTCAACGATTTTACCTTTGTGATCGGTTACCGCTGTTAATCCGTTGTTAGTCGAGCGGATGAGCGGTTTACCTAACTCTAAGGCACGCATACGGGCGATCTCCATATGCTGAAGAGGACCGATAGAGTGACCAAACCATGCATCATTTGAAAGCGTTAGAATGAAGTCTGTTTCGTCAGTCACATTTTGACGCACTTGCTCATTAAAGATGATCTCATAGCAAAGCGCTGGTGCCATGTGCATGCCATTCGCAACGATGTTTGGCTGCACAAAAGCCCCACGGCTAAACGACGACATCGGTAGGTTAAAGAATGGCGCTAATGGGCGCAAAATATCTTCAAATGGTACAAACTCACCAAATGGTAGTAGGTGATGCTTATGGTAACGTTCGCTTAAATCGAAGCTGTAGTCACCGTATGGTGTGATGCCTAGGGACAGAATACTGTTGTAGAACTGTCGATCTTCAGCTTGGTTGACGACACCGGTGATGATTGCGCTGTTATTCATTTTTGCAGCGCTGTCGATATTGCTCAAAAATGAAGGCACTTCAATTTCAAAAGCGGGAATTGCTGCTTCTGGCCAAACGATAATGTCAGCGTCCCAGTTTTCACGAGTTAAGTCAGCGTACTTCATGATGGTTGGCCAACGTTGACTTGGTAGCCACTTTAGGTTTTGGTCTACGTTACCTTGAATTAGTGCGAGCTTAGTCGTGTCTTCTGGTCGGGGTGTTACCCAATCGTAGTTGCGAATCCCAAAGCCAGTACTGAGTAGCACCGCAGGGATAATCACCATCAGCCACTGCTTATGAATCCAGGCATAGGCTAACGCCCCTGCGCTGATAAGGATAAATAGAGTAAGCAGTTCTACGCCGCCAATTGGTGCAAAGCTTGCGAGTGGAGCATCTATCTGGCTATAGCCTAGCCATAACCAAGGGAAGCCAGTCATCACCCAACCACGCAACCAATCACTGATCAGCCATAAAGCAGGTGCAGCGAGAAGTGCTTTTGTGAGCGTAAATTGAGGAAACAGCTTGTTGTTGAGCCAAGCAAATAAGCCTGAATAAACAGCCAAGTAGGCAACAAGCAAGCCCATTAAAAATAAATTGGCAATGAGCGGCATACCGCCAAAACCGGAGATACTGACGTAAACCCAGCTAACGCCAGTTGCAAATTGACCTAACCCCCAAGCATAACCAATCCATAGTGCGCGTTTCGGAGTTTGGTTAGCAAGAAGAATCAGTAGAATTGCTGGGCTAAGAATGGCAATAGGCCACAGCTGGTAAGGAGCGAAAGCGAGTGTAGTAGAGGCGCCAACAAAAGCGGCCACTGAGGGCCGCTTAAGGCGATGAAAGAGTTCATTCATCATTGTAATTTTCTGAGATTCCCAATGGGTATCGCGTTACTCTTGAGTGGCTTCAACCAGGGTTTCTTCGTCTGGGATCGTCACTTGGAGTTGAATGACACGACGGTTATCGGCAGCGGTGACTTTGAAGTTGTAGCCTTCAATTTCAACCAGTTCACCACGAGAAGGTAAGTGACCAAAGGCAGTCATGACCATACCACCAACGGTATCAACTTCCTCATCGCTGAAGTTGGTTCCGAATGTCTCATTAAACTCTTCGATGGTTGTCAGCGCTCTGACAGCAAACGTATGCTTGCTTAGTTTACGAATGTCCGTCTCTTCACTTTCATCGAATTCATCTTCAATATCCCCGACGATTTCCTCAAGGATATCTTCAATGGTCACAAGACCAGAAACACCACCGAATTCATCGACAACAATGGCCATATGATAACGTTCTTCACGGAATTCTTTCAGCAGTCGATCAACGCGTTTACTTTCCGGTACTACAACCGCTGGTCGAATGACTTCTTCGATATCAAATGGATTGCTGCCTGAGCCTAAGTATTTAAGTAAGTCCTTCGCTAGAAGTATGCCTTCCACATGGTCTTTATCTTCGCTGATCACAGGGTAGCGAGAGTGTTGAGCATCGGTAATCAAAGCAACCAAGGTATCAAGGTCGTGAGTACGCTCAACGGTAACCATTTGCGAACGCGGGATCATAATGTCACGCACACGCATTTCGGAGATTTCCATAACACCTTCGAGCATATCGCGAGTGTCATGGTCAATCAGGTCGTTAACTTCAGAGTCGCGGATAACATCCACAAGCTCTTGGCGATCTTTTGGTTCGCCCTGAAATAGTTGACCTAGACGTTCAAAGAAGGACTTTCTACTCGGACCTTCTGCCTTTTCTTTCTTATCTTCGTTAGAAGAGGGAGAATTATCTTCGTTCATTGTTTCTCAATTAAGTAACGCTATCAGAAGTGTGATAGCACACATAGAGAGGCGAACACGAGAGTCATTTAAGTGGTTCGCCTTTCCCTGTCGAGTGGCCAATAGCTACTCTTTTTCAGCAATGTAAGGATCTTCATAACCCATACCTTGCATGATTTCGGTTTCGAGGGACTCCATCTCTTCGGCTTCGTCATCCTCTATATGATCATAACCTAGCAGATGCAAGCTGCCATGTACAACCATATGCGCCCAATGTGCTAGCAGAGGCTTGCTCTGTTCAACCGCCTCTTTTTCAACAACTTGGCGGCAAATAATCAAATCACCAAGTAAGTCTATTTCCATACCAGGAGGTGCTTCAAATGGAAACGACAACACATTAGTTGGTTTATCTTTGCCGCGATACTCATGGTTGAGCGTATGACTTTCTTGTTCATCAACAATACGAATGGTGACTTCGGCTTGTGGCTGGAAGAGAGGAATTGTCTTATCTAGCCACAATTGGAAATCTTGCTGCGAAGGCAGACCTTCTTCATTTTCGACTGCCAGCTGCAGATCAAGTTCAATCGCCATGATTATTCCTTAGTTGAAGCAACTTGTGCATTCAGTTCGGCTTTTGCTGCTTCTAGTAACTTCGCATCGCGTTCTTCACGACGGCGTTTCTCGAACTCTTTACGCTCTTTCTGGTCTTGTGCTTCCCACTTCTCGTACGCGTTAACGATACGAGCAACCACAGGGTGACGTACAACGTCGTCGGCTAAGAAGAAGTTAAAGCTGATGTCGTCAACTTCGCTTAATACTTCAATAGCATGACGAAGACCCGATTTTGCACCACGAGGTAAGTCGATTTGCGTGACATCACCAGTGATAACTGCGCGAGAGTTAAAACCAATACGCGTTAGGAACATCTTCATCTGTTCAACTGTGGTGTTCTGACTCTCATCAAGAATGATAAAGGCGTCGTTTAGAGTACGACCACGCATGTAAGCAAGAGGGGCAACCTCAATCACGTTACGTTCAATCAGCTTCTCTACGCGCTCAAAGCCCAGCATTTCAAATAGGGCGTCGTATAGCGGACGTAGGTATGGGTCGACTTTCTGGCTTAAATCACCAGGTAGGAAGCCCAATTTCTCACCAGCTTCAACCGCTGGACGAGTAAGTAGAATACGGCGGATCTCTTGGCGCTCTAGTGCGTCAACAGCTGCTGCTACAGCAAGGTAGGTTTTACCTGTACCAGCCGGGCCAATACCAAAAGAAATATCATGCGTGACCATGTTAACCAAGTACTGCGCTTGGTTTGGCGTACGTGGTTTGATCACACCTTTCTTGGTTTTGACGAAGACTTCTTTACCGTGCTCGATATTAGACTCAGTATTCTGCTCAAGAACACCAGACTCTTTGATCGCTAGGTGGATTTGCTCAGGCTCAATATCTGGGATCTCACCTCGTACAGGTGCGGTATCAACATATAGAGTTTTCAGGATATCCAGCGCAGCTGATGCGGTATTAGGTTTACCGACAATCGTAAAGTGGTCACTACGGTGGTTAATTTCAACGCCTAGACGACGTTCTAAATGCTTGATGTTGTCATCGAATGGACCGCACAGGCTAGCTAGTCGGCGGTTGTCTGAAGGTTCTAGGTTAATTTCTAGAGTTACGATTTTATTGCTCAATGTTGCCTCTCATTTTTTGCCACTTAGTGAGAGCCTGATAACGACCAGGCTCTCCATGGCTATTTATACGAGCTTACGGCGTAAAAGTAGCTACACCCAGCTCATCTTCGCGACGTGTTTTCGCCATCATCTGCGTTGGGGAAATCACACTACGAAGATCCATGTCTTTTTCAGTACGTACTAGCTCACCACGCAGTGAGTTTGCAAATACGTCTACGATCTTCACATCAACGAACTGACCAATTAGGTCTGCACTACCTTCAAAGTTTACTACACGGTTGTTTTCTGTACGAGCGCGTAGTTCCATTAGGTTTTTCTTCGAAGGACCTTCAACTAGAACACGTTGTTCTGTGCCAAGCATTAAGCGAGAGTAACGCATCGCTTGAGCATTGATAGTTTGCTGTAGTTCGTAAAGGCGCTCTTTCTTCACTTGTTCTGACACATCACAAGGGTAATCCGCTGCTGGCGTACCTGGACGTGGAGAGAAAATAAAGCTGAAGCTCATGTCAAAGTCTACATCTTTGATTAGCTTCATGGTGTCTTGGAAGTCTTTGTCTGTCTCACCAGGGAAACCAACAATAAAGTCTGAACTGATTTGAATATCAGGACGAGCTTTACGCAGTTTACGGATGATCGATTTGTATTCGATAGCGGTGTGAGGGCGTTTCATCATCGTTAGGATACGGTCACTACCACTTTGCACAGGTAAGTGCAGGAAGCTCACAAGTTCTGGGGTATCTTCGTATACTGCGATGATGTCGTCTGTGAATTCTAACGGGTGGCTCGTCGTGAAACGAATACGGTCGATACCATCGATAGACGCAACCAAACGAAGCAGTTCTGCAAATGAACAGATCTCACCATCGTGCATAGGACCACGGTACGCGTTTACGTTTTGCCCCAGAAGGTTTACTTCACGTACGCCTTGTTCAGCAAGTTGGGCGATTTCGAACAGTACGTCATCCATTGGACGGCTTACTTCTTCACCACGAGTGTACGGTACGACACAGTAAGTACAGTACTTAGAGCAGCCTTCCATAATAGAAACGAATGCTGTCGCACCTTCTGCGCGAGGTTCAGGTAGGCGGTCGAATTTTTCGATCTCTGGGAACGAAATGTCCATAACTGGTGCATCATCGGACTGAGATTGTTTGATCATCTCAGGTAGGCGGTGCAAAGTTTGTGGGCCAAAAATAACGTCAACGTATGGTGCACGTTCACGAATATGGTCACCTTCTTGCGTTGCTACACAACCACCTACACCGATAACTACGCCAGGTTTTTTATCTTTTAGTGTTTTCCAGCGGCCTAACTGGTGGAAAACTTTCTCTTGCGCTTTTTCACGGATCGAACAGGTGTTAAGTAGAAGTACGTCTGCTTCCTCTGGCTCTTCCGTCAGCTCGTAGCCGTTTGCAGCATTAAGCAGGTCGGCCATTTTTGATGAATCGTATTCGTTCATCTGGCAGCCCCAGGTTTTAATTAGCAGTTTCTTACTCATCTCACTTTCGCTCGTTCAGTTGTACTTAAATCGGAGAGCTATTGCTCAAATTATAGCCGCCATCACGGCGGTAAGCGGCGTATTGTACTGCTTTAAAAAGCACCTGACTAGTGATCTAGCTAATTCTCTGCAAAGCCTGATGAAATCTAGTTTTTCGCCCTATGCAGAACAAGGTTTTTTGTTAAACAATTTTGTAAAAATAGCCATGGAAAGTACAATAAAAAACGCCAATTAATCAGCACGATGAAGAGTGAAAAATGAACAAGTATGACATCGCCGTGATCGGTGGCGGTATGGTTGGGGCAGCCGTCGCTGTTGGATTTGCCAAGCAGGGCAGAAGCGTTGTCTTGGTTGAAGGTACAAAACCTAAAGTTTTTGATGCCGCTCAGGCGATGGATATTCGTGTATCTGCAATCTCGCACCAGTCGGTGGAGTTACTTGATTCACTCGGAGCATGGTCAGAGATCAAGAGCATGCGAGTTTGTCCTTATCGTCGCTTAGAAACTTGGGAGCACCCAGAGTGCCGTACTCGTTTTCACTCTGATGAATTGTCATTGGATCAGCTAGGTTACATCGTTGAAAATCGCCTAATCCAATTAGGTCTTTGGCAAGTCTTCTCTCAGTATGAAAATCTAACCGTGATGTGTCCTGAGCGATTAAAAGCCATTGAGTTTGCAGATGTAAACCTTGTGACACTAGAAAGTGGGGAGCAGTTTGAAGCTAACTGGGTGATTGGTGCTGATGGTGCAAACTCTAAAGTTCGTCAATTGGCTGGAATTGGTGTAACTGCGTGGGACTACCGACAACACTGCATGTTGATTAACGTGAAAACAGAATTGCCTCAGCAAGATATTACTTGGCAACAATTTACACCTTCAGGCCCACGTTCATTTTTACCTCTGTGCTCTTTGAGTAACGACGATGGTCAAGTAGTAGGCCAAGGTTCTTTGGTTTGGTATGACTCGCCTAAACGTATTAAACAACTGTGTGCGATGGGTAAACCTCAACTAAGGGAAGAAATCTTACGTCATTTCCCTGCTGAATTAGGCGATATTGAAGTTTTACAGTTTGGCTCATTCCCACTCACTCGTCGTCATGCGCAAAGCTACTCAAGCAAAAATTGCGTGTTAGTGGGTGACTCTGCTCATACGATCAATCCGCTTGCAGGGCAAGGGGTAAACTTAGGCTTCAAAGATGTAGACGTTCTCCTTTCGGTAACAGAACACCAAGAAAAGCTGGAAGATACCTTACTCGCGAAATACGAACGCGCACGTCGACCTGACAACTTACTCATGCAGACGGGCATGGACTTTTTCTATAAAGGTTTTAGCAACGATCTTGGGCCATTGAAGTTCGTACGTAATGCTGCATTGAAGCTTGCTGAAAACTCAGGGCCAATTAAGGCTCAAGTACTGAAATACGCGTTAGGTATGTAGTAAGCTACTCAAATCACAGATAGAAAAAAAGCGAGCCATGAGCTCGCTTTTTTAATTCGGCAAATCTAATGATTTCCCGAGTCCAGAACCAAAAAAAAGAAAAAACCCAGCAAAGTCATGCTGGGTTTTCCGATAATGGTGCGGAAGGAGAGACTTGAACTCTCACACCTTGCGGCGCCAGAACCTAAATCTGGTGCGTCTACCAATTCCGC
>NZ_JAWPOJ010000207.1:0-1365 GCF_033344235.1 Vibrio sp. Vb1554 | reverse complement strand
CAGGCATCTTTGAAGGTCACAATGCGGGCATGTGGACGGTGGGTCTGCTGCTTTCTGGTAACGAAGCGGGTCTGACATTTGAAGAATACCAAGCCGCAGACGAAGCAACCTTAGAGAAAGCTCGTGAAAAAGCACGCGCGAAGTTTATCAAGAGTGCACCTCACTACTTAATCGATACCATCTCCGATCTGCCAGAGGTGATCGTAGATATCGAACAACGCCTAGCCACGGGCGAACGTCCGTAGTTTTCGCTCGTGAATTCAGAATGTAAAAAGCCTCTCCATATTGAGAGGCTTTTTGTGTTTATGGAAAGCGGAGGTGTCAATTAATCGCGGTACTTGCTCGACGCTTTAGCTTAAAGCCCATACTGGTTGGCCTTTCTTCTGGCTCACCTTTGATGGCATGCAACAGTTTTTCTGCCGCCTTGGTGCCCATGCGCTCGTAATCAAATTCTGCCGATGTCAAACTTGGGTAAGCGTGCTCCCCCATAGAAGAACCTTCAAGGCAAATAATGGCAATGTCGGTCGGGACTTTGAGAACACGGCGATGGCACTCAAAGAGCGCACCAATTGCTATCTCCTCATGGCTACACACCAAAGCATTCAAGCTTGAATCGCGCAGCAATAACTTCGCCAATCCTTCCGCACCCAATTGTGAAGATGGCGCTTCATGAGTCGTCAGAAAATGATCTGGGGTGAGATAGTTTTCAATCATCGCACTTTGCCAACCGTGTAACTGGCGTTGCAACGTTGAGTGATTCCCGCGCGCCCCAATAAAACCAACGTTCTTAAAACCTTGTTCAATCAGGTGTCTGGTACAGGCCTTACCCACTTCGAAGTGATCCACGCCAATGTTGAGATAACTGGCCTTTGAGCTCAGTTCGGCAATCTCTAACACTGGCGTATTTGACGCCTCTAACAGTTGATGCGTTCGCTGACTATGCTCACTTCCAAACAGTACAACGCCCGCAGGACGGCTCTCTAAAAAAGTCGAAAGCAACTTTTCTTCTTGCTCAATCGAGTAGTCGCTGTAACCCAGTAATAATTGATAACCCGCTTTGTTTAACGCCTGTTGGAAGCTTGGTAAGAAAAGCGCGCATGCTTTTTCAAACAGTGACGGAATGATTAGAGCGATGGAATAACTTTCTGCAGATGCGAGTGCCCCTGCGGCTTTGTTCGGGATATAGCCGAGCTCATCAACCACTTGTTGAATTTTTTCTCTCAGCTTATCGGATACCAGCTCTGGCGTTCGTAATGCTCGCGACACCGTCATCGTGCCTACGCCTGCTTGTTTGGCGACATCAGCCAAAGTGACGTTGCCGGTACTTCTTCGTTTGCGAGGTTCGCTCATTGTTTTTATTTAATG
>NZ_JAWPOJ010000206.1:0-1366 GCF_033344235.1 Vibrio sp. Vb1554 | reverse complement strand
ATGATCGTCGGCGGCTTTCAGCTCGGTTTGATGTACTGCTTCTACTACCAGTGTTTCTTACTCCTTTCTGTTCCAGAAGTGTTGCTGTTCACTGTGTTTACACCGATTTATGTGATGCTGATTTACGACTTCCTGAAAGGTCGTTTTTCGCCTTGGTATTTAGTCACCGCGCTGATCGCAGTCGCGGGTGCGGCATGGATCAAATTCGCTGGCATTAACGAAAACTTCCTAATGGGCTTTTTGGTCGTGCAAGGGGCGAACCTCTGTTTTGCCATCGGTCAGGTGGGCTACAAATACATCATGGAAAGTGAGCCCGTCGATTTACCACAGCACACCGTGTTTGGTTACTTCTACTTGGGTGCGCTTTGTGTAGCAACCGTGGCTTTCGCGCTCATGGGCAACCTCGACAAACTGCCAACCACCGCAACCCAATGGGGCATTTTGACCTACCTTGGTTTGATTGCATCAGGCTTTGGTTACTTTGCGTGGAACAAAGGGGCAACCTTAGTGAATGCCGGCGCGTTAGCGGTAATGAACAACGCGTTAGTGCCAGCAGGCCTGATTGTGAACATCGTAATTTGGAACCGAGACGTCGACATCGTGCGCCTCGCGATTGGCGGCGCGATCATCATGCTATCGCTGTGGATTAACGAAACGTGGGTGAAAAAACGCGTTGAAATGAGCTACGCCAATAAGTAACGTGCCTTTCTCGACACATATTCCAGCAATAAAAAACGCTCTCCAGTTGGAGAGCGTTTTTTTTAATTCAATTAATGCACTTTGGCTTGCGAGCTTGCGCCCATCAACGCATTAGGCGGCGTTGGTAACAACACTTCCAACTTCGCATTGCGGGCTTCCAGTTTGCGTTGACGCTTGAGCAACTTCTGCTGCTTTTTTGCCACTTTTAGCAGCTTTTTCTGCTGTTTGTAGTGTTTTTTCAGTGCCTTTTTCGCTTTCTTAAGCGCTTTTTTATCGGCCAAATCAAACAGTGCAGGAGCCGCCATCGACACTGGTGTCACCACTTTCGCGGCTTGTTTCTTCTCTTTCACTCGCTCGACCACACGTTTCACGATCGCCGCCTTTTCTGCGCTGTGTTTTGGCGTGACGGAAATGGATTGCGCAGGCAGCGCTTCAGCTAACAGACCGCATGCTTGTTGCTCGTTTAACGGCTTGTCTTGGCATTTTTGTGGAGGAATTGCGGCAGGCTTACACAATGAGTCTTTAGAAGCGGAAGAGCGTGCACAAGAGCGACAAACGAACTTAGGTGCGACGACCAAACGGTGAATGTCACCCAAGTTGGCCGCAATTTGTTTGCGGTTCATCTTACATAAGCGTTTAGACATTCGACTACTCCAGCTTCCCAATT
>NZ_JAWPOJ010000205.1:0-1368 GCF_033344235.1 Vibrio sp. Vb1554 | reverse complement strand
CTGCGCTGCTTGTGTTTCTTCTTTGGTATCCACCGCTTGCTTCTGGCTTTGCTCCATCAACACGACGATTGATTGCGTTTCTTGCTCCAAACGAGCCAACATTGCACGAATTTCTTCTGTCGAGCCTTGTGTGCGCGTTGCAAGGTTGCGGACTTCATCGGCTACCACAGCAAAACCACGACCCGCTTCACCAGCACGCGCAGCTTCAATCGCAGCGTTCAGCGCCAACAAGTTGGTTTGATCGGCAATGCCACCAATCTCACTCAGAATACCCTGAATCGCCGTGCTTGAAGCCACCAAATTCTGCGTCTGGTGCTGTGCATCATTCACTTGCGAAGCAAGGTTATCCACCGCGCTTGCAGCATTGTCCATACGCGACATGCCATTCGCACTATTGCTTTGAACTTGGCTTGCCGCTGCTGCTGCTTGTACCGCAGAATTTGCCACTTCTTGTGCGGTTGCGCTCATCTCATTAATCGCCGTTGCTAGCGAGTTGACTTCATTCACTTGAACGTTCAGTTGATCTCTCGAAGCCGCCGCGCGAGCTTGGCCTTCACTTGCGTTTTTATCAACTTGGTCTGCCGTCGCCATTACGGTTAAAAGCATTTCCTGAATGCGAGCTAGGAAGGTATTAAACCAGTGCGCCAGTTGGGCGGTTTCGTCCTTACCTTTCACCTCAATGCGGTAAGTTAGGTCGCCCTCGCCTTGTGCTGCGTCTTTAAAACGCTCCACTAAGTTAGTTAACACTTTACCCAACGAGGTCGCGATCATCGTCATCGCAACAATACCAATCAGAGCCGCAATAATCCCTGCCCACACTCCCTTTTCAAGAGCTTCTGCACTTTGTTCTTCACTCCATCGCTCGTAGTCATCCACGTTCTTTTTAAGGAAGCTACTGGGAACCGACACCATAACGATCCAAGGTGCATCGCTGGTTTCAATTGCAGTAATCGCATACTCATCCCCGCCAAACGTCACAAGGCCTGCGCCTTTTTGTTTCGCAATGGATTGAATACGAGCCCATTGAGACGCCAATTCATGAGAGACTTTCTTGCCCACTTGATCTGCTTGGCTGCTGTTTGCCAGTGTGATGCCTTTCCACGAAGAAATCAGAATACGGCCTTGTCCATCAAACAAGTCGCTCGCGTAATCTTCACTTTGGCTTTGTAACTCGTTCAATGACAAATCAAAACCAAGAGAGCCTATGATCTCGCCACGTAACTTGATTGGTTGACTGATGGTCGTGATCAGTTCTTGTTTGCCGCGAACCGGATACATGTACGGTTCCATCACGAACGTTTTGCCCGTTTCGTAAGGCATCAAGTGCCAATCGTCTTTACGCTCACCGTTGTTGTTTAATTCAGTATT
>NZ_JAWPOJ010000204.1:0-1371 GCF_033344235.1 Vibrio sp. Vb1554 | reverse complement strand
TGAAGTGCTGCTCAAGCACAGTGACCGCACTGTCTTCATCCGACTGAATTTGGACATGTTGTGGTCGCAGTAGTAATGAACAAGCAGATTGCATTTGAATCTCTTGCTGTGCACTCGCCTCAACTACACCAATATGGGTTTCGTATTCCGTATCTGAAATGCGCGTTGCGGCTAGGTAGCTACCACCACCTAAGAAGTCTGCAACAAACTTGCTCGAAGGTTGGTAGTAGAGTTCTGAAGCCGTGCCGTATTGCTCAATAACACCGTGGTTCATCACCGCCATTTTGTCGGCAAACGCAAATGCTTCTTCACGACTGTGAGTCACGAAAATCGCTGTAACGCCTTGTGCCTTAAAAATCTTACGGATCTCGCTGATTAACTCGTGACGAACCTGAGTATCAATATTGGAAAACGGTTCATCCAAAAGCAGTAAATCAGGGCTGTAAGCCAGAGAACGGGCAATCGCAACGCGCTGCTGTTGCCCACCAGAAAGCTGATGTGGATAACGATCGGCGTAACCTTGAAGGTGCACGAGTTCTAGCATTTCATCGACTTTCGCGCGCTTTTCTTGTGCAGATTGATGCTTCAAGCCAAAGGCTATATTTTGCGCAACTGTCAGATGAGGAAATAGTGCATAATCTTGGAAGATCATTCCGATATTGCGCTCTTCTGGCGGCAACCAATTTTCACCATCATCAATCGTCTGACAATTTAAGCTCATTTGACCAGAAGTAAGAGGCAGCAAACCAGCAATCGCTTTCAACAATGTCGTTTTGCCACAACCACTCGCCCCTAAAAGACAAACGATTTGCCCCTGTTCAACTTCAAGCGACAAAGACTCTAAAACGGTTTGAGCATCGTATTGGCAAGTTAGGTTTTTAATTGATAGTGCGCAGCTCATCAGTGATTTTGCTCCAGTGAACGGTTAACAACAACAAGCGGGATCAACCCAACAAGAACCAACAATACAGCAGGCAGAGCTGCCAATTCTAAATGCTCATCCGAGGCAAAGTTATATACGTATGTTGCCAGTGTTTCAAAATTGAATGGACGCAGAAGCAGAGAGGCATTGAGCTCTTTCATCGACTCAATAAACACCAACAATGCCGCAATCAGTGCACCACGTTTTACCAGTGGAAAGTGCACTCGCCACAGCATCGTATTAGGCGTACATCCCATCGTGCGTGACGCCATATCTAACGATGGAGAAATTTTATTTAGATTACTTTCGATACTACCAATCGCAACAGCTGAGAAACGCACCACCATCGCAAAGATCAACGCAAACATTGAGCCTGAGAAAATCAGTCCCGGTCTACCCCATTCCATCGCCTTCGCAATATCGTTTACGCGATAGTCCATAAACAGCAC
>NZ_JAWPOJ010000203.1:0-1372 GCF_033344235.1 Vibrio sp. Vb1554 | reverse complement strand
CAGAACATCACTGCAGTGGATGAGCTTTGGCTCGTTGCTGTCGCTCGTCATTTATTTTGTTGCTGTGCCTTAACAGCCAGTTGTAGAGAAAAGCTTATGTTGAACACAGGCAAGTTACTTCGCCAAAACCTATTTTGCAAAGCGGCGTTGGTAGCGGCTTTAGCACCATGGCCAGTTTTGGCTGCGCCTTTACCTGATGCTGCCAAAATCGACTTTGAATTTGAATTGCCAAAGATCGATACCTCAATGTACGCCCGTCCTTACGTCGCAGTGTGGGTTGAAGATGAACAACGTCAATCCGTTAAAACCATTCAGCTTTGGGTCGGTAAGGATGAGTGGCTCAAAGACATGCGCAGCTGGTGGCGAAAAGTGGGTCGTTATGATCGCGATCTGATTGACGCTGTGACGTCTGCGACTCGCCCTGCTGGGCAGTATCGATTTGTTTGGGATGGTACTAACGACGCAGGCGAACGCCTTGAGCAAGGTGACTATACTTTACATGTTGAGGTCGTTCGTGAACACGGTGGTCGCAACTACTTGCGCCAAAAAATGACATTAGCGGACAGTGAGGTGCGCTACCAACTCAAACCAACTCAAGAGACGGGGGTCATCACCGTCAATTACCAAGTTAAGTGATAGAAGGACACAACAATGAAAACCAAAATGAAAGCAGTGGCGTTAGCAAGCGTAATGGCAATGGGATTAGCTGCAGCGACAACGGCACAAGCGCATCCTCGTTGGGTTTTGCCTTCGCACTTTACCGTTTCTAAAGAAGGTGGTGATTGGCTCACGTTCGATGTGACCGCTTCTCATGGCACATTTGTATTCGATAAGCCAGCAGGTAGCGAACAAGCTTTTGTCATCATGCCGGATGGCCGCTCTGAGCGTCCGAACTTTGTAATACGCGGTAAGCGTCGTTCGATGTTCGATTTCTTCTTTGTTGAAGAGGGCACGCATAAGGTTGCGATCAACAATGAGCCGAGCTACTACACCCAGTACAAAGCAGGTCGCCGCGATACTGTGAAGTGGGTTAGAGCCAATAAAGCTGAGCGCGCTGATGTGCTACCAGAAAAAACGCGTGATGTGGTGACTCAGCTAAGCTACACCCGCGCAGAAAGCTACATCACGGTCGGTAAACCAACAGAAAAAGCGTTAGAAATTGAAGGCAAATTGCTAGAGCTAAAACCGCTGACTCACCCATCTGACATCATTGAAGGTGAAGCGGTGACGTTCCAGTTCTTCTTCGATGGCAAACCTCAACAAGGTGTGACGGCAGAGATCACGCGTGAAGGAACGTTGTATCGCAACCATCAAGAGCAAATTGATGTGGTGAGTGATAAAGACGGAAAAATTACTTTTACGCCAGACGTGG
>NZ_JAWPOJ010000202.1:0-1378 GCF_033344235.1 Vibrio sp. Vb1554 | reverse complement strand
CGTGAGCCCAAGCAATGTTAAAGATTACTTGTCTATTTCTTCAGTCTTGGCGTGTGGTGGTACTTGGATGGTACCCGGCGATTTGATTGACAACGAGCAATGGGATGAACTGGCGAAGCTGGTTCGTGAAGTTGCGGGAATTATCGAATAATTCCTCACCCCGGTTAGCGCCGAGAACTATCGTAGATAGTCGAACGATCTTTTGAGCAATTTGCCAACGCCTGCGGCTCCACCGTAGGCGTTTTTTTATGTGCAGTTTTGGCGAGTTAAAAAGCCAGCTTTCCACTAGGCGCGACACAAAACAACGCGCCCAATACGGTTTACTTACCCATTTACTTACTTAGTTTTTTGTTTCTGCCAAGCACGTTTAGAGTGCTGGGTAGGTTGTAGTAGGAACAAGCTAAACAGCAACACAATGCAGCCAATTGCGACAAAGATGGATTGAGAAGAGCCCGCTAACACGACGCCGGCAAGAATCAGTAACATGCCCGCCAACGTTGTGATGGAGCCGACATAAAGTCCTTGCTTATGATTGATAGGGGACTGCTCCTCGTCGCTGATCGGTGTGGCTAGTTGAATCGCAAGTGCAGTGCGACTTTGCTGGATTGATGGTGACTCTTTGGCATAAAAGACCCGAGTAGACAGGAAGAAGCCTCCCGTCACCAGTAAATGAACGGCAAGCGTTGCGACCACGGACAGGTCTTTGCTTTCTCTTGGCGTTAATGGCGAGGAAGAGAGCCACTGTACATCAAAGATAAACATCATAAAGAGCGATACTGCGCATCCGACCATAACGGTGGCCCATCCCGACCAGTTTGGTGTTTTCAAACTGACAAGCGCAAGCAGAGATGGGATGTTGATTGGCATCTGAATGAACGCCGCGAACACAATCATCATGTCGAACAAGCTGTACGACTCAACAGACGCCAGCAGTAAAGCTGTGACCGTGGCTAATACGCCAGATACTATCGTCGCAATTTTTCCAACCATCAACTGCTGACGACTGGTAGCATTTGGGTTGAACCACACTTGGTAGAGGCTTTTGACCACAATGCCAGCGTTGCGGTTGTGTGCTGATGAAAGCGGCGCAATGGTCGCGGCCACCAATGCCACCATCACCAATCCGAGTAAACCTTGAGGCATGTAATGCTGGATGTAGTAAAGATAAGCGGCGTTGTTCGCACTCTGCTCTAGTGCAGGATAGATCGCCAGTAAATCGATGTTTTGTGCTGCCACGAACCACGCTGGCATAAACCACAGTACAGGGGCAAAAACAAACAGCACACCAGCAACCAATGCGGCCTTGGTGGCGTCTTTATCGTTGGCGGTGGTCAGAAAGCGATAGCAGCTCAAGGTGTGGTTATTACTCATGGTTTGT
>NZ_JAWPOJ010000201.1:0-1383 GCF_033344235.1 Vibrio sp. Vb1554 | reverse complement strand
TGGTGAAAGTTGGATGCTAGCCAGTAAGCAACGTGCCGATGGTTATCGTCAGGCTCTCATTGATGCAGACATCATTCCTAACTCAGAGTATTTAGTCGATGCAAACTGGTCGCTAAAAGAAGCGCACCAGCAAACACTGGCACTACTGAATATGGAGCAGCCGCCAGAAGCGATTTTCTGTGGCAGCGACTATATGGCAATGGGGTGCTACCAAGCGATAGCGGAGTTGGGGTTGAAGATTCCTCAGGATGTTGCCGTTGTCGGTTACGATAATCAGCAAATCGCCTCTGAAAGCTTCCCAGCATTAACGTCGGTTGAACTGCCCTACTCAGACATGGGTAAACTCGCAATCGAATCGTTGATGGCACTGATTGAAGGGCAACCGTTGCTTTCTAACAAACGCAAAGTAGAGGGTGAGCTCATCGTTCGAACCTCTTCGACAAAAACAAAAAAGGTGGGCATGTAGCCCACCATAACACCCAAAGTCGTTGGAGTTGCAGCATCGCTGCCGCTGCAAGTTCAAAGGGTAGAAGTGCTATCTAAAATTCAAACTGATAAGTAGTTTGATGCTGATAGCAATCCCCAGAGCTCAACACCCCATTGTTGAGTCCCCATTCTGGTTTGTTTGGCCCGTCTGGAAAGTACTGCGTTTCCAATGCTAGGCCGTCATAGCGTTCGTAAGTTTTACTTGCACCTGGCGTACCGGCTAAGAAATTACCTGAATAAAACTGGATGGCAGGCTTGGTGGTTTTCACTTTCATCACCACATCTTCTTTTGGTGCAATTAAAACCGCAGCGACAGACACGCCATCGGTCACTTCAGGCATGAAGACAAAGGCGTGATCGTAGCCACCAGCAGTTTTCTGATCTTGCTCTGCAAGAAATTCTTGGCCAATCGATTTTGGCTCGGTAAAGTCGAAACTGGTACCCGAAACTGGCTTTTGTTCACCGGAAGGAATTACCCCCGCATCTGTTGGCAAGTAATACCCAGCGTTAAGCTGTAAAGTATGATCCAAACTTTTTGCGCGGCTCGCCTCACCAGCCAAGTTAAAGTAGGCGTGATTGGTTAAATTCACTGGTGATGTTTTGTCGGTCTTAGCATCATAGGCGATAGCTAGTTCATTCTCGTCAGTGAGCGTGTACATCACCTTCACATCGAGGTTTCCCGGATAGCCTTGGTCACCGTCCGGGGAGCGAAGTGAAAAAGTGACCTGTTGATCATTTTGCTCTTCAACCTTCCAGCGGCGTTTATCAAACCCTTCCAAGCCACCGTGCAGTGAGTTTTCACCGTTATTGATACCAAGTTGATACTTCTCTCCGTCTATCTCAAACTGCCCCTTCGCAATTCGGTTAGCAAAGCGGCCAACAATGGAACCGAAGTAA
>NZ_JAWPOJ010000200.1:0-1383 GCF_033344235.1 Vibrio sp. Vb1554 | reverse complement strand
GATATCGAACACTTTTTTCGCTTCAACATCGACAAAACCAGCGTTGCTCAATGCATTCTCGGAGCGGCTTAAGGTGAAACCGTCTTGCTCGGATTCTGCAACCCAATCAAAATGAACGAAGTAACCACCTTCATTTAGCAACGAATGAGCAATGTCTAACGACGATTCCACATCATCGACAAAAGCAAGGACAGAAGACGCAACCACAAGATCAAATTGTCCGCGGAAAGCAGGATGTTGCGCCACTAAACCTCGTGATAATGCATCTACGACTGGCTCAACGTTGAGTAACTCTTTTTTGTCGAGCTCTTCAATCATGGCTTCAGACGCATCTAACGCCACAATATCCTTAACAATGGGTGACAACAATTGGCTTAATTGTCCGGTGCCGCATCCAAAATCTAAAACTTTAATGCCATCAAGCTGAGTTAGCTGTTGTAACTGTGCAAACACCGACTGCGCAAATTGCTCTGTTGCTGGGTTCGATTCCCAGTTCTTTGCTAAGCCGTCCCAATCTTGTGCCATCGTGGCCTCCATGTTCACTTCTTATAGCCCACATATCACTATGTGACGTCAAAATGCAGTTGGCGCATTTTGAAATTAATAGGCTATAGGGTACCGCAAAACCGCTAAAAGACCATAGACTTATCTGGCGAATTACTATTTTTTTCGATAATCTTTCACAGCTTTGGGAGCACATCTCTATCGTGCCCTACTTTATTGCAAATTCTTAATTGGTTGTGTCAAATCATGAACTTAACTCAGGTAGAAGCTTTCTGCACTATCGCAGAGTGTGGCTCAGTCTCCGAAGCTGCGCGGCAGTTAGACTGTAACCGCACCAAACTCAGCATGTCGATCAAGGCATTAGAAAAAGAGCTCGATGTTGAGTTGTTCACAAGAACAGGAAACCAACTGACGCTTTCGGAAGCGGGAAAAGCAATTTACAAAGATTGCGAGTATTTGTTGGTCACAGCTCAACGAATCAGAAAAACATGCGCGCAAATATCCGAAGGCTTCAACGCCGAAGTCTGGGTGGCGCGTGATGACTCACTGCCAGACGATTTGTGGCAAGAACTGTCTCACCGACTCAACAATCGATTCCCTTCTACAACGTTTAACCTCATCTTGGCCTCTAGTGGTGACTTGGCTAACTTAGTCAGTACTCATCAAGTCGATTTTGCATTCGGTGTCGACTATGAACGCATCGATGACCCGCACATTGTTTACAAACCGCTGGGGAAAATCCGAATGATGTCTGTGTGTAGCGCTGATCATCGCTTAAGTAAGATGCGTCGCGTATCCGATGAAGATCTACGCAGCCAAATGCAGGCTTTGATGGTTTACCTCAACGAGAAAGACAACCCAGGCTTACAGCCGTTCTCA
>NZ_JAWPOJ010000199.1:0-1385 GCF_033344235.1 Vibrio sp. Vb1554 | reverse complement strand
GAAATTGACAGTGAGCAAGCTGTTAAAGATACCAAAATCAGCGCCGTAGAAGCTAAGAGTGCTTTTGGATACGCCTTTTGTGGATTTTCTACCTCACTTGCATATGAGGTGGTAATTTCTAAACCAGTCAATGAAAGCACGACTGCGGTGAAACCTGCCCCAATTCCATCTTGAGAGAAATCGGGTAGCCAGTCAGAGACATGACTAAGGGAGATATGAGACTCACCCGGATTGGTATATGCCCAGTAACCACCCAAGCCAATGATCAGCAAAATTGGGAAAATGAGCCCTAGAGTGCCAAACACGTTTGTGATCATCGATGACAAACGTAAGCCGAATATATTTACTAACGTTAGCGCCCAAAAAATCACATTAATCATGATTAACATGAAAATATTATTCTGCGCCAGTTCTGGGAAAAATGGGTAGGCACCTGTAGCGACAATGAAAGAGATCAGAGGCGGGTAATAAACGATATTTTCCGCATATTGATACCAAACGGTCGCAAAGCCGAAGTTAGGTCCAATCGTTTCTTTTCCCCAAAGATAGACACCACCCTGTTGAGGGTAAGTCGTGCTTAGCTCGGCACACACTAAAGCCGTGGGAACGAAAAAGCATAAACCAGCAAGTAAAAAGAAAGAGATGGCATGACTACCAAATAAGGCGGCACCCGGTATGTTTCTGATGCTATCAACGGATGTAACCGTAATCATGATCACAGAGAAAACACTGAGTTTAACAGCGGACTTGGCGATATTGCTCATTCGATACCTTTAATAAACGAGCCACGAATTCATGGTTGGAAAACCCGCGTGCTACAAGTAAGACGCGCGTATTGTAGGGTTGTTATAAACGGCGGGTATATAGCGAAAAATGGTATGTATTTACCCAAAAATGAACCGAAAACTCATTGATTTATTTGTAAGCAATATAAACGTTTGCGTTGGTGTGTTGGCGCGCAAAAAGTAAAAGAGACACACAACAAACTGCCACAGGTTGACCTTCACCTAAGGGTAAGCGTTAAGTTAAAGGGAACGAA
Source organism: Vibrio sp. Vb1554 (assembly GCF_033344235.1). NCBI lineage: Bacteria > Pseudomonadati > Pseudomonadota > Gammaproteobacteria > Vibrionales > Vibrionaceae > Vibrio > Vibrio sp. Vb1554. The sequence goes on along the minus strand of NZ_JAWPOJ010000199.1, from coordinate 346 downwards.
AATCGTTAAGGAGAAGACAAATGGGGTGTTGTAATCAAGCGCCAAAAGGTGGAACAGGCAAACTATCATACTTAATGTTAGTTATCGCTGGATTGTTTGCGGCTATTTTTCTGATCGCCGCTCTTTGGGGGTAATACGAAACCCAAGGTATTGTAAATACACGGTTATGTTTATCCAAACTTTATGAAAGGCGGGTGGATTCATTTCATCAGTAGATGTTAATGTCCGAGCTCGTCTTTGGTGTTTTTGCACGCCCAACATATTCTTGTAAAGTTCTTATTGTGTAGTGTGTCGAGGAACCATAGAATCCGCGCGCTTTAATTTATGTTATTAGCGTTATCAATGA